>NZ_JBSFOK010000011.1:0-192722 GCF_053587635.1 Streptomyces sp. NPDC003635 | reverse complement strand
CTTCGGTCTTGCGTTTCCGACTCTATCAGATCTTTCCGATCCGATTTCCTCGGTGCTTTCCAGGTTCTCGCTTTCGCGTTTCCCTTTCCGGCGGTTCCGACTCTATCAGATCCTTTCGGCGTCTGATTCCCAGTCAGCGGGAGTTGTCTTCCCGGCCGTTGCGGGCCGTTCCGACGAGTGAGACTTTAGCGGATTCCCGGCTCCCGAGCTAATCGGGGGCCGCGTCCTTTCGAACATGGATTCCTCATTTCGCAAATACGCATGCCAATGACACGACGGCAGACAGATCGACTGTCGTCGAGTGTTGGTTGGGACTTGCGGAATGGCTGTCCGGGGACCGACCGGAGTCGGCGCTCACGTCGGACAACTCGGAGAACACTACGGACCGCGTCGAGGCGTGTCAACTCCCGCCCGGACGGACCCCTGGCGGCGTACTGTGGGCTCCATGACAACGCGTACGTGCACCCAACTGTGGTGGGCCGCCTGACGGCGGCCGTACTCACGTATGCACTCAACGGCCGCCGCCCTCGGCGGCCGTTCTCGTTTCTCCCTCCAGAGGGTCGGCCGGCCGGGGACGGCGGTCTCGACCAGGAGGTGGAGAGATGACGCGAGTCTTCAGCGGGGTCAAGCCGACGGGGCATCTGACGCTGGGGAACTACCTCGGAGCCATGCGGCGCTGGGCGGAGGTCGACCAGCACCGGGCCGACGCGCTGTTCTGCATCGTCGATCTGCACGCGCTCACCGTGGAGCACGATCCGGCGCGGGTCCGCAGGCTGAGTCGGCAGGCGGCGACGCTGTTGCTCGCGACTGGGCTGGATCCGGCGCTGTGCACGGTGTTCGTACAGAGTCATGTGGACGAGCACGCGCGGCTGTCGTACGTGCTGGAGTGCGTGGCCACTGACGGCGAGATGCGGCGGATGATCCAGTACAAGGAGAAGGCCGGGCGGGAGCGTGAGCGCGGTGGGAGTGTGCGGCTGTCCCTGCTCACCTATCCGGTGCTGATGGCGGCGGACATCCTGGCGTACGGCAGTGACGAGGTGCCGGTCGGGGACGACCAGGCGCAGCACGTGGAGCTCACCCGCGATCTGGCGGTGCGGTTCAACCAGCGGTACGGGAACACGTTCGTGGTGCCGCGGGCCACGCATCCGGTGGTGGCGGCGCGGGTGATGAACCTGCAGGAGCCGACGTCGAAGATGGGCAAGAGCGATGACGTCGGGCCGGGGATCGTCTATCTGCTGGATGAGCCGGACGTGGTGCGGAAGAAGGTCATGCGGGCCGTCACCGACAGCGGGCGGGAGGTCGTCTACGACCGTGAGGGGCGCCCTGGCCTGGCGAATCTGCTGGAGATCCTCGCGGCGTGCACGGGTGGGAACCCTTCGGACCTGAGCGGTGTATATGAGTCGTACGGCGCACTGAAGAAGGACACCGCGGAGGCCGTCGTGGAGGTTCTCAGGCCCGTGCAGGAGCGGCACAGGGAGTTGTGCGCTGATCCTGGCTATGTGGAGGGGGTGCTGCGGGATGGTGCGGAGAGGGCTCGGGCGATGGCCCGGCCGACCGTGGACGCCGCGTATCGGGCGATCGGGCTGCTGCCTGCGGCTTCGGATATCGCCGTGACCGCGTAGGGCTGCCGCTGCGGGCCGCCCCCGTCTCGGTGGGGGCGGCCGGGGCTCAGCTGTTGTTGCCGGAGGCCAGTTCGCGGCTGCGGTCGCGGGCGGCTTCGAGGGCGGCGATGAGCGCGGCTCGTACGCCGTGGTTCTCCAGCTCGCGGATGGCGTTGATGGTGGTGCCGGCGGGCGAGGTGACGTTCTCGCGGAGCTTGACGGGGTGCTCGCCGCTGTCCCGGAGCATCGTGGCGGCGCCGATCGCGGACTGGACGATCAGGTCGTGGGCCTTGTCGCGGGGCAGGCCGAGCAGGATGCCGGCGTCGGTCATGGCTTCGACCAGATAGAAGAAGTACGCCGGGCCCGAGCCGGAGAGGGCGGTGCAGGCGTCCTGCTGGGACTCGGGGACGCGCAGGGTCTTGCCCACGGCGCCGAAGATCTCCTCGGCGTGGGCGAGGTGGTTCTCGGTGGCGTGGCTGCCGGGGGAGATCACGGACATGGCCTCGTCGACGAGGGCGGGGGTGTTCGTCATGACGCGGACGACGGGGGTGCCCGCGGTGAGGCGCTCCTCGAAGAAGGAGGTGGGGATGCCCGCGGCGCCGCTGATAACCAGCCGGTCGGCGGGGACGTGCGGGGCGAGTTCGTCGAGGAGGGTGCCCATGTCCTGCGGCTTGACCGTGAGGATCAGGGTGTCGGCGGTCTTGGCGGCTTCCGGGTTGCTGACCGGGGTGACTCCGTAGCGCCGGTGGAGTTCCTCGGCGCGCTCCTGGCGGCGGGCGGTGACGAGGAGGTCGTCCGGGCCCCAGCCTGCTCGGAGCATTCCGCCGAGCAGGGCTTCGCCGATCTTGCCGGTGCCGAGGACTGCGACTTTCTGAGCCATGGCTGGGGTGCCCTCCGGGGTTGCGTCGTCCGGTGTTCATCCTCCCATCGAGGGCTTGAGTGTGGGTGGGGTGTCCGGTGGGCGGGACGTGGGGTGGGGCGTCGGTGAGGGCTGTGGCCGGCTATGCCGTGCGGCGGCGCAGGGTGGCGGCGCCCAGGGTGAGGACGAGGAGCGCGCAACCGGCCACGACCAGGGCGTCGCGGACGAAGGCGGCCGTCATGTCGGTGTGCTTGAGGACTTCGTTCATGCCGTCGACGGCGTAGGACATGGGGAGGACGTTGGAGATGGCTTCCAGGGCGGGGTGCATCTCGGAGCGCGGGGTGAACAGGCCGCAGAGGAGGAGCTGGGGGAAGATCACGGCCGGCATGAACTGGACCGCCTGGAACTCGGAGGCGGCGAAGGCGGAGACGAAGAGACCGAGTGCGGTGCCGAGGAGCGCGTCGAGGAGGGCGACCAGGAGGAGCAGCCAGGGGCTGCCGGTGACGTCCAGACCGAGGCCCCACAGGGCGAGGGCCGTGGCGAGGACGGACTGGACGATCGCGATGGTGCCGAAGGCGAGGGCGTAGCCCGCGATCAGGTCGCCCTTGCCGAGGGGCATGGAGAGGAGGCGTTCCAGGGTGCCCGAGGTGCGTTCGCGCAGGGTGGCGATGGAGGTGACCAGGAACATCGTGATCAGCGGGAAGATCCCGAGCAGTGATGCCCCGATGTTGTCGAAGGTGCGCGGGTTGCCGTCGAAGACGTAGCGCAGCAGGAAGAGCATCACGCAGGGGACGAGGATCATCAGCGCGATGGTGCGCGGGTCGTGGCGGAGCTGGCGCAGGACCCGGGCGGCGGTGGCGGTGGTGCGGGAGAGGTTCAGGGCGCTGGTCGGGGCGGGGGTGACCGTGCCGGGCGTCCTGGGTGTGGGGGTGGTGGTGCTCATCGGGTGGTCTCTTTCTCGCGGGCGGCGGCCGCGACCGCCTCGTCGACCAGGTGCAGGAAGGCCGCTTCGACGGTCTCGGAGTCGGTGCGGGTGCGCAGGGCGTCGGGGGTGTCGTCGGCGAGGATCCGGCCCTCGCGCATGAGGAGGAGGCGGTGGCAGCGCTCGGCCTCGTCCATGACGTGGGAGGAGATCAGGAGGGTGGCGCCGCGTCGGTCGGCGATGTCGTGGAAGAGGCTCCACAGGTCGCGGCGCAGGACGGGGTCGAGGCCGACGGTGGGTTCGTCGAGGACGAGGAGTTCGGGCGTGCCGAGGAGCGCGACGGCGAGGGAGACCCGGCTGCGCTGGCCGCCGGAGAGGTTGCCGGCGAGAGCGTCGGCGTGGGTGGTGAGGTCGACGTCCTCGATGGCGCGGGTGACGTTCTCGTGGCGTTGGTCGGCGGCTCCGTGGCCGGGGGCGAGGATCGCCGCGAAGTACTCGAGGTTCTGGCGGACCGTCAGGTCGTCGTAGACGGAGGGGGCCTGGGTGACGTAGCCGATGAGGGTGCGCAGCTTGGGGTGTCCGGCGGGGCGGCCGAGGACGTCGAGGGTGCCGGTGACCTTGGCCTGGGTGCCGACGATCGAGCGCATGAGGGTCGATTTGCCGCAGCCGGAGGGGCCGAGGAGGCCGGTGATCTGGCCGCGCGGGACGGTGAAGTCGAGGGAGCGCAGGACGGTGCGGGGGCCGCGGGCGACGGTCAGCCCCTCGGCGCGGACGGCTGGGGTGTCGTGGTCCGGGGGTGTTCCGGTGGCCGGTGAGCCGGGCTTGATATTCATCATGTGCGGATTAACTCTCCAGTCGAGGGGTGCCGTCAAGTGGAGGCGCGCGCGGCCGTGGGCGCGTTGGGGAAGTGATCGGAGGTGGGCGGTCCGCTTTGTACGCCTCCGTCATGGTCCGACCGCCGCCGGAACTCGCTGTGGGGCGGCTCCTCGTTCCCGGCGCCCGCCGCCGGGCTCCGGCATCTGGACCACGCGTGGGCCGCGGCCCTGGAGGGGTGGGCCGCGGTGCGCGGTCAGGAGTTGAGGGCTACGAGCAACTCGACGTCGTAGATCTCCTCGACGATGCCGTCGTGGAACGCCGTGAGGAGGAGGGCGCGTTCCTCGGCGAGGAATCTGGCGCTCGCCTCCTCGTCGGCGACCAGGAACATCGAGTGGCTGCCTATGTTGGCGAGGTGGGTGTCGACGGGGACGCGACGGCTCCAGCGGACCACGCGCCGGGTGAAGTGGAAGCGGCCGTCGGGGTCGGAGCCGTGGGCGCTGCTGCCGTTCTTCTCCACGACGGGGTCGACGCCGAAGTAGGTCTCGATGCGCTGGGCCTGGGCGACGATCCACGGGACGTCGAGGGCGTAGGTGTTCCACCACAGGGCGATCGCGCCGCCCGGGCGCAGGACGCGTTGGGCCTCCGGGATCGACTGCGCGGGGTCGGTCCAGTGCCAGGCCTGGGCGGAGGTGAGGAAGTCGGCGCAGGAGTCGGCGAGGGGGAGGATGTTGCCGTTGCCCCGGACGATCGGGATTCCGGGGTGGGCCCGGCGGAACTGGGCCGCCCTGCCGTCGCCGGGTTCCACCGCGATCACCTCGGCGCCGCGGGCGTGCAGCAGGGCGGTGGCGATGCCCGTCCCGGCCCCGACGTCCACGACTCGCGCTCCCGCCAGGGGGCGGCCGGACAGCTCCTCGACGGCATCGAAGAGGGCGGGCGGGTAGGAGGGGCGGTTGGCGGCGTACTGGGCCGCGGCCGCGTTGAAGGAGTGGGCGCGGATGGAGTGGGCGCCGCTGGAATGGGCGCCGGTGGGATGGGAGGAGGCAGCCGTCATACGGCCATGGTGGAGGGGGGTGAGCCGTCGGGCGGGGAGTTTGCGGTAAGAGGGCGGCTCAGGCGCGGCGGCGCTTCTTCGACGGGTTGCCGGAGCGGCGGGTGGTGCGCTTGTCGTACTGCTCCCGGGCCGTCTCGTACTCCTCGCGGTGGAGCTTCTCGCCCGGGGCCTCGGAGAGGGAGCGGAAGAAGTAGGCGAGGAGGGAGCCGACGAAGCCGATGGTCAGCAGGCCGCGGAGGGAGGCCTGGCGGGCCGGGTCGGGGCGCTTGCCGAAGCCGTCCCAGGTGTTGCGGAAGGCGAGGGCGCTGCAGATCGCGAACATCACGATCATCAGCGTCGTGACGAGGCCGCCGACCGCGGCGATCTGGAGGCCCTGGTAGGCGAAGCGCAGGACCAGGCAGGAGAGGATCGCGGCGGCGAGCGACCCGACGGCCACGCCGATACGGCGGCCGGTGTACCCGTCGGTGTGGTCGACCCAGCTCGTGCCGAAGAAGCGGATGGGTTCGGGCCGGGGTCCCGTGGTCGGGGCCGTGGCCGGGGTCGGGGTGCCTGTCTCGTCGCTCACCCGTCGATTATGACTCCGCCCGGCCACGGGCCCCGCTGGGGTTCAGGAGCAGCGCGGACGGATGTAGCCGTCGCTGCCCGTCTTCACGTAGGCGTCCGCGACGAACTCGCCGTTGGCGATGTTGTCCCAGATGTTGGACGTGCCGTACGGGCCCGTCACCGTGGTGCCCGGCGCCTGGCAGTAGATCGCGACCTTGGCGCCGACGGGCAGGGTGCGCACGATGGCGTACTCGGTACCGGGGCCTCGGCGCACATTGAGCTGGACGCCCGGGGCGACGTCGTAATACGTGACGGCACTGGCGGTGGGCGACACCCCCAGCACCATGAGAAACGCCCCGGCGACGGCTCCGCCGAGCAGGAGGGATCTACGACTGCGCGAGGTCATGTTCGGGTGGGTTCCTTGTCCTTGGTTCAGCCGCAGCGGGAGGCCACGTAGCCGTCGCTGCCGGTGTTCACGTAGGCGTCCGAGACGAACTCGCCGTTGCTGATGTTGTCCCAGATGTTCGAGGTGCCGTACGGGCCGGTCACGGTCGTACCGGGCATCTGGCAGTAGATCGGGACGCGGGAGCCCTCGGGCAGCACGCGCACGATGTCGTAGTTGGTGCCGGGTCCGTTGCGGACGTTCAGCCGGACGTCCGGCGCGATGGGGTAGTAGCGGTAGGCAGCCGTGGCCGTGGGCGAAACGCCGAGCACCATGAGGAAGGCGCCGACGGCAGCCGCGAGCAGGACGGCTGCCCGTCTCCGAGAGATCATGCGTGTCCTCTGATCGGCAGGAAGCGTGTCAGTTCGCGCAGCGCGGGCGGACGTAGCCGTCGCTGCCCGTGTTCACGTAGGCGTCGGACACGAACTCGCTGTCGTCGATGTTGTCCCAGATGTTCGTGGTGCCGTACGGGCCGGTCACGGTCGTGCCCGGGGTCTGGCAGAAGATCGGCACCTTGGCGCCCTCGGGGAGGACCCGGGTGACGGGATAGTTGGTGCCTGGCCCTCGGCGGACGTTCAGGCGGACGCCCGGAGCGACCGAGTAGTAGCGCAGCACCGTCTCCGCCGCCAGACCTACGGCTTCCTTCTCGTCCCCGGCCTGCGCCTCGGGCACCTCGTCGATGCGGTCAACAGACATGAGAGTCCTCCCCCGTTGATTCCCATGGATGTCATGGGCCCCGTTGATTCCCCCGAATCACGCCAAGAAACACGCGTACGTAATTCGCACACAGAGGCTAGCAAGCCGCCTCTGTCTCGTACGCCTCATCGACTAGGCTCCCTGCGTCGCGCGCGCGGACGAACAGCACGGGGGTGGTCCCATGGCGCCACAGCGGAACGCCGGAGCGGGCGCGGAAGCGGAACTTCCCGAGTACGCCGGTCACTACCGTCTTGAGTCCTGCCTCGGTTCCGGCGGCATGGGTGTCGTACACCTGGCGCGCAGTACGTCCGGGATGAAGCTCGCGGTGAAGGTCATCCATGCCGAGTTCGCCCGGGACCGCGAGTTCAGGGGGCGGTTCCGGCAGGAGATAGCCGCCGCCCGGCGGGTCAGCGGCGCCTTCACCGCGTCTGTCGTCGACGCCGATCCGGAAGCCGAACGACCGTGGATGGCGACGCTGTTCATCTCCGGACCGACACTCTCCGACCAAGTGAAGCGGAACGGCCCCATGCCTCCGGAGCAGTTGCGCCGGCTGATGGCCGGGCTGGCCGAGGCGCTGCGGGACATCCATCGGGTCGGGGTCGTGCACCGGGACCTGAAGCCGAGCAACGTGCTGCTCGCCGACGACGGGCCGAAGGTCATCGACTTCGGCATTTCTCGGCCAAAGGACAGCGAACTGCGGACCGAGACGGGGAAGTTGATCGGGACGCCGCCGTTCATGGCGCCCGAACAGTTCCGACGGCCGCGGGAGGTGGGGCCGGCCGCGGACATCTTCGCGCTGGGGTCGGTCATGGTGCACGCGGCGACGGGGCGGGGGCCGTTCGACTCGGACAGTCCGTACGTCGTCGCCTACCAAGTCGTCCATGACGAACCCGACCTGACCGGCGTACCGGAGAGTCTCGGGCCACTGATCCAGCGGTGTCTCGCCAAGGAGCCCGAGGACCGGCCCACGCCGGACGAGTTGATGCGGGAACTGCGGTCGGTGGCGGCCTCGTACGACACGCAGGCGTTCATCCCGGCCCAGCGCACGAGTGACGAGCCGGGACCGCGTCTGCCCCCGGCCGGCGAGAAGCATGAGGTACGGCGCTTCGGGAGGTTCCTGGGACGGCGAACGGCACTGGCCGCGGTCGTGACGGCACTCGTCGTGGGCGGGACGTTCACGGCGGCGCAGCTGGGGGGCGGCGCTGCCCCGGCCCCGGACGGAGGCGGTGCCCGGAAGGCCTCGGCCGTGTTCCGTCACTGGGAGACCCAGTCGGTGTCCGGCACCCCGGACGCGCCCCACTGCGCTTACGGCGCCGACCAGTTGCTCTGTGCGCAGGCAGGCGTGGTGTTCGCCCTCGATCCGCTCGACGGGCGGCTGCTGTGGCGCCACACCGTCCCCGGGGAATGGACCGGGCCGCCGGTCGTCGCCGGTGGCCTCGTGCAGCCCTGGGCGGACATGAGCCGCAGGCTGGAGGCGCTCGACCCGGCCACGGGCAAGCCGCGCTGGCGGCAGGACATGCCGGCGTACAGCGGGCTGACGTACGCGGGCGACAGCCTCCTGCTCACCGGTACCGACGGCACGGTCACCGGTGTCGACGGCACCTCGGGTACCCAGCGGTGGAGCCGCCGGATCCCCGGGCACGAGGTGCCCTACTTCGTCTCCTATCCCGGGGACCCGCTGGCCTACGCCGTGACCAGGGCCGAGAACGGCGGGACCACACAGGTCACGGCGGTTGATCCGGAATCCGGCGACGTGCGGTGGGAAGCGCGGCTGCCTGGGGCGCTGGACCCGGTCGGCACGGCGGACGGGTCGGTCTTCTTCATGTCCCTCGGCAAGGTCTACGGGGACGCACAGGCAGTTCTCCGCTACACGCCCGGTACCAAGGCCTCCCAGCGCGTGAGTCTGCCGGTACCGGTCGAGCAGGCTCAGGCCACCGTGCGGGAGGACGTCGTCTACCTGATGGGCGGCGGCGGATCGCTGGTGGCCGTCGACATGGCCGCGGGCAAGCAGCGGTGGAGCCTCGAAACGGGGGTGAGCCGGGGCTCGACCCCGGTGGCCGACGATCGGCACCTGTACGTCTCCGCGCCGGACGGCCGGCTGATCGCCGTGGCTGTCGACAACGGCAGGCTCGCCGGACAGACGTCCCCACGGCTCGGCACGAGCACGGAGCAGGTCGCGGCCGGGCTGCCCCACCCCGTGGTGGTCGGCAACCGCGTCTACGCCTCCGCCCCCAACGGCACCGTCTTCGGCGAGAACGCCCGGGACCCCGCCGGCTGGTGACGCGACGAAGGGCCACCCGGAAGACCGGGTGGCCCCAGACCGTCGAGCCGGCGGGGTTCAGCCCAGCTTGCTCACGTCGCGCACCGCGCCCTTGTCCGCGCTGGTGGCCATCGCGGCGTAGGCCCGGAGCGCCGCCGAGACCTTGCGTTCGCGGTTCCTGGGTGCGTACACGCCGTTCAACGCCTGCTCGCGGCGCGCGAGTTCCGCGTCGTCGACGAGCAACTCGATCGAGCGGTTCGGGATGTCGATGCGGATCCGGTCGCCGTCCTCGACGAGAGCGATCGTGCCGCCGCCCGCCGCCTCCGGGGAGGCGTGGCCGATGGACAGGCCGGAGGTGCCGCCGGAGAAGCGGCCGTCCGTGACGAGGGCGCAGGCCTTCCCGAGGCCGCGGCCCTTGAGGTACGAGGTCGGGTAGAGCATCTCCTGCATACCGGGGCCGCCCTTGGGACCCTCGTACCGGATGACGACGACGTCGCCCTCCTTCACCTGCTGCGTCAGGATCTTCTGCACGGCCTCTTCCTGCGACTCGCAGACGACCGCCGGGCCCTCGAAGGTCCAGATGGACTCGTCGACACCGGCCGTCTTCACGACACAGCCGTCGACCGCGAGGTTGCCGCGCAGCACCGCGAGGCCGCCGTCCTTCGAGTACGCGTGCTCCGCGCTGCGGATGCAGCCGCCCTCGGCGTCCTCGTCCAGCGCCTCCCAGCGCTCGGACTGCGAGAAGGCCTCCGCAGACCGGACGCACCCGGGCGCCGCGTGCCACAGTTCCACGGCCTCCGCCGACGGGGAGCCGCCCCGCACGTCCCACGTCTTCAGCCAGTCGGCCAGCGACGGGCTGTGCACGGCGTGCACGTCCTCGTTCAGCAGCCCCGCGCGGTGGAGTTCGCCCAGCAGGGCCGGGATACCGCCCGCGCGGTGCACGTCCTCCATGTAGTACGTGCGGTCCTTGGCGACATTGGGCGCCACCTTCGCCAGGCACGGCACCCGGCGGCTGACCGCGTCGATCTGCTCCAGACCGAACGGGACGTCGGCCTCCTGGGCCGCGGCGAGCAGGTGCAGGATCGTGTTGGTCGAGCCGCCCATGGCGATGTCGAGGGCCATGGCGTTCTCGAAGGCCGCGAAGGTGGCGATCGACCGCGGCAGGACGGTGTCGTCGTCCTGCTCGTAGTAGCGGCGGGTGATGTCCATGACGGTCTGCGCCGCGGAGACGTAGAGCTGCTTGCGGGCCGTGTGCGTCGCCAGGACCGAGCCGTTGCCGGGCAGGGACAGGCCGATGGCCTCGGTGAGGCAGTTCATCGAGTTGGCGGTGAACATGCCCGAACAGCTGCCGCAGGTCGGACAGGCGTTCTCCTCGATACGGAGGATGTCCTCGTCCGAGATCTTGTCGTTCACCGCGTCGGAGATCGCGTCGACCAGGTCGAGCGTACGGACCGTGCCGTCGACCAGCGTCGCGCGGCCGGACTCCATGGGGCCGCCGGAGACGAAGACCGTGGGGATGTTCAGCCGCAGTGCGGCGTTCAGCATGCCCGGGGTGATCTTGTCGCAGTTGGAGATGCAGACCAGGGCGTCGGCGCAGTGGGCCTCGACCATGTACTCCACGCTGTCGGCGATCAGGTCGCGCGAGGGCAGGCTGTACAGCATGCCGCCGTGGCCCATGGCGATGCCGTCGTCCACCGCGATGGTGTTGAACTCGCGCGGGATGCCCCCGGCCTCCCGGATCGCCTCGGAGACGATCCGCCCGACCGGTTGCAGATGGGTGTGACCCGGCACGAACTCGGTGAAGGAGTTCGCGACCGCGATGATCGGCTTACGGCCGATGTCCGCACCCGGTACACCGGAGGCGCGCATAAGGGCGCGGGCGCCCGCCATGTTGCGGCCGTGGGTGACTGTGCGGGACCTCAGCTCGGGCATCGTCGCTCGCTCCTTCAGACAGATAGGGCTGCTATCGAGCGTACGCCGCTCGTCCAGGCCCCGGACACGGTGTCCGGAATGCGGGACGCACGTCTCGCCATGCCGACGGCGGGTGAAGCACCCCCGAAGCGGTCCCGGAGTACCGCCAGCGCGGTCCCGGAGTAGCGCAAAGGCGCTCCCGGGCGCTCCCGGAGCCCTCGCCAAGCGCTCGCCAACCGCTCCCGAAGCCCTCCCACGCCGCCTACGGGCTGGTGAGGTGCCCCTGCACGACGGGTGCCACCCGCGCGACGATCTGCTCGGGATCCGCCGAGGCGAGCGGCTCGACCCTGATGACGTACCGCAGCATGGCGACCCCGACGAGCTGCGCGGCGGCGAGTTCGGCGCGCAGGTCGGCGTCCGGGAAATCGAGCTGGTCCCCGATCCGGCGGAGCAACTGCGCGGCGACCAGCTTGCGGAAGACGGCGGCCGCGGTCTCGTTGTTCACGGCCGAGCGCACGATCGCCAGCAGCGGCGCCCTGGTCACCGGGTTCTCCCAGAGACCGAAGATCATCCGGGTCAGCCGTTCGCCGACGCCGTCGAGGGGGCCGTCGAGGACGGTGTCGCGGGCCCTGAACGCGGGCGCGAAGGCGACCTCCACGGCCGCCTCGAAGATCTGTTCCTTGGTGCCGAAGTAGTGGTGCACCAGCGCGGAGTCGACGCCGGCGGCCTTGGCGATCCCGCGCACGGAGGTCTTCTCGTACCCCCGCTCGGAGAACTCCGCGCGGGCCACCGCCAGGATCCGGGCCCGGGTGTCGGCGGCCTCGCTGCGTGTACGGCGACCCCGGCCCCTGCGCGGTACCGCGGTGTCGCTCACGGCCGGGGCACCTTCACCGCGGAGGCCAGATGCAGCCGGGTGAAGGCCAGCGCCTCGGCGAGGTCGGCCTCCCGCTCGGCGCTGGACATCGCGCGGCGGGTGTTGACCTCGATGACGACATGGCCGTCGAACCCGGTGAGGGCGAGCCGCTCCAGTACCTCGGCGCACGGCTGGTCGCCGCGCCCGGGAACCAGATGCTCGTCCTTGGCCGACCCCCGCCCGTCCGCGAGGTGCACATGCCCCAGCCGGTCGCCCATGCGGTCGATCATATGAAGGGCGTCGGTGCGGGCGGTCGACGTATGGCTGAGATCGATCGTGAAGTGCCGGTAGTCGTCCTTCGTGACATCCCAGTCGGGCGCGTACGCGAGCATCTCGCGGTCCCGGTACCGCCACGGGTACATGTTCTCGACGGCGAACCGCACATCCGTCTCGTTCGCCATACGCCAGATTCCGGCGACGAAGTCCCGCGCGTACTGGCGCTGCCAGCGGAACGGAGGGTGCACGACGACCGTGCTCGCGCCGAGCTTCTCGGCCGCGGCCTGGGCCCGCTGGAGCTTGGTCCACGGGTCGGTGGACCACACACGCTGCGTGATGAGCAGGCAGGGGGCGTGCACGGCGAGGATCGGGATCCGGTGGTAGTCGCTGAGCCGGCGCAGCGCCTCGATGTCCTGGCTGACGGGATCCGTCCACACCATGACCTCGACACCGTCGTACCCGAGGCGCGCGGCGATCTCGAAGGCCGTCGCCGTCGACTCCGGATAGACCGAGGCCGTCGACAGGGCGACCTTCGCATCCGGGATGCGCACCACTGGTTCTGCCACGAGGGACAGAGTACGGGGCCTCACCGGACACCGGGGAGCACGAGCCCGAGCGAGGCCGACGGCCCGCGAAAACCGGCCAGTAACCCCCTGCACACGCGCGTACAGCACATTTTCCTCGCACACACGTGCCCTGGCAGCGCCCGAGCCGACAGGTCGCGAGGACCGACGGGGTGGCACACCTCACGCACCGGGCAGGGCTCCCGGCGCCCGCCGCAGCGTCACACGACGGGCATGTGGTCCAGCCGCCGCAGGATGACGCCCTCCCGCAGCGCCCAGGGGCAGATCTCCAGCGTCTCCACGCCGAACAGATCCATCGCCCCCTCCGCGACCAGCGCCCCGGCCAGCAGCTGCCCCGCCCGTCCTTCGGACACCCCGGGAAGCTCCGCCCGCTGGGCCGTGGTCATGCCCGAAAGCTGCGGGACCCAGGCCTCCAAGGACTCCCGCTTCAGCTCGCGCTGGACGTACAGCCCCTCCGTGGAACGGGCCGCCCCGGCGATACGGGCGAGCTGCTTGAACGTCTTGGACGTGGCCACGACATGATCGGGCCGCCCGAACCGGCTGAACTCCCCCACCGTCCGCGCGATCTGGGCCCGGACGTGCCGACGGAGCGCCCGTATGTCCTCGGGTTCCGGCGGGTCCCCCGGCAGCCACCCCGCGGTGAGCCGACCCGCACCCAGCGGCAGCGACACCGCCGCGTCCGGCTCCTCGTCGATCCCGTACGCGATCTCCAGCGAACCGCCACCGATGTCCAGCACCAGCAGCTTCCCCGCCGACCAGCCGAACCACCGGCGAACGGCCAGAAACGTCAGCCGGGCCTCCTCGGCCCCCGTGAGGACCTGGAGCTCCACGCCGGTCTCCGCCTTCACCCGCGCGAGAACGTCGTCCGCGTTGCTCGCCTCCCGCACCGCGGACGTGGCGAACGGCAGCAGGTCCTCCACGCCCTTGTCCTCGGCGGCCTGCAGCGCCTCCTTCACCACGGAGATCAGCTTGTCGACCCCGGCGGACCCGATGGCCCCGCTCTCGTCGAGCAGTTGGGCGAGGCGCAGCTCCGCCTTGTGCGAGTGCGCCGGCAGCGGGCGCGCGCCAGGATGCGCATCCACGACCAGCAGATGCACCGTGTTAGATCCCACGTCGAGGACACCGAGTCTCATGTACGGCACGCTACTGCCAGCCGAGCCGGGTACCTCCCCCGGAGCTGTCCCTGTCGAGGTCCCGGGCGACTTACCCTGGACGCGTGCCAAAGACGAAAAAGGCGAAAGACCAGAAGACGGCCAAATCATCCGGCGGTTCGTCGAAGGTGAAGCCGTCGAAGCAGGCGAAGCAGGCCTTGGCTGCCGACGAGAAGGGGCTGGACTTCGCCCGCGCATGGGTGGAGTTCCCCGATCCGGCAGACGACGAGCAGATCTTCCGGTGCGATCTGACATGGCTGACCTCTCGTTGGAACTGCATCTTCGGCAGCGGCTGCCAGGGCATCCAAGCAGGCCGCGCGGACGACGGCTGCTGCACTCTGGGCGCCCACTTCTCGGACGAGGACGACGAGAAGCGGGTGGCCGAGCATGTGGCGAGACTCACGCCGGAGATCTGGCAGCACCACGACGAGGGCATGAAGCACGGCTGGATCTCGGAGGACGAGGACGGCGACCGCCAGACCCGTCCCTACAACGGCTCGTGCATCTTCCAGAACCGCCCCGGGTTCGCGGGCGGCGCGGGTTGCTCGCTGCACATCCTCGCTCTGAAGGAGGGCCGCGAGCCGCTGGAGACCAAGCCGGACGTCTGCTGGCAGCTTCCGGTCCGGCGGACCTACGACTGGATCGACCGCCCCGACGACACCCGGGTGCTCCAGGTCTCGATCGGCGAGTACGACCGCCGCGGCTGGGGTCCGGGCGGCCATGACCTGCACTGGTGGTGCACGTCGGCGACCTCGGCACACGGCGCCGGCGACCCGGTCTACGTCTCCTACCGCGCGGAGCTGACCGAGCTGATGGGCAAGGCGGGGTACGACCGCCTGGTCGAGCTGTGCGAGGAGCGGCTGGCCTCGCAGTTGCCGTTGCTGGCACCGCATCCCGCGGACCCGGTGGTCTGAGGGCCCGGCGGGCTAGGACGTGGACGGGCTCGGGTCGCCGCTGTCACTGGGCGGCGGCGTCGAGCCGGACGGATCCCCTGACGCGGTCGGCGGCGGGTCCGGGTCGGAGGACGAGGGCGGCGGATCGCTGGGCGTGGGCTCGGTGGGCGCCGGATCGCTGGGAGTGGGGTCCGGGGACGTGGGCGGCGGGTCGCTGGGCGTGGGCTCCGTGGGGCCGGTCGGCTCCGGATCCGGGCTCCCCGGCCCGGGGCCGGAGGGCACCGGGGCGGACGGGCTGGGCGCGGTGCCGTACCCCTCGATACGGACGACGGCACCGGCGGGCGACACGGCGACCCGCGCGGTCCAGTACCCGGACGGCTCGCGCAGCGGATCGACGTACACCTTGATCGTCAACGACTCGCCCGGCGCGACGGTTCCCGAGGAGCGGCTCAGGTAGAGCCAGGAGGCGCCGGTCGTGGCGGACCAGCGCACCGGAGCGTCACCGGTCGCCCGCAGGGTGATGAGCGTGGTGTCCCTGCGGTGGTCCGCCGTGACGTCGAGTTGCCCCGCGCCCGGCTTCCCCGCGCCGGTGACGCTGATGACCTCGACGGTGACATCGGGCCCCCTGTCCTTGGCGTGCCGGCCGTCGGGGCGGGCGCTGGCGTTGCCCGCGTTCGCGTAGCCGCCGCCCGTGGCCTCGCCGTCGAGGGCGTCCGGGCCGTGTGCCTCGCTCGCGCTGGCCGAGCGCCCCTCGGTGCCCTCGCCGGTGGGCGTCCCCCGGTAGGCGGCCCACAGAGCGAGCACGGGCGCGGCGACGACGGTGGCGACGACGGTCGTGGTGACGGCACGCGCGCGGAGGCGGTCCCGGCGGGCGGCCCGGTCCTTGGGGTCCATCGGGAAGCCGCGCCGGTCGAAGCGGGGGGCGGTGCCCCGCGCGCGGGGGACGTGCGCCATGGCGACATGCAGAGCCGCCCGGGGTGCCTCGAGGACGGGCAGTTCGGCGGGGGTGACGGAGGCGCCGGGCCAGCGGCCGGGCACCGCGCGCTCGGCGGTACGGCGGCAGCGCGGGCAGTCGTCGACGTGGCGGACCAGCTCCCGGCGCAGGGCTGTGCCGAGGACGAGCTGGTGATCGCCGGTGAGGCGGGCCACGCTCGGGCAGGTGCCGGTCTCGACCACGGCGAGGGCCGCGCGGGTGCGCTCCACCTCGCAGGCGGCGGAGGCGAGGAGTTCGCGCGCGACGGCGAGGTCCATGCCGAGGACGGCGGCGACCTCGTGCGCGGCGAGGTGGTGGCGTACGGCGAGTTCGAGCGCCTCGCGCTGTTCGGGGGTGGTGCCGGCCGCCTCCGGCCAGGCGAGCAGGGCGAGTTGGCGCCTGCGCTCCTCCTGGACCTGTTCGGAGACGGGCGGGGCGGGGGGCCTGCGGTGCGCGTCGGTGCGGCCGGCGGCGTGCGTGGCCTGACGTTTCTGCTTGGCCTCGGCCAGCTTGCGCAGACAGGCCCAGCGGGCGAGGGCGTACAGCCAGGCGCGGCGGTCGGCGGCGGACTCCGGGACGCGCTGTCCGCGGCGCTCGGCGAGGGCGAGGACGTCTCCGAGGGCGGCGGTGGCCGCGTCGTGGTCGCACAGCACGGAGAGGCAGTAGGTGAACAGGCCGTCCAGGTACGGCTCGTACCTGGCGGGCGGTCGCTGCGCCAGAGTGCGCGCGGCCCGCCGGTCGCGCGCCTCCCGGTGCGCTCGGTGTGCGCCGGTGGTGCGGGTGGTGGTCTCCGGACTGCTGCTTTTCACCCGTGGACCGTAGGCGGGGCGAGGTGGCGGCTTCTTCCCCCTTGAGCACATTTAATCCGTACGGGTGAAACGATCCCTCAATAGGGGACAGGAACGCCGGATTCCGTGGCCGGAACGCGGTGGAGGTGGCCGGTTCCGCGGGGTGGACGGGGTCTGCGCGGGGGCCGCACTGCGGGACGACCGCCCGCAGGCCATGGTCGGACGGCGAGGACGGCGAGGACGGCGTTGTCAGTGGCGCCCTATACCGTTCCGTTCATGGCTGCCCGTACGAAGACCGCCAAGGAGCGTCCGTCCTACCGCTGCACCGAGTGCGGCTGGCAGACGGCCAAGTGGCTCGGTCGGTGCCCCGAGTGTCAGGCGTGGGGGACGATCGAGGAGTACGGCGCGCCCGCGGTCCGTACGACGGCGCCGGGGCGCGTCACGACGTCCGCGCTGCCCATCGGGCAGGTCGACGGGCGGCAGGCGACCGCCCGCCCCACCGGCGTGCCCGAGCTGGACCGGGTCCTCGGCGGCGGCCTGGTGCCCGGCGCCGTCGTGCTGCTCGCGGGCGAGCCCGGCGTCGGCAAGTCCACGCTGCTGCTGGACGTCGCCGCCAAGTCGGCCAGCGACGAGCACCCCACCCTCTATGTCACCGGCGAGGAGTCGGCGAGCCAGGTGCGCCTGCGCGCCGACCGCATCAAGGCCCTCCACGAGCACCTCTATCTCGCCGCCGAGACCGATCTGGCCGCCGTGCTCGGGCACTTGGACGCGGTCAAGCCCTCCCTGCTGATCCTCGACTCCGTGCAGACCGTGGCCTCACCGGAGATCGACGGCGCACCCGGCGGCATGGCGCAGGTGCGGGAGGTGGCGGGCGCGCTGATCCGGGCCTCCAAGGAGCGCGGGATGTCCACGCTCCTCGTGGGCCATGTCACCAAGGACGGCGCCATCGCGGGCCCCCGCCTGCTGGAGCACCTCGTGGACGTCGTCCTGCACTTCGAGGGCGACCGGCACGCGCGCCTGCGCCTGGTCCGCGGCGTCAAGAACCGCTACGGCGCCACCGACGAGGTCGGCTGCTTCGAACTGCACGACGAGGGCATCACGGGCCTCGCGGACCCAAGCGGACTTTTCCTGACCCGTCGTGACGAACCGGTCCCCGGCACCTGTCTGACGGTCACCCTGGAGGGCCGCCGCCCCTTGGTCGCCGAAGTGCAGGCGCTCACCGTCGACTCGCAGATCCCCTCCCCCCGCCGCACCACTTCGGGCCTGGAGACCTCCCGGGTCTCGATGATGCTCGCCGTCCTGGAACAGCGCGGCAGGATCAGCGCCCTGGGCAAAAGGGACATCTACTCCGCGACGGTCGGCGGAGTGAAGCTCTCCGAGCCCGCCGCCGACCTCGCCATCGCGCTCGCCCTGGCCAGCGCCGCCAGCGACACCCCGCTGCCCAAGAACCTCGTCGCGATCGGCGAGGTGGGCCTCGCGGGCGAGGTCAGACGGGTCACCGGGGTCCAGCGCCGGCTGGCCGAAGCGCACCGTCTCGGCTTCACGCACGCGCTGGTGCCGGGCGATCCGGGCAAGGTCCCGGCCGGGATGAAGGTGCTGGAAGTCGCGGACATAGGGGATGCCCTCAGGGTCCTTCCGCGCTCGCGTCGACGAGAGGCCCCACGGGACGAGGAGGACCGCCGGTAGACTTTGCCCTGGTCTCGCCCGTCCGTACGAACCGAGTGTGCGAAACGGGAGCGCCCCAGAACCTGCGACCGGAGGAGTGCAGTGGCAGCCAACGACCGGGCAGCGGCTCCCGGAAAGTCCGGTGGGAGCGCCGGTACCGATGGCCTGATGCGCGCCTCACTGAGTGCCGTGGCACCCGGCACGGCCCTGCGCGACGGCCTCGAGCGGATCCTCCGCGGCAACACCGGAGGGCTCATCGTGCTGGGCTCCGACAAGACCGTCGAGGCCATGTGCACGGGCGGATTCGTGCTGGACGTCGAGTTCACGGCGACCCGGCTGCGGGAGCTGTGCAAGCTGGACGGCGGCATCGTGCTCTCCTCGGACCTGTCGAAGATCCTGCGCGCGGGCGTGCAGCTGGTGCCGGATCCGACGATCCCCACCGAGGAGACGGGCACCCGGCACCGTACGGCGGACCGGGTCAGCAAGCAGGTCGGGTTCCCGGTCGTCTCCGTCTCGCAGTCGATGCGGCTGATCGCGCTCTACGTCGACGGGCAGCGGCGCGTGCTGGAGGACTCCGCGGCGATCCTGTCCCGCGCGAACCAGGCGCTGGCGACCCTGGAGCGCTACAAACTACGCCTCGACGAGGTCGCGGGCACCCTGTCGGCGCTGGAGATCGAGGACCTGGTGACGGTCCGGGACGTCTCGGCGGTCGCGCAGCGGCTGGAGATGGTGCGGCGGATCGCCACCGAGATCGCCGAGTACGTGGTGGAGCTGGGCACGGACGGCCGGCTGCTCGCGCTGCAGCTGGACGAGCTGATCGCCGGCGTCGAGCCCGAGCGGGAACTGGTGGTCCGGGACTACGTCCCCGAGCCGACGGCGAAGCGCTCCCGCACGGTCGACGAGGCGCTGTACGAACTGGACGCGCTGAGCCACGCGGAACTGCTGGAACTGTCCACGGTGGCACGGGCGTTGGGCTACACCGGTTCCCCGGAGGCGCTGGACTCGGCGGTGTCGCCGCGCGGGTTCCGGCTGCTGGCGAAGGTGCCGCGGCTGCCCGGCGCGATCATCGACCGCCTGGTGGAGCACTTCGGCGGCCTGCAGAAGCTGCTCGCCGCGAGCGTGGACGACCTCCAGACGGTGGACGGCGTCGGCGAGGCCCGCGCGCGGAGCGTGCGCGAGGGGCTCTCGCGGCTGGCGGAGTCGTCGATCCTGGAGCGGTACGTCTAGCCCGCGGCGCTCAGCGGACGACCAGCCCCCGGCCCGCGCTCAGTCCTTCTCCAGCACGAACGACGTCTGCGCCTTCGCGAAGCCCGGGGTGGTGGCTTCCACCAGGTAGGTGCCCGCCGCGGCCGAACCCGCCGGAGGCGTGGCGCACTCGGGGGAGCTCGGCTTGCGGTCCCACTTCACCGGGTAGGTGACGCTGCTGTCGGCGGCGACCCGGAAGACCAGACTCCCGGCGGTCTTGGGGCAGTCCGCGGAGGACCAGTAGGCGTCATCGCTGTCGGCCTGAGTGATCGTCAACACCGCGTTCTTCGGGCCGAGATCGACCTTGCAGTCTCCGCCCGAGGAGTTCGTGGCGGTGAGTTCGAGGGTGGGCGTCTCACCGGGCCCGTACGCGTTGCGCGCGCTGCGCACCGTCAACTTCACGGCGTCGGCGGTGCAGTTGGGCAGGGAGGAGCCCGCCGGAAGCGCGTCGCCCGCCCCGACCCCCGTACCGGCAGCGGAACCGCCGCCGCCCGCGCTGCCGTCGGAACCCGAGCCCGTACCGGAGCCGTCGCCGGAACCCGAGCCGTCGTCCGACCCGGAGGTGTCCCCGGACCCCGACCCCTCGTCGTCCGACTCGTCCCGCCCGCCCGGCGCTTCACTGATCGCGGGACCGGAGCCGGAGGGGCCCGGCGTGATGGTCGAGGGCGCGGGATTCTTGCCGTTGCTTCCGTTCGCGCCGTTCTTGTCGCCCCCGCCGCCCGAGGCGACGATCCAGGCGATCAGCAACGCCAACAGGGCGAGTACGGACAGCAGTACGGCCCTCCGTCGCCAGTAGATGGAGGAGGGAAGCGGCCCGACCGGATTGCGCAGAGATCCCACGGCGCAAACTGTACGAGAGATCGGCGCGTTACCTTGCCGCACCCGCCGCCCGGGCCACAACTTTTCCGGATCATCATCCCGGCACGCCGTCCCAACGGGCGCTCCCACCCGTGTTCTTCGTCCGGCCGCGCCCCGCTGGGGGCACCGCACAGTGACGCCGCCATACCCCACGGGGTGGCGGTGCCGCCCGCCGGGGCGTCGCGCATGGCAGGATCGGTAGGGCCATGACTGCGCCCACGAAGCCCCACGTTCACCCGGAGCTCGCGGATTCGCCCAAGGGCGAGTCGCTGCACGCTCCCGTCATCGACTGGTTCGACGAGCACGCCCGGGACCTGCCCTGGCGGCGGTCCGATGCCGGGCCGTGGGGGGTGATGGTCAGCGAGTTCATGCTCCAGCAGACCCCGGTGAACCGGGTCCTGCCCGTCTACGAGCAGTGGCTGGCCCGCTGGCCCCGCCCCGCCGACCTGGCCGCCGAGGCCCCCGGCGAGGCCGTCCGCGCCTGGGGCCGGCTCGGCTATCCGCGCCGCGCGCTGCGGCTGCACGGCGCCGCCGTGGCGATAGCGGAACGGCACGGCGGAGACGTACCGACCGATCACGCGCAGCTCCTCGCGCTGCCCGGGATCGGCGAGTACACGGCGGCCGCGGTGGCCTCCTTCGCCTATGGGCAGCGGCACCCGGTGCTCGACACCAACGTCCGCCGGGTCTTCGCCCGCGCGGTCACCGGCGTGCGGTACCCGCCGAACGCCACCACCGCCGCCGAGCGCAGGCTCGCCCGTGCGCTGCTGCCCGAGGACGTGCCGACGGCCGCGCGCTGGGCCGCCGCCTCCATGGAGCTGGGCGCGCTGGTGTGCACGGCGAAGAACGAGTCGTGCCACCGCTGTCCGATCGCCGCGCAGTGCGCCTGGCGGCTCGCGGGCAAGCCGGAGCACGAGGGGCCGCCGCGCCGCGGCCAGACCTACGCCGGCACCGATCGCCAGGTCCGCGGCAAGCTGCTCGCCGTGCTGCGCGAAGCCCACGCGCCCGTGCCGCAGGCGGACCTGGACCGCGTATGGCACGAACCGGTGCAGCGGGCCCGCGCGCTCGACGGGCTCGTCGCGGACGGGCTGGTGGAGCCGTTGCCCGGCGCTCTGTATCGCTTGCCCGCCGGCTGACCGCCCGCCAAATCACCCCGAACCGGAGCGATCCGGTGCCCTCCTTTACCCCTGGCCTACTTCCGTTACACAACCGACGGACAGCCGATTGCCAGCCGCAGGCTGCTTCGGACAGCGCCGTGACAACGCCTCCGTAGCTTCTGTTGCGTGCCCGACGGGGTGGCACGCAGGGAAGTTCACGGGGAATCGGAGGCGGTCAACATGGCGCAGGGCGAGGTGCTCGAGTTCGAGGAGTACGTCCGCACCCGGCAGGAGGCGCTGCTGCGCAGTGCCCGCCGGCTGGTCCCGGACCCCGTGGACGCCCAGGACCTCCTCCAGACGGCGCTGGTACGGACGTACGGCCGCTGGGAGACGATAGAGGACAAGCGGCTCGCGGACGCCTACCTGCGCCGGGTCATGATCAACACGCGCACCGAGTGGTGGCGGGCCCGCAAGCTGGAGGAGGTCCCGACCGAGCAGCTGCCGGACGCCTCGGTCGACGACTCCACCGAGCAGCACGCGGACCGTGCCCTGCTGATGGACATCATGAAGGTGCTCGCCCCCAAGCAGCGCAGTGTGGTCGTGCTGCGACACTGGGAGCAGATGTCCACGGAGGAGACGGCCGCCGCCCTCGGTATGTCGGCCGGAACGGTCAAGAGCACGCTGCACCGGGCGCTCGCCCGGCTCCGCGAGGAGCTGGAGAGCCGCGACCTGGACGCACGCGCGCTGGAGCGTGAGGAGCGGGAGCGTTGCGCGGCCTAGCCACTGAGGCCACAAGGGCGGCCGGGGCACGACGGACTTCCCAGGCGGTGATCACGGCGTCGGCCGTGTTCGCCGCCCTCGGCCTTTTCGTGTCCGCCTGCGCCACCGGCGGCACCGGCGCCCGCGACGAGGGCCCGGCGCGCGACGAGTCGGCGGCGGGCGCCGCCGTCGTCCCCTCGGCGTCCCCCGCGCCCGCGTCGACCGGCCGTCCCGGGCAGGCCGAGCTGGTCCGGCTGATCAAGTCGGATCCTCGGGTGTCGCGGGAGGTCAAGAGCGATCTCCAGCCGTGCGTCGCGGACGACTACCCCATCGACACCTCCTTCGGCGACCTCACCGGCGGATCCTCCGAGGACGTCGTGGTCAACGTCCTGACCTGCGGAGACGGCGTCGGTGTGGGCTCGTATGTGTATCGCGAGCAGAACGGCACGTACGAGAACGTGTTCAAGGCCGAGGAGCCGCCGGTCTACGCGCAGATCGACCGGGGCGATCTGGTGGTGAGCAAGCAGGTGTACGAGAAGGGCGACCCGGTGTCGAGCCCGTCCGGCCAGAACGTGATCACGTACCGCTGGCGCGAGGGCCGCTTCGCCCAGGAGTACTTCTGGCACAACGACTACGGCACGGTCGCAGGCGACGAGCCCTCTCCGGTGCCGGCCGAGTGAACCGATCGGGCCCTCCGCCCCGATCATCTTGTACGACTCGCTTTGCGTCACTCTCTTGTACGACAACCACACGCCCCCCACACGAGGACTGAGAGCACCGGGATGGCAGACCAGACCCACGTTCTGTTCGTCGAGGACGACGACGTCATCCGCGAGGCCACCCAGCTCGCCCTGGAGCGGGACGGTTTCGCGGTCACCGCCATGCCCGACGGACTGTCCGGTCTGGAGGCGTTCCGCGCGAACCGGCCCGACATCGCGCTGCTGGACGTCATGGTCCCGGGTCTCGACGGCGTCAGCCTGTGCCGCCGTATCCGCGACGAGTCGACCGTGCCGGTGATCATGCTGTCGGCGCGGGCCGACTCCATCGACGTGGTGCTGGGGCTGGAGGCGGGCGCCGACGACTACGTGACCAAGCCGTTCGACGGTGCCGTGCTGGTCGCCCGGATCCGGGCGGTGCTGCGCCGCTTCGGGCACGCGAGCGGCACCCAGGGCGAGGAGCCGGGGGCGACGGCGGCCGGCGGGGTGCTGACCTTCGGCGAACTGGAGATCGACACCGAGGGCATGGAGGTGCGCCGGGCCGGCATGCCGGTGGCGCTCACGCCCACCGAGATGCGGCTGCTGCTGGAGTTCTCGTCGGCGCCGGGCACCGTGCTCTCCCGCGACAAGCTGCTGGAGCGGGTGTGGGACTACGGCTGGGGCGGGGACACCCGGGTCGTCGACGTCCATGTGCAGCGGCTGCGCACCAAGATCGGCCAGGACCGGATCGAGACGGTCCGCGGCTTCGGCTACAAGCTCAAGGCCTGAACGGGGCGGGCATGCGGGGGATCACCTGGCGCCGCGCGGACATCCGCGCGGCCGACATACGTACCGGGCTGAAGTGGAAGCTCAGCGCGGCCATCGCGCTGGTCGGCGCGCTGGTGGCGGTCGCGCTCAGCCTGGTCGTGCACAACGCGGCGCGTGTCTCGATGCTGGACAACGCCCGCGATCTCGCCGACGAGCGGATCAAGATAGCGCAGCGCAACTACGAGCTGTCCGCGCGGCCGAACTTCCCCAACGTCAAGGTCGACGACCCCGATCTGCCGGCGGCCCTGCGGGAGAAGGTGCGGGAGGGGCGGCGGGCGACGTACGTCACCGACTCGCCCGGCGGCGGGCCCGACATCTGGGCGGCCGTGCCGGTGCAGGACGGGCATGTGCTGTCGCTGCACACCGGGTTCACCGACCGCAGCACCGACATCCTCAAGGACCTCGACCAGGCCCTGGTGATCGGCTCCATCGCGGTCGTCCTCGGCGGTAGCGCGATCGGGGTGCTGATCGGGGGTCAGATGTCGCGCCGGCTGCGCAAGGCGGCGGTCGCGGCGGGGCAGGTCGCCAAGGGCGAGACGGACGTGCGGGTGCGGGACGCGATCGGCGGGGTCGTCCGGGACGAGACCGACGACCTGGCGCGGGCCGTGGACGCGATGGCGGACGCGCTCCAGCAGCGGCTGGAGGCCGAGCGCCGGGTCACCGCCGACATCGCGCACGAGCTGCGCACTCCGGTCACCGGTCTGCTGACCGCGGCCGAGTTGCTGCCGCCGGGGCGGCCGACCGAGCTGGTCCTGGACCGGGCGAAGGCGATGCGCACGCTGGTGGAGGACGTCCTGGAGGTGGCCCGGCTGGACAGCGCCTCGGAGCGGGCCGAACTGCAGGACATCATGCTGGGCGAGTTCATCACCCGGCGGGTGGCGGCGAAGGACCCGGACGTCGAGGTGCGGGTGGTGCACGAGTCGGAGGTCACCACCGACCCCCGGCGCCTGGAGCGGGTGCTGTTCAACCTGCTGGCCAACGCCTCCCGGCACGGCAAGCCGCCGATCGAGGTCACCGTCGAGGGCCGCGTCATCCGGGTCCGCGACCACGGCCCCGGCTTCCCCGAGGCCCTCCTCGCGGAGGGCCCGAGCCGCTTCCGCACCGGCAGCAGCGACCGCGCCGGGCGGGGGCACGGCCTGGGACTGACCATCGCGGCGGGCCAGGCGCGGGTGCTGGGCGCCCGCCTGACCTTCCGCAACATCCGCCCCGCGGGTGCGCCGGAGGGCGTCCCGGCGGAGGGGGCGGTGGCGGTGCTGTGGCTGCCGGAGCACGCGCCGACGAACACGGGCAGCTATCCGATGCTGCCCTAGGGGTCCGGAGCTCCTTCGGCAGCACTGCTACGGCCCGCCGTCCGCCGGCTAAAAGTCCTTCGACATGTCCAGCTCCTCGCTCCGCTCCGTCAGCGAGTACCAGTTGCCGTTGTCGTCGCGGAAGATCGCCTCGATGCCGTACGGCCGTTCCTGCGGCTCCTGGATGAACTCGACCCCGCGGGCGGCAAAGGTCGCGTGGTCCGCCCGGCAGTCGTCCGTGCGGAACGCGCCCGCGCCGATGACGCCCTTGCCGACCAGCGTCTTGAGCGCCTGCGAGGACTCGGGGTCGAGGCCGGGTCCGTCCAGGCTCATCAGGGCCAGTTCCACGTCCGGCTGGTCCTTGGCGCCGACGGTCACCCAGCGCATGTCGCCCATCGCGACCTCGCTGCGCACCTCGAAGTCGAGCTTCTCCGTGAAGAAGGCCTTCGTGCGCTGCTGGTCGAAGGTCCACACGGTGGTGATGCCCAGGCCCTTGATCATGGTTCCGCTCTCCTGTCCTGCGGGCTGCTTTCCCGGTCACCGTAAGCAGGGGCGGACTCGGGGCGCTTCTCCGATGTTGCGGAGCTCGGCCGGGGGAAACCGCCGGCCCAGAGCATGGCGTAGCAGCCGGGGATGAGCGAGGCACCGGCGCGGACGTACCTCCTGCGGTACTCGCTCGGGGAGAGCCCGGTCCGTGACCTGAAGCGGGCCGAGAAGGTGCCGAGGCTGCTGAAGCCGACCAGATGGCAGATCTCCGTGACGGACAGGTCGGCGCCCCGGAGCATCTCCTTCGCCCGCTCGATCCGGCGGTGCGTGAGGTACTGGCCGGGGGTCTCGCCGTACGCCGCCTTGAAGGCCCGTACGAAATGGAAGCGGGAGTACCCGGCGTACGCGGCCACGGCGGCGAGCTCGAGACCGGGGTCCGCCCAGTCCCGGTCCATCGCGTCCTTGGCCAGCCGCAGCTGCCGGGTCTTGTCCATACGGCCGATGGTGACACGCGCCACTGACATCGACGCGCGCCACCCGCGAGGGCCCGCTTCACCAGGCCGCCGTCGACACCGCCCGGATCAGACGGTCTCCGCCACCGGAGCCTTCGGCGCCCCGGCCCCGTCCTCGGGCTTCGGCCCCGCCCCCTTCAGCGGGACCTCCTTCACGAACACCGCCGCGATCAGCGCGATCACCGTCACCGCGGCGCCGAGGAGGAAGGCGGAGTGGGTGCCCGCGGACACCGCGTGCTGGTAGGCCTCGCGGACCGGCTCCGGCAGCTTCGCCAGGCTCGCCGCGTCCAGCTGCGCGGACTGCTCGGTCATCTTGGAACCGAGCGCCCCGCCCCGCTCGGCCATGACGTCCTGGACCCGGCTGTTGAACAGCGCGCCCATGATCGCGACACCGAAGGAGGAGCCGAGGGTGCGGAAGAGGGTGGTGGAGGAGGACGCGACGCCCATGTCCTTCATCTCCACGCTGTTCTGCGCGACCAGCATGGTGATCTGCATCAGACAGCCCATGCCGAGTCCGACCACCGCCATGTACACCCCGGAGGTCAGCCGCGAGGTCCCGGTGTCCATGGTGGACAGCAGGTACAGGCCGATCACCATCATGACGCTGCCGGCGACCGGGAAGACGTAGTAGCGGCCGGAGTTGGTGGTCACCCGGCCCGCGACCATCGAGGTCACCAGCATCGCGCCGAGCATCGGCAGGAGCAGCAGCCCGGAGTTGGTGGCGGACGCGCCCTGCACGGACTGCTGGTACAGCGGCAGGAAGAGGGTGGCGCCGAACATCACGAAGCCGACCATGAAGCCGATGACCGACATCAGGGTGAAGTTGCGGCTGCGGAAGATGTGCAGCGGCAGCACCGGCTCGGCGGCCTTGGTCTGCCAGAACACGAACCCGACCAGCGCGGCGACGCCGATGCCGATCAGCTCCATGATCCGAGCGGAGGTCCAGGCGTACTCCGTGCCGCCCCAGGTGGTGACCAGCACGATCGCGGTGATGCCGACGGTCAGCAGCCCGGCGCCGAGGTAGTCGATCCGGGCCTCGGACCGCTTCCTCGGCAGGTGCAGCACGGCGCTGATCGCGGCGAGGGCGACGACGCCGAGCGGCAGGTTGATGTAGAAGGCCCAGCGCCAGCCCCAGTGGTCGGTGATGGTGCCGCCCACCAGCGGGCCGCCGATCATCGCGAGCGCCATGACGCCGGCCATCATGCCCTGGTACTTGCCGCGCTCCCGGGGCGGGATGAGGTCGCCGATGATCGCCATCACGCCGACCATGAGTCCGCCGGCGCCGAGTCCCTGCACCGCGCGGAAGCCGATGAGCTGGCCCATGTCCTGGGCCATGCCGCTGAGGGCGGAGCCGAGCAGGAAGAGCACGATCGAGGACATGAAGACGCCCTTGCGGCCGTACATGTCGCCGAGCTTGCCCCACAGCGGGGTGGAGGCGGCGGTGGCCAGGGTGTAGGCGGTGACCACCCAGGAGAGGTGTTCGAGGCCGCCCAGCTCCCCCACGATCGTCGGCATCGCGGTACCGATGATCATGTTGTCGAGCATCGCCAGCATCATCGTGATCATGAGCGCGAGGAGCACGACCCGCACGCTCCTGGGCTGTTTCTCCGCTACCTCGTCCAACGCCTGTGCCTGCGCCATGACTCCCACTCCCCCGGCTACTTACTTGCCGCCCGGCTAGTTGTCTACACTTCAGGAAAGTAGAGGCGTAACTAGCCGGGCGTCAAGTAAGTTTTTGGAAAGCGCGCGGGACTACGAGGATGGGCGGCATGGACGGCACCAGGCAGCGGCGCCGCGGGGACACCCGCCAGCGCATCCAGGACGTGGCGCTCGAGCTCTTCGCCGAGCAGGGCTACGAGAAGACCTCGCTGCGCGAGATCGCCGAGCGTCTCGAAGTCACCAAAGCGGCGCTCTATTACCACTTCAAGACCAAGGAAGAGATCATCGTCAGCCTCTTCGAGGATCTGACGAGGCCGATCGAGGACCTGGTCGCCTGGGGCCGGGAGCAGCCCCACACCCTGGAGACGAAGCAGGAGATCGTACGGCGCTACGCCGCGGCCCTCGCCGAGGCGGAGCCCCTGTTCCGCTTCATGCAGGAGAACCAGGCGACGGTACGGGATCTCAGCATCGGCATGATGTTCAAGGACCGCATGATGGGCATGCGGGAGATCGTCATCGACCCCGGCGCGGACATGGTCGACCAGGTCCGCTGCATCAGCGCGCTGTTCACCATGCACGCCGGGATGTTCGTGCTGAAGGAACTCGAAGGCGACCCCGAGGAGAAGCGCGCGGCTGTCCTGGAGGTCGCCATCGATCTGATCACCCAGGCGCACGGCGGCGCCCGGAAGCCACAGGAGCCTTAGATCGACAGGCCCTTGCCGCGCAGGAAGGACACCGGGTCGATCGCCGAGCCGTAGTTGGCGGTCGTGCGGATCTCGAAGTGCAGGTGCGGGCCGCTGGAGTTGCCGGTGTTGCCGGACAGGGCGATCTTCTGGCCGGTCTTGACGATCTGACCGACCTTCACCTGGATCTTCGACAGGTGGGCGTACTGGGAGTACGTGCCGTTGCCGTGCTTGATCACGACGGCGTTGCCGTAGGCGGGGCCGTCACCGGCGCCGTTGGAGCCGGCCTTGACGACCGTGCCGCCGTGCGCGGCGTAGACCTGGGTGCCGCTGGCGACGGCGAAGTCCTGGCCGCTGTGGGTGGACTGCCACATGGCGCCGTTGGCGGCGAAGCTCGCGGACTTCGTGTACTTCTTCACCGGCTTGACCCAGGAGACGGCCTTGGCCTTCTTCGCGGCCTTGGCGGCCGTGGCGGTCTTGGCGGTGGCGACGGACTTCGCGGCGGCGGGCTCTGCGGCCGAGGCGACTCCGGCCCCCAGCACGACCGTCGCCCCCAGGGCGGCGGCCACTGCGGCGACGCGGGTGCGGAGCAGGGACGTACGGGAAGAACGGACGGAGACGCGCTGGGACATCAGAACCTCGGGGTGTCGGGGACATAAGAACCACCCGGCGCTCAGGCGGCTGCCGGGCGGGCCAGTCCTTGGTACCCCCATCGCCCATCAGCCCTCAAACGTGTGATCTACGACCGAAACTAGTACTTAATCCCAAAACCCCAGCCTCATTGACAGAGCCCCCATCTGGGACGAATACGCCCATTCTGGTGGAGTCGAGACCAGAGGTGTGGACCAAAAGTCCGATTTATCCCGAAGGGCCTTTCCACTATTCCTCCTAGTACGTGACGCACGCCCTGTGCGGCATGTCACCGGCACTCAAGATCCAAGGACGCCCGAATGTGACCGGCGCTACGCTGACCTGCGTTCATGCGACGACGGGGGAGGAGTGGGCGCCGACATGGAACCCACGGTCATGGGTGTCCGGCTGGCCTCCTCGCTGGTCGTCCCGCTGGTCAGAAAGCTCTTCGTCACCGAGTCCGCCGGTGCGGCCCTCGTCGACCGGCCGGTCCGGATCTCCGGGTTCGTCTCCTTCCGAGGCGAGAAGCGCGCCCTGGACCGCTCCGACCTGCACAAACTCTCCGCCGAGCTGGTCCGGCAGGCCCTCCGGGGCGGCGAGCGGCCCCTGCGCGACGACGAGGAGCCGGCCGTCGTGCACGCCCTCGCCGACACCCTGTACGCGCTGGGCGACCTCACCCTGACCGACGTACAGGCGGTGGACCTCGGGCACGAGGTCCTGGCCGCGAGCCTGAGGAAGGCGGGCGGCCATCCGGACCGGGAGCTCTCCTACGACGCCGGCCAGTTCTACGAGCGGCTGCTGGCCACGGCCTGTCTGCACATCGTCCACTTCTTCACCCAGCGCTCCACGTTCGTCGCCCGCACCCTCGTCGAACAGTCCCGGCGCCAGCGCGAACTCGTCGCCAAGGTCGACGAGCTGATCGCCCGCACCCCGCCCACCGGCGGCACCGACACCGCCTTCGAGCGGCGCTATCTGCCCTACGTCGCCACCAGGCACGGCAAACTCACGATCTACGGCATCGACTTGGCCGACTCCCCCGACCGCTGGCCCCTGGACGCCGCCTACCTCAGCCTCCAGGCCCTCGGCCCCGCCGAGGACGACCGCGCGAGCGGCCCCGGGGGGCCGCGCTTCGCCTCCGCCGTCGGCGCGCTCCCCGCCGAGCAGGCCATCGCCGCGCACGACCGGGTCCTGCTGCGCGGGGTCGCCGGGTCCGGCAAGACCACGCTGGTGCAGTGGCTGGCGGTCACCGCCGCCCGCGGCGAGCGCGGCGACCGGATCCCCTTCGTGCTGCCGCTGCGCACCCTGGTCCGCCGCGGCCTGCCGGCTCCGGACGCCTTCCTGTCCGCCGTCCACGTCCCCTTCCACGCCGGCCAACCGGACGGCTGGACCGACCGCGTGCTGACCGCCGGGCGCGGGCTGCTGCTGGTCGACGGCATCGACGAGATCCCCGAACGGGAGCGGGAGCGCACCCGACGCTGGCTGCGCGAGCTGCTCGACGTCTACCCCGGCAACCAGTGGCTGGTCACCTCCCGCCCCTCCGCCGTACGCGAGGACTGGCTCGCCGCCGACGGCTTCACGGAGCTGGCCCTCACCCCGATGAGCCAGGACGACGTGGCCGCGTTCGTCGAGCGCTGGCACACCGCGGCCGGGATCGACGCGCCCGACCCGGAGCGCCTGGACGGCTACCGGCGCTCCCTGCTGGACGCCGTACGCACCAAGCCGGACCTCGGGCGGCTCGCCACCAACCCCCTGATGTGCGGCCTGCTGTGCGCCCTGCACCGGGACCGGCGCGGCTATCTCCCGCACGGGCGCAAGGAGTTGTACGACGCGGCCCTGTCGATGCTGCTCGCGCGGCGGGACGAGGAACGGGACATGCACGTCCCCGGCGGCGTGTTCCTGACGGAGCTGCCGCAGATCCAGCTCCTGCAGCGGCTGGCGTACTGGCTGATCCGCAACAACCAGTCCGAGCTGGACCGCGACCGCGCCGAGCGGATCATCGCCGACGTGCTGCCGTCGCTGCCGGTCGCTGCGGACCAGGGCGACGCCGCGCAGATCCTGCGGTATCTGCTGGTCCGCAGCGGGCTGCTGCGCGAACCGGCCGCCGGGACCGTGGAGTTCGTGCACCGCACCTTCCAGGACTACCTGGGCGCCAAGGCCGCCGTGGAGGACGGCGACTTCGGACTGCTGGTGCGCGGGGCGGCGGACGAGCAGTGGGCGGACGTGGTCCGACTGGCGGTGGCACACGCCCGGCCACGGGAACGGGCGGATCTGCTAAGGGACTTGAGCGCGGCGGCGGAGCGGGCCGAGGGCGCGGTGAGCGCGCGCGTACGGCTGCTCGCGCTGGCCTCGCTGGAGCACGCGACGGAGCTGGATCCACGGGTCCGGGAGGAGGTCGAGCGGAACGCGGCCTCGCTCATCCCACCCCGGACCACGGAGGAGGCCCGCGCCCTGGCCTCGGTCGGCCCGCTCGCCCTGGAGCTGCTGCCCGGCCCCGAAGGGCTCAGCGAGGAGCAGGCGCGGGCGGTCGTGGTCACCGCGTCCCTCATCGGGACGGAGGCGGCGCTGCCGGTGCTGGCCCGGTACCGGAACCATCCGGGCCTCGACGTGCGCGCCCAGCTCTCCTGGACCTGGTCCCGGTTCCCCACCCGGCAATACGGCGAGGAGATCGTCGCCCATCTGCCCGAGGAGGGGCTGTTCTTCAGCGCCCGCTCGGCCGACGAGCTGCGTTTTCTGCGCGGGCTGGGCGGCAGGCGTTCCGTGCAGCTGTCCGGCCCGGTCGCCCCGGACGAGATCGGCGCCGGCCTCGACCCCGCCACCACGACCGAGCTGGTCCTGCGCGACAACGACGAACTGCGGGATCTGGGCTGTCTGTCGGAGCTGCGCCGCTTGAGCTATCTGGACGTGAACAGGTGCCCGCGTCTGGAGAGCCTGGCCGCGGTGGCCCCCCTTCCGCTGATCTGGCTCTCCCTGGACCTGCTGCCCGGCGGCCTTGACCTCTCCGCCCTCTCCGGCTCGCCGACCCTGGACCAGCTCGACCTCGGCATCCTCCTGGACGGCGACTCCCTCGACGAGGCCCTGCCCCGGGACCTGGGCCTGCGCTATCTGCGCTTCACCAAGCACGCGCTGGAGCGGACCGGCCTGCGCGGCCTGCACCGCTTCCCCTCGCTGAAGCGGCTGAGCCTCGCCCGGCTGACCACCGAGCTGTCGTCCGCCGACCGTGAAGAGGTGGCCCGGCTCCCGGAGTTGCGGCATCTGCACATCGACTGGCAGCACAACGGCGGCTGGGCGGGCCCGCCCCTGCCCGAGGTGACCCATCTGCGGCTCAACAACGTCCAGGGCACCGAGGACTTCTCGACCGTCCCCTCCCTGTTCCCCGGCCTGCGCTCGGTCACCGTCGTGCACGCCCCGGACGTCACCGAGATCCCCGAGGACGTCCTCGCCCCGCTGCCGGCGAACCGCACCTTCGAGAGAATCCGCCGCGTCGTGTGACGCACACCTCTAGTCACCTACCGTTCAGTAACCCTACGGTTTCCCTCGCGCCACCCAGCTCGACGAACATGCACACGACATGCTGGCCGTTCGCGAAGGGACCCCCACACACATGACCACCCGCCGCCCCTGGGCGCTCCGCATCGGCACGACCGCCGCCGCAGCCGCCGCTCTCGTCGCCGTCACCGGCCCCGCCCAGGCCGCGCCGACCTCCGCCACGACGACCGTCGCGACGGCCGCCGCCACGGCGGACGTCGACTACGACACCTGGCAGCAGGACTGCCGGCTCGTCATGGACCAGGCACTGCCCCAGCTGAAGCAGCGGATCGCGAACACCAAGCCCGGCGAGAAGCAGGCGATCGTGTTCGACATCGACAACACCACGCTGGAGACCGACTTCGGCTTCAGCTACCCCCAGCCGGCCAACCAGCCGGTCATGGAGGTCGCCAAGTACGCCCAGGAGCACGGCGTCGCCCTGTTCTTCGTGACCGCCCGTCCGGGCATCATCTACTCGGTCACGGACTTCAACCTCAAGTACCGCGGCTACAAGGTCGCCGGGCTCTACGTCCGCGGCTTCTTCGACCTGTTCAAGAACGTCGGCGACTACAAGACGGCCCAGCGCGTCGACATCGAGAACAAGGGCTACACGATCATCGCCAACATCGGCAACAGCGCGACCGACCTGTCGGGCGGCCACGCGGAGAAGACGTACAAGCTGCCGGACTACGACGGCCAGCTCTCGTAGTTCTCGGGGCTCGCACCCCCTGAGGCGGATGGGCAGGCATGCGAAAGGGGCCGGTGCTGGAGAGCACCGGCCCCTTTCCGCCGAGGCTTACGCCTCCTTGCTCAGGTTCGGTCCGGCACCGCCGGCCGCCTGCTCGATCGGCGGGACGTCGGGCAGCGCCGACTTCTCCTCACCGCGGAAGGTGAAGGTGGCGGAGTCACCCTCGCCCTCGGTGTCCACGACCACGATGTGACCGGGACGCAGCTCGCCGAAGAGGATCTTCTCCGAGAGCGAGTCCTCGATCTCGCGCTGGATGGTGCGACGCAGCGGACGCGCACCCAGCACCGGGTCGTAACCCTTCTTGGACAGCAGCTCCTTGGCGGACTGGGAGAGCTCGATGCCCATGTCCCGGTCCTTCAGGCGCTCGTCCACCTTGCCGATCATCAGGTCGACGATCGCGAGGATGTCCTCCTGGGTCAGCTGCGGGAAGACGACCACGTCGTCGACGCGGTTGAGGAACTCGGGCCGGAAGTGCTGCTTGAGCTCGTCCGAGACCTTGTTCTTCATGCGCTCGTAGTTGGACTTCGTGTCGCCCTGGGCCGCGAAGCCCAGGTTGAAGCCCTTGGAGATGTCCCGGGTGCCGAGGTTGGTCGTCATGATGATGACCGTGTTCTTGAAGTCCACGACCCGGCCCTGGGAGTCGGTCAGCCGACCGTCCTCCAGGATCTGCAGCAGCGAGTTGAAGATGTCCGGGTGGGCCTTCTCGACCTCGTCGAAGAGGACCACGGAGAACGGCTTGCGGCGGACCTTCTCGGTCAGCTGGCCACCCTCTTCGTAGCCCACGTAGCCGGGGGGCGAACCGAAGAGCCGGGAGACCGTGTGCTTCTCGCTGAACTCCGACATGTCGAGGGAGATCAGCGCGTCCTCGTCGCCGAAGAGGAACTCGGCGAGCGCCTTGGACAGCTCGGTCTTACCGACACCGGACGGACCGGCGAAGATGAACGAACCACCGGGACGCTTGGGGTCCTTCAGACCGGCACGCGTACGACGGATCGCCTTCGAGAGCGCCTTGACGGCGTCCTTCTGGCCGATGACCCGCTTGTGGAGTTCGTCCTCCATGCGCAGCAGACGCGAGGACTCCTCCTCGGTCAGCTTGAAGACCGGGATGCCGGTGGCGGTCGCGAGGACCTCGGCGATCAGCTCGCCGTCGACCTCCGCGACGACGTCCATGTCGCCGGCCTTCCACTCCTTCTCCCGCTTGGCCTTGGCGGCCAGGAGCTGCTTCTCCTTGTCGCGGAGGGAGGCGGCCTTCTCGAAGTCCTGCGAGTCGATCGCGGACTCCTTGTCCCGGCGGACACCGGCGATCTTCTCGTCGAACTCGCGCAGGTCCGGCGGCGCGGTCATCCGGCGGATGCGCATCCGGGAGCCGGCCTCGTCGATCAGGTCGATCGCCTTGTCCGGCAGGAAGCGGTCCGAGATGTACCGGTCGGCCAGGGTGGCGGCCTGGACCAGCGCCTCGTCGGTGATGGAGACGCGGTGGTGCGCCTCGTACCGGTCGCGCAGACCCTTGAGGATCTCGATCGTGTGCGGCAGGGACGGCTCGGCGACCTGGATGGGCTGGAAGCGGCGCTCCAGCGCGGCGTCCTTCTCCAGGTGCTTGCGGTACTCGTCCAGGGTGGTGGCACCGATGGTCTGCAGCTCACCGCGGGCCAGCATCGGCTTCAGGATGGAGGCCGCGTCGATGGCGCCCTCGGCGGCACCCGCACCGACCAGCGTGTGGAGCTCGTCGATGAACAGGATGATGTCGCCGCGGGTGCGGATCTCCTTGAGCACCTTCTTCAGGCGCTCCTCGAAGTCACCGCGGTAGCGGGAGCCGGCGACCAGCGCGCCGAGGTCGAGGGTGTAGAGGTGCTTGTCCTTGAGGGTCTCGGGCACCTCGCCCTTGACGATGGCCTGGGCGAGGCCCTCGACGACGGCGGTCTTGCCGACGCCGGGCTCACCGATCAGCACCGGGTTGTTCTTGGTACGGCGGGACAGCACCTGCATGACCCGCTCGATCTCCTTCTCGCGCCCGATGACCGGGTCGAGCTTGGACTCACGAGCGGCCTGGGTGAGGTTCCGGCCGAACTGGTCGAGGACCAGGGACGTCGAGGGGGTGCCCTCGGCAGGCCCGCCGGCGGTGGCGGTCTCCTTGCCCTGGTAACCGGAGAGCAGCTGGATCACCTGCTGCCGCACCCGGTTCAGATCTGCGCCCAGCTTGACCAGGACCTGGGCCGCGACGCCCTCGCCCTCACGGATCAGGCCGAGCAGGATGTGCTCCGTGCCGATGTAGTTGTGGCCCAGCTGAAGGGCCTCGCGGAGCGACAGCTCCAGGACCTTCTTGGCACGGGGGGTGAAGGGGATGTGCCCGGACGGGGCCTGCTGGCCCTGGCCGATGATCTCCTCCACCTGCTGGCGGACCGCCTCGAGCGAAATCCCGAGGCTCTCAAGGGCCTTGGCGGCGACACCCTCACCCTCGTGGATCAGGCCCAGGAGGATGTGCTCGGTGCCGATGTAGTTGTGGTTGAGCATCCGGGCTTCTTCCTGAGCCAGGACGACAACCCGCCGCGCGCGGTCGGTGAACCTCTCGAACATCGTTAATCGCTCCTCAGAGCGGTCAGGCAGTGGGGGGAACTTCCCCTCCCTGTCCTTCCGCAGCTTAGTCCCGCAAGCGGGGACCGCTCATTCCAACTGCCGACACCGTCGATGGCCTCCTGACCCCGAACGCCGACATCTGCTCCAACCCGATGGTGCGAGACGATGTTCCCGCAGGCCAGGCAGTTACCCGCTTCGCCAGTACGCCGATGGCGAACGTGAGACGCCCTGCCCTGCGTGTCGCCCCCTCCCACTAGGGATGTCTTACCCGCTGTCACCGACAGTCCATGCCGCGCACCCCTGTCGGCTCCGCTACGGGCGAACAACCTCGCGCCTCCCCGCACCCCCGCACGCCCCCTCCGTCGACACTCTGCGCATTCGCGAGAACACCCAGCGTAACCCGCGAGCCTTTTCGGTGGTTGCACTTGGCATGGTTGGCACCCTCCCCCCGGTCTCCGGGGTCCCGCTCCCCCGGCGGCCGCTGGATCCGGGTGATCCGAGCGATCAGGTCCGCCGGTGGTACGAGAACGAACTGGGGTGGGCAACGGTGCCCGGGAATCCGCCGGGACTGCGGCTGGGCCTGCGCTTCGACGTCCTGGACGTGCCGGCCGAGGCGGGCCGGGCGGCCCTGCGCCATCTGGCGCCGGCGACTCCGGTGGCCGTCCGGGGCGAGCGGCTGCTGCTGCTGGTGGCCGCGGGCAGCGCGGAGGAGCTGCCGGGGCTGCTGGCCTGGCTGGAGTGGGGCGAGCTGGCCCTCGATCTCACGGCGACCGGCGAGGGCGGCGTCCTGGACGCGCCCGATCCGCCCTGGGCGGGACTCGGAGCGGCAGGCGGGCGGCCGCCGCTCACCCCGGGCCGCGCCGGCATGCCGCAGGGGGCCGCCGTATGGCTGCGGCCCCCCGAGCCGGGGTGCGAGGTCGAGGCCTCGCTGCCGACGCTGTCGGCCTTGGGGGGCGGTGGGGGCGCCCCCGATCTCGTACGACTCGTGAACACGGTGGCCACGCACTGCCACCGACTGCGACTGCGCCGCGTGAGCGCTCAGCCGTTGGCCTTCTCGTAGGCCTCACGAATGGACGCGGGAACACGGCCGCGGTCGTTGACCTCGTAACCGTTCTCCTTCGCCCACGCGCGGATCTGGGCGGTGTCCTGGCTGCCGCCGGAAGCGGCACGCGCCTTTCCACGCCCACCCGAAGCACGGCCTCCGGTACGACGACCACCCTTCACGTAAGGCTCGAGAAGGCCACGGAGCTTGTCCGCATTGGCGGTCGTGAGATCGATCTCGTACGTCTTGCCGTCCAGCGCGAACGTCACGGTCTCGTCCGCCTCGCCGCCGTCGAGGTCGTCGACAAGAAGGACCTGAACCTTCTGTGCCACCGGATTTCCTTTCATCGATAACGTGAGGGCTGGGGTCTGCGGCGTCCCGCCGTTTCGCCGTCCCCCTGTTATATGCAGTACTGCAGTACGTCGGAAAGCAAACCGCTTTTGCTGGAAAAACACAAACCCCTGGGAGAGACCCACAGCCCTCTCCCCGCCCGGAAACGTGCGCGTTTCGGACATAGGGCACTGGGGCGGTCCGATTGGCCGGCGATCACAGATGCAGAAGCATCCGGCTGTTGCCCAGGGTGTTCGGTTTCACTCGTTCGAGACCGAGGAACTCCGCGACGCCCTCGTCATAGGAACGCATCAGCTCGGCGTAGACGTCGGTGTCCACGGGTGTCTCACCGATCTCGACGAAGCCGTGCTTGGCGAAGAAGTCCACTTCGAAGGTCAGGCAGAATACCCGGCGAACACCGAGCCAACGCGCGGTCTGCAGCAACTTCTCCAACAAGTGGTGGCCGACGCCCGCGCCCTTCAGTCCCGGCTTCACGGCGAGAGTGCGGACTTCCGCGAGGTCTTCCCACATCACGTGCAGGGCGCCGCAGCCGACGACCTCCGCGTTGTCGTCACGTTCCGCGACCCAGAACTCCTGGATGTCCTCGTAAAGCGTCACCGTGGCTTTGTCGAGCAGGATGCCGCCGCGGACGTACGCGTCAAGGAGGCGGCGCACCGCCGGGACATCGCTGGTGCGGGCCCGTCGGACGGTGAGGGCTTTTGCGGTGACTTCGGGGCTCTCTGCCGGGGAGCTCTGTGCGGACATGAGCGGACGCTATCGCTCGTCGGCCTCCGGCGCCGAGCCGGGGTTCTCGGCGGCCGTATCCGAACCGCTATCGCCTTGCGCGGCTTCTTCCGGCCCTTGAACGATGCGCACCGCGTCCCGGAGGGCTGTTCGCTGTTCCTCGCTCATCATGCCGAAGAAGGCGACGAGGGCGGCGGCGGGGTTGTCGCTCTGCGACCAAGCGTCGTTCATCAGGGCGGCGGAGTAAGCGGCCCGAGTCGACACGGCCTCATACCTATAGGCCCGGCCTTCGGCTTCCCGCCGGACCCAGCCCTTCTGATGGAGATTGTCCAAAACGGTCATGACCGTCGTGTACGCGATGGACCGTTCCTGCTGAAGATCTTCGAGGACTTCCCGAACGGTCACCGGGCGGTTCCACTTCCACACCCGCGTCATGACCGCGTCTTCGAGTTCTCCCAATGGGCGAGGCACAGCTCAGCACAATAGTGGGAGATGACGGGATTGGCGTGGCGGACGTGCGCTTTCAGCAACAAAAACGAACAAAAAGGGCGTACGACTCGGAAAGCGAGAGTCGTACGCCGGAACAGCGAGACCAGGTCAGCCGTCGCCGCGCGCGGAGGCCTGCCGGGCCCCTTCGGCCCGTGCGAGGGCGGCGTCCACGACGGCGTCCTCCTTGGCCTTGTTGGCCCCGCCCTGGGTCTTCACGATCACCCTGATCACACCGATGAAGAACACGGCCATGACGACCGGGGGCAGGAGCGCGGAGACGTAGTCCATGGAATCAGGGTAGCGACGGGGTGGGCGGGGACGGGGGGCGGGGCCGGAAGAGGGGCGCGCGGTGGCGCTCAGCCCGCTGCCAGCTGCTGGGGCGGGTGCTCGGCCGGAGGGGCCGGCTTGCGGCGGGGGAAGACCTCGCCAGGGGTCGGGATCGGACGGCGGGGCGGCTGCGGGGCCGCGGGCTCGGGAGTGCCCGGCTTCTCGGCGGGCCGCGTGGCGGGCTTCTTCGCGGGCTTCTGGGCGGGGTCCCGCTCCGCGTCGGCCGGAGATTGCGCCGATAGGCCCCCAGGAAGGGCCAGGAGGCGGGTACGGGACGCCGGGACGACCGGGGCGACCGTCACGGCCCGCCGGTCCGTGCCGCGCGCGAGACGGGCCCTCACGTCCTGTTCGGCCAGCACCTGGCAGCGGCTCAGCAGGGTGGCGGCGACCGGGCTGCCGCGCAGGGCGCGCAGAGCGGCGAGATCGTCGGCCTCCGGCCGGTACCCGGCACCCAGCCCCTCCTCCAGGAGGGCGAGGTAGCCGGCGGCGGTGCCGGGGAGGGCGGCGCGGTACCGGGCGAGGTCGGCCAGCAGGAAGGCGCGCAGCCGGGCGCCCTCGCGCACCGCTTCGTCCAGCGATTCGGCGAGACGGAGGCACTCCTGGACGTCCTCGGCCGAGGCGGGGTCGGGGTTCAGGGCGAGGGCGAGCGCGCGGCGGAGCACACGCAGCTCCTCCACGCCGAACGCCATGCCGCCGCGGGATCCGTATGGCGTGGGCATGCGCCGACGATACGAGCTAATCAGACAAAACCGACATAGGGGCAGGGCGTGGCGCGAAGGAGACACCCGGTTGAGCCGCCCGCGAGCATCCCGAACGGGCTCCCGGCTCACGGGCCTCGGCTCCCGGGCTCCCGGCCTCGGCTCCCGGCCTCGGCTCCCGGCCTCGGCTCCCGGCTCACGGCTCCCGGGCCTCGGCTCCCGGGCCTCGGCTCGCGGCTCGCGGGCGCGTCACATGCGGGACACGTTCCGCTCGTACACCAGGCGCAGGCCCACCAGCGTCAGCCAGGGCTCGTGCTCGTCGATGACCGACGACTCGCCCAGGACCATCGGCGCGAGGCCGCCCGTAGCGATCACCGTGACGTCGTCCGGGTCGTCCGCCAGCTCCCGCGCCATCCGGCTCACCACACCGTCCACCTGCCCGGCGAAGCCGTAGACGATCCCGGACTGCATCGCCTCGACCGTGTTCTTCCCGATCACGCTGCGCGGCCGGGCCACCTCGATCTTCCGCAGCTGCGCGCCCTTGACCCCGAGCGCCTCGACCGAGATCTCGATGCCCGGCGCGATCACGCCACCGACGTACTCCCCGCGCGCGCTGACCGCGTCGAAGGTCGTCGCCGTGCCGAAGTCCACGACGATCGCCGGGCCGCCGTACAGCTCGACCGCCGCGACAGCGTTGATGATGCGGTCCGCGCCGACCTCCTTGGGGTTGTCCGTGAGGATCGGCACGCCCGTCTTCACCCCGGGCTCCACCAGCACCGCCGGCACATCGCCGTAGTACCGGCGCGTCACCTCCCGCAGCTCGTGCAGCACGGACGGCACGGTCGCGCAGATCGCGATCCCGTCGATCCCGTCGCCCAGCTCGTCACCGAGGAGGGGGTGCATCCCCATGAGCCCCTGCAGCAGCACCGCCAGTTCGTCCGCCGTGCGGCGGGCGTCCGTGGAGATGCGCCAGTGCTCGACGATGTCCTCGCCGTCGAAGAGGCCCAGGACGGTATGGGTGTTGCCTACGTCGATCGTCAGCAGCATGGCCGGATCCCGCTCCTACTCCGCCGCTCGCAGGTCCAGCCCGATGTCCAGGATCGGCGAGGAGTGCGTCAGGGCTCCTACGGCCAGGTAGTCGACGCCCGTGTCCGCGTACACCTTGGCGTTCTCCAGGGTGAGGCGCCCGGAGGCCTCCAGCGCGGCCCTCCCGTGCACGAGCGCCACCGCCTCCTCGCACTCGCCGGGGGTGAAGTTGTCCAGCAGGATCAGGTCCGCGCCGGCGTCCACCACCTCGCGCAGCTGGTGCAGGGTGTCCACCTCGACCTCGATCGGCACCTCGGGGAAGGCCTCCCGTACGGCCTCGAAGGCCTGCGCGACACCGCCCGCGGCGACCACGTGGTTGTCCTTCACGAGCGCCGCGTCCGACAGCGACATCCGGTGGTTCACGCCCCCGCCGCAGCGGACCGCGAACTTCTCCAGCGAGCGCAGGCCCGGGGTGGTCTTCCGGGTGTCACGCACGCGTGCCTTCGTGCCCTCCAGCACGTCCGCCCACGCGCGCGTGGCCGTCGCGATGCCGGAGAGCCGGCACAGCAGGTTCAGCGCGCTGCGCTCGGCGGTGAGCAGGTCGCGCGTACGCGTGGTGACCGACAGCAGCTTCTGCCCGGCCTCCACCCGGTCGCCGTCCTCGACATGGCGCTCGACCTCGAACTCGTCGGTGCAGACCACGGAGAGCACCGCCTCGGCGACCCGCAGACCGGCCACGACGCCCGCCTCGCGCGCGGTGAAGTCGGCGGTGGCGACGGCCTCCTCGGGGATGGTCGCGACCGTCGTCACGTCCACCCCGTGGGCGAGGTCCTCCTGGATGGCGACGTTCGCGATGTCCTCGACCTCCACGGGGTCGAGCCCCGCCTCGGTCAGGAGCGCGGCGAGCGCGGGGTCGAGCCCGCACTCCAGATACGTCTCGTCGGTGTCCGCCCCGCAGGCGCAGCCGTCGCCGCAGCCGTCGTCCTGGACGAGGGGGAGGTCGGGGGTGCTCACGTCTGTCACTGCTCCTGGGGCTGCCGGGTCGGGGGGAAGTCTGCGGTATCGGTGGGGTGCACGGCGAGTGTGCGGTCCGGATTCAGCCGTACGACGATGTGGCGGCGCCAGTCGGTGTCGTCGCGCTCGGGACGGTCCTCGCGCCAGTGGCAGCCGCGCGTCTCCTCGCGCAGTTCGGCGGCGGCGACCAGGACGCGGGCCACGCACAGGAGGTTGGTGGCCTCCCAGGTGTCGACGCCGGGCTCCGCGGTCTTGCCGTTCTCGTCGAGGGCCTCGCGCGCGTCGGCGTGCAGCCGCTGGAGCTGCTCGGCGGCCCGCGCGAGGGAGTCGGCCGAGCGCAGGACGCCCGCGCCCTCCGTCATGATCCGCTGGATGGCGAACCGGTCCTCGGGCGCGAGCAGCGGGTGCGCGGGCACCTCCGGGTACGGCACCGGGTGCGGCACGCGCGCGTGGAGGCCGTTCTCCGCGTGGCTCGCGGCGATGTCGGCGGCGATGCGCTCGGCGTAGACCAGGCCCTCCAGGAGGGAGTTGGACGCGAGCCGGTTCGCGCCGTGCACGCCGGTGCACGCGACCTCGCCGCACGCGTACAGGCCCGGGACGGTCGTGCGACCGTGGGAGTCGGTGCGCACGCCGCCGGAGGCGTAGTGCGCGGCCGGGGCGATCGGAATGGGCTCGTGCACCGGGTCGATGCCGTGGGCGCGGCAGGCGGCGAGGATCGTCGGGAAGCGGTGCTCCCACATGTCGGCGCCGAAGTGCCGGGCGTCGAGGAACATGTGCTCGGCGTCCTGCTCCTGCATGCGGCGCATGATGCCCTTGGCGACGATGTCCCGGGGCGCCAGCTCGGCCAGTTCGTGCTGGCCGACCATGAAGCGCACGCCGTCGGCGTCCACCAGGTGGGCACCCTCGCCGCGCACGGCCTCGGAGACCAGCGGCTGCTGGCCCTCGGCGTCCGCACCGAGGAACAGCACGGTGGGGTGGAACTGCACGAACTCCAGGTCGGAGACCTGCGCGCCCGCGCGCAGGGCGAGCGCCACGCCGTCGCCGGTGGACACCGACGGGTTGGTGGTGGCGGAGAAGACCTGGCCCATCCCGCCGGTCGCGAGCACGACCGCGGGGGCGTGCACGGCGCCCACGCCGTCGTGCTGGCCCTCGCCCATGACGTGCAGGGTGACGCCCGCGGTACGGCCGTCGGCGTCCGTGAGGAGGTCCAGCACCAGCGCGTTCTCGATGGTGCGCACTCCCCGCGCGCGCACCGCTTCCACCAGCGCGCGCGAGATCTCCGCGCCGGTCGCGTCCCCGCCCGCGTGCGCGATGCGGCGCCGGTGGTGGCCCCCCTCGCGGGTGAGCTCCAGGCCGCCCTCCTCCGACTCGTCGAAGTGGGCGCCCGTCTCGATGAGCCGGCGTACGGCGTCGGGGCCCTCGGTGACGAGGATCCGCACCGCGCCCTCGTCGCACAGACCGGCGCCCGCGACCAGGGTGTCGGCCAGGTGCTGCTCGGGGGTGTCGCCCTCGCCGAGGGCCGCGGCGATGCCGCCCTGCGCCCAGCGGGTGGAGCCGTCGTCGAGGCGCGCCTTGGTGACGACGACCGTCGTCAGCCCCGCGGCCTCGCAGCGCAGGGCCGCGGTCAGACCGGCGACGCCGGAGCCGACCACGACCACGTCCGCGTCGATGGACCATCCGGGCGCGGGGGCGTGCAGTCGTATGCCTGTGCTGGTCACGAGGCGGCTCCGAGGGTTCCGAAGGTCAGGGGGATGTTGTCGATCAGCCGGGTCGTGCCGACCCGGGCGGCGACCGCGAGGACGGCGTCGCCGGTGAAGTCCTCGCCGATCTCGGTGAAGTCGGACGGGTCGACGAGGGCGAGGTAGTCGAGGACCAGCGGGGGGTTCATGCGGGCGGCCTCGTCCAGGACCAGGCGGGCGGCGGCGCGGACGGCGGCCGGGCCGCCGGGGGCCGCCTTGGCGACGGCGTGCGCGTCGGCGGCGGCGCGGGACTCCCCGAGGGCGCTGAGCGCCTCGGCACGCGCGTGCGTGGCGGGCACCTCGCGGGCACGCGCGCGCAGCGCCTCCTGGGCCGCGTGCCGGTCCTGGCCGGCGAACAGGGCGTGGGACAGCGCGAGCGCCGTGCGCCGGTCGGCGGGCGAGAGATAGCGGTTGCGGCTGGACAGGGCCAGACCGTCCTCCTCGCGCACGGTGGGCACGCCGACGATCTCGATGCCGAAGTTCAGGTCGCGCACCATGCGGCGGATCAGGGCCAGCTGCTGGGCGTCCTTCTGGCCGAAGAGGGCCACGTCGGGGCGGGTGAGGTGGAGCAGCTTGGCGACGACGGTGAGCATGCCGTCGAAGTGACCGGGGCGCGCGGAGCCCTCCAGGCGTTCCCCCATGGGGCCCGCGCTGATGCGGACCTGGGGTTCGCCGCCCGGGTAGACCTCGTCCACGGAGGGCGCGAACACGGCGTCCGCGCCCGCCTCCTCGGCGATTTTGAGGTCGGCCTCGAGGGTGCGCGGGTAGCGGTCGAGGTCCTCGCCCGCGCCGAACTGCAGCGGGTTCACGAAGACCGTCGTCACGACCTCGCCGTCCGGTCCGGCGATCTCCCGCGCGGAGCGGATCAGGGTGGCGTGGCCCTCGTGCAGGGCGCCCATGGTCATCACGACGGCACGGCGGCCGGTACGCGCGCGTGCGGACAGTTCGGCGGCGGTGCGCAGCAGGGTGATGGTCATCCCGCGTCTCCCTTGGTGCTGTCGGCGAGCACTCCGAGCAGGTCTTCGGCGAGTTCCGGCTTGAGCAGCCCGTGCGCGAGCGCGCGGTCGGCGGTCGCGCGCGCCATCGCCAGGTAGCCGGCGACGGCCTGCGGGGCGTGCCTGCGCAGCTCGGTGACGTGCGCGGCGACGGTGCCCGCGTCCCCGCGCGCGACGGGGCCGGTCAGGGCGGCGTCGCCGGAGCGCAGGGCGTTGTCCAGGGCGGCGCCGAGCAGCGGGCCGAGCATCCGGTCGGGGGACTCGACGCCGGCCGCGCGCAGCAGCTCCATGGACTGGGCGACCAGGGTCACCAGGTGGTTGGCGCCGAGGGCGAGGGCCGCGTGGTAGAGCGGGCGCATGTCCTCGGCGATCCACTCCGGTTCGCCGCCCATCTCGATGACGAGGGCCTCGGCGGCGAGGCGCAGTTCGTCGGGGGCGGTGACGCCGAACGAGCAGCCGGCCAGGCGCTGGACGTCCACGGGGGTGCCGGTGAAGGTCATCGCCGGGTGCAGGGCCAGCGGCAGCGCGCCCGCGCGCAGGGCGGGGTCGAGCACCTGGGTGCCGTACCGCCCGGAGGTGTGCACGAGCAGCTGGCCCGGCCGGACGGCGCCGGTCTCGGCGAGGCCGGTGACCAGGCCGGGCAGGGCGTCGTCGGGGACGGTCAGCAGGACCAGGTCGGCGCGCCCGAGGACGTCGGCGGGGGTCACGAGGGGCACGTCGGGGAGGAGTTGCGCGGCCCGTCGCCGGGAGGCGTCGGAGACCCCGGAGACGGCCACCGGCCGGTGCCCTGCGAGCTGGAGGGACGCGGCCAGCGCGGGGCCCACGCGGCCGGCGCCGACGACGCCGACGGTGAGCCGCGCTGGGCGGTCCTTCGGATCTGGCTGTTGGCTTGTACTCACGCGACGGCGGCCTTCCCGTTCCAGTCCGCTCCGGGTACCGGACGATTTCTCGTCATGTTAACGCGATCGGTTGGAGGGGCGTCCGGTTGTCCACAGGCTGTGGGCGCCTTCACGAAATGCGGGTGTCCACGTGAGAGGAGCGCGACATCATCCCGGCATGAGTGATGTTGCGGCGGAGCAGAGCGCACGGTCAGCGCGAGAGGTGTCGGACGAGGAACGGCGCACGCGCCTGAGAGAGCGGCGCATCAGCGCCTCGAGGAGCGCACAGCGCCTGCTGGGACGCGCGGTGGCGCAGCGCACGCTCCGGGAGCGCCTCGCGCTGATGGAGCGCGCGGCCGACGTGTACGACCTCGACCAGCAGGCCGACATGTACGGCGACGGCGTCGTCGAGGTCCTGGAGGAGAAGGTCGCCGGGCTGCTCGGCAAGGAGGCCGCCGCGTTCTTCCCGACCGGCACCATGGCCCAGCAGGTGGCCCTGCGCTGCTGGGCGGGCCGGACCGGGAACCCGGTCGTCGCCCTGCACGCGCTGGCCCATCCCGAAGTGCACGAGCGCAACGCGTTCAGCCAGGTCAGCGGATTGCGGCCGGTCCGGGTCACGAGCGAGCCGCGGCAGCCGACGGCCGAGGAGGTACGCGGCCTCGACGAGCCCTTCGGCGCGCTGATGCTGGAACTGCCGCTCCGGGACGCCGGTTTCGTCCTGCCGTCCTGGGAGGAGCTCACCGAGGTCGTGGAGGCGGCGCGGGAGCGCGAGGCGGTGGTGCACTTCGACGGCGCGCGCTTGTGGGAGTCCACCGTCCACTTCGGCCGTCCCCTGCACGAGATCGCCGACCTCGCGGACAGTGTCTACGTCTCGTTCTACAAGTCCCTGGACGGCTACGGCGGCGCGGCCGTCGCCGGGCCCAGGACGCTCGTCGACGAGCTGAAGGCCTGGCGGCACCGGTACGGCGGCACCGTCTTCCAGCAGTTCCCGACCGCCCTGTCGGCGCTGGTCGGCCTCGAACTGGAGCTGCCCCGGCTGCCCGATTACGTGCGCCACGCGCGCGTGGTGGCCGACGCGCTGCGCGCGGGGTTCGCGTCGGCGGGCGTCCCCTGGTCCCGCGTACACCCCGGGCAACCGCACACCAACGAGTTCCAGCTCTGGCTGCCGTACGACGCCGACGTCGCCGCCGAGGCGGCCGTCCGGCACGCCGAGGAAACGAAGACGCTGCTGTTCTCCCGGCCCTGGACCGCCCCCGTGCCGGGTCTCGCCGTCACGGAGGTCGACGTACGGGCCGCGGGCCTCGACTGGACGGCGGACGACGTCCGCACGGCGGTCGCGGAGTTCACCGCGCGGCTGAACACGCAGGTCAGCGACTGAAGGAGGCAGCGACTGGGTGCGGCACGCGGTGGCTTGAGCAGGTCGGCCGTGGCTTGGGCGGGTCAGTGGCGGCTTGGGCAGGTCAGTGGCCGGGGCGGAGGCTGCCGTGGCGTCGGCAGGTCAGTGGCCGGCGCGCGGTCCGCGGCGCAGGAAGCCGCGCAGGCCGCGCACGGGGCGTCCGGCGAGGACGGCACGGAAGCGGCGGTCCTCGCGCCACCGCCGTACGACCTGACGGTCATGGGTGCCCGGCGCGGGCGGGGCGGGCTCGCCGTGCCGGTGGGCGCGGTAGGTGTCGAGGAGGTACTGCTGCGTGATGCTCATGGCGTTCGCCTCTTCGGGACGGGGTGCGGGATCCGTCGGGCTCCGCGGCCGCCCCGGAAGGCCGCGGCTGCCCCGGTCCTCCCAGCCTGCGCCGGTCGCGCCCCGGCGTCGCGCCGATTGACGGCGGACGTCAATCGAGGGGGCGTTGTCAGTGGCGGGGTGCACCATGAGGGCATGAGCGTGAGTGTCGACATCGCGGGGCTGCGGCCGGAGAGGGTCGCCGTCGTGCCCTCTCCCCTGGCCGAGCTCGGCATGGCGCTGCACGCGCTGTCCGAGCCGGGGCACCATCCGGGCCTGCAGGGCTGGGTGACGAGCGTGACCGCGGGCCTCGATCCGCATCTGGCCGACCGGATGTGCGAGGCCGACTTCCTGTGGCGTACGACCTTCTCGGACCTGTTCCTGGCCTGTGCGGGCGTCCCCGGCGGGCCCACGCCTCCCCTCCCGGGGGCCACTCTCGCCGAGGAACTGGACCTGCTGGACAAGCTGACGGACGAGCAGTTCGTGGACGCCGCGCTGGAGTTCACCTGCGCGCCGCCCTACGCCACTCCGGGCCCCGCCGTGCTCGCCGACGCCGAACTGCGCCGCCGCTCCCTGGAGCTGGCCGCCGCGCGCGGGCCGCAGCAACTGCGCTTCACCAAGCGGCTGCTGGAGGACCCGCCGCGGATCCGGGCCTGGCTGCGGCAGTTCCTGGAGGACTGCGACGAGGCGTTCTTCGCGGATGTCTGGGCGCGCGTGCGGCACCAACTCGCCGCCGACGCGCGGCACAAGACCGATCTGCTGCGGCACAGGGGGCTCACCGACGCGCTGACCGCCGTGTCCGCGGCGGTGACGGTCGACGAGGCCGGCGGCCGGCTCGTCATCGACAAGCTGCGCCAGGGCCACACCGTCATCCGCGACCAGAGCCTGCTGCTCATCCCGACGAGCCTGGGCTGGCCGCATCTGATGGTGCTGCACCGGTACGGCTGGCAGCCGCTGCTTCACTATCCGGTCGGCTCGCCCGAGCTCTCCGCGCCGCCGGCCGTCGACCAGCTCGTCCTGCGCATGACCGCGCTGTCCCACCCGGTGCGGATGCAGCTGTGCCGCAACCTCGCCCGCAGCACGTACACCACCAGCGAGCTCGTCCAGATCCACGGCATGACCGCGCCCGAGATATCCCGGCACCTGGGGGTGCTGAAGAAGGCGGGCCTGCTCACCACCCGGCGGCGCGGGCGATACGTCCTGTACCAGCTGGACGTGCCGGCGGTCGCCCGGCTCGGCAGCGACTTCCTGGAGGCGCTGCTGCGGTGAGCGACCCGGCGCCGGTGAGCCTCGCCGCCCACGCCTGCCCGGCGCCGACGAGAGGAGCCGCCTACGCCTGCCCGCCGGCCCGTACCAGGCCCGTCTCGTAGGCCAGGACCACCACCTGCACCCGGTCGCGCAGCCCGAGCTTGGTCAGGATGCGCCCGACGTGGGTCTTGACCGTCGCCTCCGACAGCACCAGCCGGGCCGCGATCTCGCCGTTGGACAGCCCTTGGGCGACCAGCACCATGACCTCGCGCTCACGGTCGGTGAGCCGGTCCAGCTCCTTGTGCTGCGGCTCCTTGCCGGTGCTGGGCAGCATCGGGGCGAAACGGTCCAGCAGGCGGCGCGTGGTCGAGGGGGCCACCACCGCGTCGCCGCTGTGCACGGCGCGGATGGCGGCCAGCAGCTCGCCCGGCGGCACGTCCTTGAGCATGAAACCGGACGCGCCCGCCTTCAGCCCGGAGAAGGCGTACTCGTCGAGGTCGAAGGTGGTCAGGATGAGCACCTTCGGCGGATTGGGGTCCGAGCAGACCCGGCGGGTGGTCTCCACCCCGTCCAGCTTCGGCATGCGCACGTCCATCAGGACCACGTCGACGGCGGTCTCCCGCAGCACCTGAAGGGCCTCGACGCCGTCGCCCGCCTCCGCGACGACCTCCATGTCCGGCTGGGCGGCGAGCACCATCCGGAACCCGGTGCGCAGCAGCACCTGGTCGTCGACGAGCATTACGCGGATCGTCATCGGGTCCTCTTCCGTGTCCGTCTACGGGGTCGTTACAGGTGTCAACGCGGGCCCTGGCCCGGCTCAGTGCGCGGGTTTGAGCGGCAGCAGGGCACTGATGCGGAATCCTCCGCCCGGGCGGGGGCCCGCGTCCAGGGTGCCGCCGACCATGCCGACCCGCTCGCGCATGCCGATCAGGCCGTGGCCCTGGCCGTCGATGCCGCCCTCCTCGTACAACTCGTGCGGCGCGCCCTTGCCGTCGTCCTCGACGAGCAGGCCGAGACCGTCGTCGAAGTAGACCAGACGCACGCTCGCGCCCGCGTTCGGGCCGCCGTGCTTGCGCGTGTTGGTGAGGGCTTCCTGCACGATGCGGTACGCGGTGAGCTCGACGCCGCTGGGCAGCGGCCGCGGGGTGCCCTCGACCTTGAAGTCGACGGGAAGTCCGGAGGTGCGGCACTGCTGGATCAGCTCGTCGATCTGCTCGACGTCGGGCTGGGGGACGTACTCCCCGCCCTCCTGGTGTTCACCGGTGCGCAGCACGCCCAGCAGGCGGCGCATCTCGGCGAGGGCCTGGCGGCCGGTGGAGGAGATCGTCTCCAGGGCCTTCTTCGCCTGGTCGGGGGCGGCGTCGAGGACGTAGGCGGCGCCGTCGGCCTGCACGACCATCACGGACACGTTGTGCGCGACCACGTCGTGCAGCTCGCGCGCGATCCGGGCGCGCTCCGCGGCGACCGCGACCTTGGACTGCGCCTCGCGCTCCTTCTCGAGCCGGGTCGCGCGCTCCTCCAGCTGCTCGTAGTAGGCGCGCCGGGTGCGTATCGAGTCACCGAGCACCCAGGCGAGGGCGAAGGGGACCGACGTGAAGATCATGATGGCGACGTTGCCGAGGGCGCTCGACTCGGTCTCCGGCCAGCGCAGCTGCGCCAGGGGCGCAGCGCAGAGGCCGACGGCCAGCGCCAGCCGGGAGGCCCAGCGGGTCCCGGTCGCGGCCACGGTGTAGGTGATCACCAGCATGGCGAAGTTCGCCGGCATCGTCTCGACGTCCAGCACCAACTGCGCCGCGCCGAGGCCGACGGCCAGCAGCAGCATCCGTTCCGGCATGCGCCGGCGCAGCGCGATCACCAGGCTCAGCAGCAGGGCGATCGGGACGGCGGCCACCGGGTAGTCGACGCGCTCCGTTTCCTGCTGCACGACCCCGGAGATCACCGTGATCCCGAACAGGAAAACGGCCCAGGCACTGTCGACCCATGTCGGGTGCCTGCGGAGGAAGTCATAGAGGCGCTGCACGTAACCCAGCGTAGGGAAGCGTGACGTGTGCAGGGGTCAACCGGAGGACCGATCCGGAGCGCGCGGGCGTACTCCCCAAGGTGGAGGCCCCGTTCCCCGGTGCGCTTAGCCTGGGCCCGTGACGCGAGACACTGCCGAGGAATGGCTGGGGTGGCGGGCGGCGGCGCAGGAGGCGCTGTACGGGCCCCGGGGCTTCTACCGCGGGCCCGAGGGCCCGGCCGGACACTTCCGTACGTCCGTGCACGCCTCGCCCCTCTTCGCCGAGGCCGTGGCCCGGCTGCTGTGCCGGGTCGACGAGGCGCTGGGCCGCCCCGCGACGCTGGACTTCGTCGACATGGCCGCGGGCCGCGGCGAACTGGTCACCGGGGTCCTCGCCGCGCTCCCCGAGGACGTGGCCGCCCGCGCGCGGGGGTACGCCGTCGAACTCGCCGACCGCCCGCCCGGCCTCGATCACCGGATCGAGTGGCTCCCGGAGCCGCCCCGCGGCGTCACGGGGCTGCTGTTCGCCAACGAATGGCTGGACAACGTGCCCCTGGAGGTCGCCGAGGTCGACCCCGAGGGCGTCCCGCGCCTGGTCCTCGTCCGGCGCGACGGGACGGAACGCCTCGGCGAACCGGTCACCGGCGCGGACGCCCAGTGGCTCGCGCGCTGGTGGCCGCTCCCGCCGGACGAGGGGCTGCGGGCCGAGATCGGGCTGCCCCGGGACGAGGCCTGGGCGGCCGCGGTCGCGGCCGTCGAGCGGGGACTCGCGGTCGCCGTGGACTACGCGCACGCGAGCAACGCGCGCCCCCCGTTCGGGACGCTGACCGGCTTCCGGGAGGGTCGTGAGACGGCCCCCGTGCCGGACGGGTCGTGCGACGTCACCGCGCATGTGGCGCTGGACGCCTGCGCGCGGGCGGGCGGGGAGGCGTGCGCGCCGGGGCGCGAGCTTCCGAGCGCGCGGCTGCTCCCGCAGCGCGACGCCCTGCGCGCCCTGGGCGTCACGGGCGCGCGCCCCCCGCTCTCGCTCGCGACCACCCAACCCGCCGCCTACGTACGCGCCCTCGCGCGCGCCGGTGAGGCCGCCGAGCTCACCGCTCCCGGCGGCCTCGGCGACTTCGGGTGGCTCCTCCAGCCGGTGGGAATTCCGGACGCGCCCCTCGCCGGGTCCGGCCCCCTCCCGGAGCTACTTGTCGATGTCCCCGACCACGAAGAACATTGAGCCCAGGATCGCCACCATGTCCGCCACGAGGGTGCCCGGCAGCAGCTCCACCAACGCCTGGATGTTGTTGTACGAGGCCGAGCGGAGCTTGAGCCGGTACGGGGTCTTCTCGCCCTTGCTGACGAGGTAGTAGCCGTTGATGCCGAGCGGGTTCTCGGTCCACGCGTAGGTGTGCCCCTCGGGCGCCTTGAGGACCTTGGGCAGCCGCTGGTTGATCGGCCCGGGCGCCAGCTCCGCGAGCCGGTCGAGGCAGGCGTCGGCGAGGTCGAGGGAGTTGTGGGTCTGCTCCAGCAGGCACTCGAACCGGGCGAGGCAGTCGCCCTCCTGGCGGGTCACCACCTTCAGGGTGTCCTGGAGCTCGCCGTACGCGAGGTAGGGCTCATCGCGCCGCAGGTCGAAGTCCACGCCCGAGGCGCGCGCGATCGGCCCGCTCACGCCGTAGGCGTGCGCCGTCTCCGGCGCGAGGACGCCCACGTCCCGGGTGCGCCCGCGGAAGATCTCGTTGCCGACGACCAGGTCGTCGAACCGGTCCATGCGGGAGCGCACGTCGGACACCGCGGCACGCGCGCGTGCCGTCCAGCCGGCGGGCAGGTCCTCCTTCAGGCCGCCCACGCGGTTGAACATGTAGTGCATCCGCCCGCCGGAGACCTCCTCCATCACGTGCTGGAGTTCCTCGCGCTCCGTGAAGGCGTAGAAGATCGGCGTGATCCCGCCCAGCTCCAGCGGGTACGACCCGAGGAACATCAGGTGGTTGAGCACCCGGTTCAGCTCCGCGAGCAGCGTCCGCGTCCACACCGCGCGCTCGGGCACCTCCATGCCGAGCATGCGCTCCACGGCCAGGACGACGCCCAGCTCGTTGGAGAAGGCCGACAGCCAGTCGTGGCGGTTGGCGAGCATGATGATCTGGCGGTAGTCGCGCGCCTCGAACAGCTTCTCCGCGCCGCGGTGCATGTAGCCGATCACCGGCTCGGCGCTGGTGATGCGTTCGCCGTCCAGGACGAGCCGCAGGCGCAGCACGCCGTGCGTGGACGGGTGCTGGGGCCCGATGTTGAGCACCATGTCGGTGCTCTCCCCGGCTCCGCCGATACCGACCGTGGTCTCCGTCGTAGGCATGGACACAGTCTCTCCTACGTAGGCTGACCATATGGAGACGGGGAGCCGGGAAAACACGGCGGATACCGGGCAAAGGGGCGCAGCCCCTGCCACGGAGCTCGAGCCGGAGTGGACCGGGCTGCCACCGGGGCTGCTGCGGATGCGACGGCTGTTGCTGGTGGTGTGGCTGGGTCTGCTGACGATCGGCCTCGCCCTGCTGCTCGGGCTGCTCGCCGGCCCCGCCTGGACCGCTTTCGCGCTGCTGCCGGTGGCGGTGGCGGGGTGGGGCTGGGTGATGCTCGGCCGCAACTGGCGTTCCTGGCGCTACGCGGAGCGCGCCGACGACCTGCTGATCAGCCGGGGCGTGCTGTGGCGCGAGGAGACCGTCGTGCCGTACGGCCGCATGCAGCTGGTGGAGGTCACCTCCGGGCCCGTCGAGCGGCACTTCGGTCTGGCCAGCGTGCAGCTGCACACCGCGGCCGCCGCGACCGACGCCACCATCCCGGGCCTGGACCCGGCCGAGGCGGAACGGCTGCGCGACCGGCTCACCGAACTCGGCGAGGCCCGATCGGCGGGGCTGTGACGGCCCCAGGGCTGGACGACGCCGTCCGCGCGAAGCCGTCCGTCACCGAGCGGCGGCTGCACCCCGTGACGCCGCTCAGGCGGGCGTGGGCGCCGGTGGCCGTGGTCATCGGCTGGGCGGTGCACGACCCCGACCAGACGCAGCGCCAGCTGACCCGGCTGACGACGACCACCCTGCTGGCCGCGACCGCCGTCGCCGTGCTGGCCGCCGCCCTGTACGGCTTCCTCACCTGGTGGTTCACCCACTTCGCGGTGACCGACAGCGAACTGCGCATCCGCACCGGCCTGGTGTTCCGGCGCACCGCGCACATCCGGCTCGAACGTATCCAGGCCATCGACGTCACCCAGCCGCTCCTCGCGCGCGTGGCGGGCGTCGCCAAGCTGAAGCTCGACGTCGTCGGCACCGACAAGAAGGACGAGCTGGCCTTCCTGGACGCGGAGGAGGCGCGTGCGCTGCGCGCGGAACTCCTCGCGCGCGCCGCCGGATTCGCGCCCGAGACGGCGCACGAGGTCGGCGAGGCTCCGGCGCGCGAGCTGATGCGCACGCCCCCGCGCGAGCTCGCGCTCTCCCTCGTGCTGACGGGCGCCACCTGGGGCACCCTGGCCGCCGCCCTCGTCGTACCGCCGGTGCTCTGGCTCGCCACCCACAGCGTGTGGACGGTCCTCGCCACCGCCCTCCCCCTGCTCGGCGCGGCGGGCGCGAACAGCGTGGGCCGGTTCGTCGCCGAGTACGACTGGACGGTGGCCGACTCCCCCGACGGACTGCGCATCGACCGCGGACTGCTGGACCGCGTCCACGAGACGGTGCCGCCGGGGCGGGTGCAGACGGTACGGCTCGTACGGCCGCTGCTGTGGCGGCGGCGCGGGTGGGTGCGGGTGGAGTTGGACGTGGCGGGATCCTCGAACTCCGTCCTCGTGCCGGTCGCCCCGCGTGAGGTCGCCGAGGCCGTCATCGCGCGCGTGCTGCCCGGGGTGACCGTGCCGCCGGAGTCGGCGCCGTCCCGGCCTCCGCGGCGCGCGCGGTGGTGCGTGCCGGTGTGGTGGCAGGGCTACGGGCTGATCGTCACCGACACGGTGTTCGCGGCGCGCGAGGGGCTGCTGCGGCGGAGCCTGGCGCTGGTGCCGCACGCCAAGGTGCAGAGCGTACGGCTGGCGCAGGGGCCCTGGAAGCGCGCCCTGGGGCTCGCGGACGTCCATGTGGACACCGGGGCCGACAAGACCGTCACGGCCCGTCTGCGGGACGCCCAGGAGGCCGCGGAGCTGCTGCGCGGCCAGGCCGAGCGCTCACGGACGGGGCGGCGGGACGCGCGGCCGGACCGGTGGATGGCGTAGCGCCGGGTCCGGGCGGCGAACCGGTGGCGTACCCCCTCACGCACGAAGGGGCCGGCCCCCTGAGGCCGACCCCTTGGTGGACGCTTCCCGGCGTCAGGACACCGCGCTGCGCAGCCCCTGTACGTCGATCTGCTCCGTCTCGTCGTGCGCGGTCAGGTCGATGACCTGGCCGATGCCACGGGACTCCTCGTCGGCCGGCTTGAACGCCGCCTCCGACTCGGCCTTGTGCAGGGCGAGCGCCTCCTGGCCGACGACGTCGGCGAGGTCCTCGTTCTGCACGGCCTCCAGGGCGGAGGGCGCCTCTTCCTTGTGCGTGCCGAAGAAGTCGAAGCCGCCCTCGACCATCGGGCGCCGCGCGGGCGAGGACGGTACGACGGCCACCGCGGTCGGCGCGACGAAGTGACCGGCGGGCTGCTGGGCGGGCAGGGCGGGCCTGCCCGGGGTGGCGGCGGCCGCGCGCACATGCTCCTGCCCGTCGACCGCCTCGGGCTTCCCCTGCGCCTCGTCCTCCTGCGTGGCCGAACCGGCCTGTGCGGCCCGGTCGTTCGAGGATCCGTCGTGCTGCGCGGGCACGTCGATCCGCGCGGGGCCCTCGGACCTGGCCGCGGCTTCACCCCTGACCGGACCCTCGGACTTCGGCGCCGCGTCACCCTTGTCGGGACCGTCGCCCTTGTCGGGACCATCGCCGTCGTCCGGGCCGTTGCCCTTGTCGGGCCGGTCACCGTTGCCGGGACCCTCGCCCTTCGGCTCGCCGTCCGCCTTCGGGGACGCCTCCCCGTCGAACTTGGACAGCGCCGCCCGCGCGCGCAGGAACAGCCTCGACCCCTCCGGCGAGAAGATCGCGGGAGTCACCGGCTCGGGCGACTCCGCCTCGTCCTCGGCGGCCGGGGCTGCCACGGCCCCCGCCTCGTCCTCGGCGGCATCCCCGGCATCCTCGACATCCGCGCGACCCTCGACGTCCGATGCCGCCGGGGCCGTCTCGGCGACCGGCGCCGGCGGCAACGCGCGCGTGGGCTCCGCCGCTTCTATCTCCAGCAGACGGCGGCCCTCCAGGGCGGTCGCCCGCTCGGTCTCGGCGGTGGCGTACCGCCGCAGCAGCGCCGCGTGTTCGTTGCGCAGCCCCGCGAGCTCCGCGCGCTTGGCGCGCAGCCGCTGTTCCAGCTTGCCGCGCAGTTCGCGGGACTCGTCGAGGTCGGTCTCCAGTTCGGCGACCCGCTCCTCGAAGCGCCACTCGTCGCTCGCACGCGCGCGTGTCAGGTCGGCGACCCGCTTGCCGGCCTGCGTGTCCCAGCGACGCATGACGAACGCGCCCACGACCGCCGTCGCCGCGGCGGCCGCGGCCAGGCCCCGGAGCACCAACGGCTCCGAGAACACCCAGGGGCCCAGCGCGCAGGCGGCGGATACGCCCGCGATGGCCGACGGGGGCAGCAGCCGGTGCAAAGGTGGGGAATGGCGGTGACGTCCACGTGGCATGGCCAGAAACTTACCGCGCGTAGGCGAATCTTGGTGCCCCGCCCCGTAAAAACACAGCCATCCCGAGGCCTTCACGGAATGACAGCCCTAACACCAAGATCATTTATTGGGGCGGCACGCGCGCGAAGGCCGCCGTACACCCCTCAACCCCCGCCCACGCGCCCGCTCGTCCACCGCACGGCCGACGGAATCCCGCGCCTTCGGGTATTGACGTCGCGGCCGCCGCTTTCGGAGATGATCGAGGAGATCTCGCCCCTGCTGACGGGCAGTGAGGTGTCCGGCGTCGAAAGGTGCTTGAGGCGTCCCCACAAACCACCGGCGCCGACGTGTTGTTGCTCGTCAGCCCCTTGGGTCACTTTTCCGCGGACTGGGAACCCGCTTTGGCGAGGCGAGTGAACCTCTCCTCCCAAGACACCGTCCTAGAGGGCGCAATGTCGCCGGATGCCCGAATCGGCACCGGATCCAAGCTCTCTCGCAGAACTACGGGATGCGATGTCTGTCAGGACGGATGAGGAAATGTCGGGCGGAGATCCGCTACGACCGGGTCGCGCCCGCCGACTCCCACGCGGCCCGCGCCCCGAGGCGGTGCCTCTTGTCGTCGGCAGAGCCTGTGCCCTGGTGGGTCTCCTGGACATCGCCGCCGGCGTCTTCCCGCGCGTCCGGCACACCCGGACACACACCCTGGCCGAGGTGCTGCCCGGGGCGCTCGGCCCGTTCGCGGCGGCCCTCTCGCTCAGCGCCGGCGTGCTGTTGCTGCTGCTCGCCCACGGTCTCGGGCGCGGCAGGCGCCGGGCCTGGCGGGCCGCCGTGGCCCTGCTCCCGGTCGGCGCCGTGGCCCAGTTCACCTACCGCCACTCGCTGCTGGGCGCGGTCATCTCGGTCGTCCTGCTGACCGCCCTCCTGCGCCACCGCGACCGGTTCGCGGCGCTGCCCGACCCGCGCAGCCGCTGGCGAGCGCTGGCCAACCTGGTCCTGATGGGCGCCGGTTCCCTCGCCCTCGGGCTCGTCGTCGTCAGCGCCCACCCCGGGGCCCTGATCGGCGACCCGAGCCTGGCCGACCGCATCACCCATGTGCTGTACGGCCTGTTCGGCTTCGAGGGGCCGGTCGACTACCGGGGCACCGTCTCCTGGACCGTCGCCTGCTCGCTCGGCGCCCTCGGCCTGCTCACCGCCGTCACCACGATCCACCTCGCCCTCCGCCCCGAACACCCGGCCGCGCGCCGCACGGAGGAGGACGACGCCCGGCTGCGGGCCCTGCTGGAGCAACACGGCGGGCAGGGCTCCCTCGGCCACTTCGCGCTGCGCCGCGACAGGGCCGTCGTCTTCTCGCCCAGCGGCAGGGCGGCGGTGACCTACCGTGTCGTCTCCGGCGTGATGCTCGCCGACGGCGACCCCATAGGCGACGTGGATGCCTGGCCGGGCGCCATCGAGCGCTTCATGGACGTCGCCAGGGACCACTCCTGGACCCCCGCCGTCATGGGCTGCTCGGAGACCGGCGGCGAGGTCTGGACCCGAGAGACCGGTCTCGACGCCCTCGAACCGGGCGACGAGGCGGTGGTGGACATCGCGGATTTCTCGCCCGCCGGCCGCGCGATGCGCAACGTGCCCCAGAGGGTCAAGCGCATCGAGCGAGCCGGTTACGACACCCGGGTACCACGAGTCCGTGACCTCGGCGGGACCGAGCCGGAGCGCGTCCGCCGCGCCGCCGAGGACTGGCGCGGCACCGACACCGAGCGCGGCTTCTCCCCGACCCCCGGTCGGATCGGCGACCCCTCCGACGGCGACCGCCTCACCGAGCCGGCGCTCCCCCCACCGCGCCGCCTGCGCCACCGCACCACCCCCGCGCGCCCCTGCGCCCACGCCACCACGGACATCCCCGTCCGCACGCCGGACGCCGTTCACGCGGCGTGACCCGGACAGGTCCGGGCGGAAGCCCTCCGCCCCCGTCCCCGGGGCTCCCGCCCGGACCGCGGTCTCGGCGCCGACCCCGCGCGCCCGGCACCGCGCCCACCCCGCACACACCACCGCACGCCGACCCGGCCCGCCCGGGGCCTACGCTGAACGTATGAGCAAGCAGAGCGGACGCGGGCGCGTGGCAGGCCTTCCTGATTGGGACCGCTGCGCGGTCATGGGAGTCGTGAACGTCACCCCCGACTCCTTCTCCGACGGCGGCCGCTGGTTCGACACCACCGCGGCGGTCAAGCACGGACTGGCCCTGGTCTCCGAGGGCGCGGACCTGGTCGACGTCGGTGGCGAGTCCACCCGCCCCGGCGCCACCCGCGTGGACGAGGCCGAGGAACTCAAGCGCGTCATCCCCGTCGTCCGCGGCCTCGCCTCCGAGGGCGTCACGATCTCCGTCGACACCATGCGCGCGTCCGTCGCCGAACAGGCCCTCGCGGCCGGCGCCGCGCTCGTCAACGACGTCAGCGGCGGCCTCGCGGACCCCGCGATGATCCCGGTCGTCGCCGACGCCGGTGCCCCCTTCGTCGTCATGCACTGGCGCGGCTTCCTCCAGGGCGGCAACGTCAAGGGCGTCTACGAGGACGTCGTCACCGAAGTCGTCGACGAACTGCACGCACGCGTGGAGGCCGTGCTGGCGGGCGGCATCGCCCCCGACCGCATCGTCGTCGACCCCGGTCTCGGCTTCTCCAAGGACGCCGAGCACGACCTCGTACTGCTCGCCCACCTCGACCGGCTGCTCGGCCTCGGTCACCCGCTGCTCGTCGCCGCCTCCCGGAAGCGTTTCCTGGGCCGGGTCCTGGCGGGCCCGGAGGCCGCGCCGCCGCCCGCGCGCGAGCGCGACGCGGCCACGGCCGCGGTCTCCGCGCTCGCGGCGCACGCAGGCGCGTGGGCGGTGCGCGTGCACGAGGTGCACGCGACGGCGGACGCGGTACGGGTCGCCCGCGCCGTCCAGGGAGCGCGCGACACTGCGCGCACGCCGGGCGCGCACTCCACCGGGCGGGGTGCGCACTCCCCCGAAGGAGCCCGGTGAGCGCCCCACACACCGACGTCGAGCAGGTGGAAGCCGCGAACACCGCCTTCTACGAGGCACTGGAGCGCGGCGACTTCGAGGAACTGTCCTCCCTCTGGCTCACCCCGGGCGACCTGGGCGTCGACGAGACGTATCACGACCCGGCCGACAGCGGCGTGATCTCCTGCGTCCACCCCGGCTGGCCGGTGCTGACCGGCCGCGGCGAAGTGCTGCGGTCGTACGCGCTGATCATGGCGAACACCGACTACATCCAGTTCTTCCTCACCGACGTGCATGTCTCGGTCACCGGCGACACCGCGGTCGTGACCTGCACGGAGAACATCCTCAGCGGCGGTCCGGCCCCCGACGGCGGCGAGGAGCTGGGCCCGCTCGTCGGCCAGCTGGTCGTCGCCACCAACGTCCTGCGCCGCACCCCCGCGGGCTGGAAGCTGTGGTCCCACCACGCCTCGCCGGTTCTGGCCGAAACCGACGAGGAAGAAGGCGACGAGACACCGTAGTAAGTGGGTAGGCGCCCCTCAGGAACGCTCGCCAGGAGCAACAAGTGGTTGGAATCACGCCGCCCTGGGTAGGGGCGGCTACCAACCCGTGAGCCGCCGGGTTCCCCAGGGGAAACACGCGATGAAACCTCCTGGACCCGGCGCGGGCCCCGCCCCCGTGGAACGGCCCTGTCAGTGCCCGCAGGTAGATTCGTTCGAGGCCGGTGTGCCGCCCGCACGCGGTACGGACCGGTCGCTACCGACGATTGCAGGAGTGATTCGCGTGGATCGTGTCGCGCTGAGCGGCCTGAAGGCCCGCGGGCACCACGGTGTGTTCCCCAAGGAGCGCGAGGAGGGCCAGACCTTCATCGTGGACCTCGTACTGGGCCTGGACACCCGGCCGGCCGCAGCCGACGACGACCTGGCGAAGACCGTGCACTACGGCATCGTGGCCGAGGAGGTCGTGGCCGTCGTCGAGGGCGAGCCCGTCAACCTCATCGAAACCCTCGCCGAGCGCATCGCCCAGGCCTGTCTGAAGCACGAAGGGGTCCAGGAGGTCGAGGTCCGCGTCCACAAACCCGACGCGCCGATCACGGTCCCCTTCGACGACGTGACCGTCACCATCACCCGGAGCCGAGTATGACCGCGTTCTTCACCGAGGGGCACAGCGACCCGACCGTACAGCCGGTACCCGCCTCCGTCGTCGAGAAGGTCGACGCCGCCGACACCACCCTGCACAACCCGCAGCGAGCCGTGATCTCCCTCGGCTCCAACCTCGGCAACCGCCTGGAGACCCTCCAGGGCGCCATCGACGCGCTGGAGGACACCCCCGGCCTGCGCGTCAAGGGCGTCTCCCCGGTGTACGAGACGGAGCCGTGGGGGGTGGAGCCGGGCAGCCAGCCCTCCTACTTCAACGCGGTCGTGGTCCTGAAGACGACCCTGCCCCCGTCCTCGCTGCTGGAGCGGGCTCAGGCGGTCGAGGAGGCCTTCCACCGCGTCCGGGACGAGCGCTGGGGTCCGCGCACCCTCGACGTCGACATCGTGGCCTACGCGGACGTCGTCTCCGACGACCCGGCGCTGACCCTGCCCCACCCGCGCGCCCATGAGCGCGCCTTCGTCCTCGCCCCCTGGCACGACGTGGAGCCCGAGGCCCAGGTGCCCGGCCGGGGCGCCGTGGCCGAGCTGCTCGGCACGGTCACCCGCGAAGGCGTGCGGCCCCGTCCGGACCTGGAACTCCGGCTGCCCGAGTAGTCGTTAAGGTCAAGAAGATCGGCCACAGTCCGTGGCGATCCGGGGGAGCTGAAGGGACACCGTGAGAGAGCTGCGCATCAGGGTGCTGGCCGGCGTGTTCGTCGTGGCCGGCATCCTGTCCTGGGCGGGCGCCCGCCTCTGGAACTCGATCGGGACCCTGCCGAGCGTCCCTCTGGCCGCACCCATCGTCCTCGCCCTGATCGCCGCGGTGCTGCTGGCCACCGCGCTCTCGCTGCGCGCCCGCCTCAGGGCCCAGCGGGAGCGCCGCCCCGGTGCCAAGGGCGTCGACCCCCTGATGGCCGCCCGCGCGGTCGTCTTCGGCCAGGCCAGCGCCTTGGTCGCCGCCCTCGTCGCGGGCATGTACGGCGGCACCGGCGTCTTCCTGCTGGAGGTCCTGGACATCCCCGCCCGCCGCGACCAGGCCATCTACGCCGGCTTCTCGGTCGTGGCGGGCATCGCCGTCATAGCGGCGGCCCTCTTCCTGGAGCGCGTCTGCAAGCTCCCGGAGGACGACGAGCACAACGGCGCGGGAGCAGCCCCGGCGGCGTGACGGTCACCAGGCCTGACGGGCCAAGTGACCGTTGACCAGGAACCCGGGGTACGGCTCGAGTCGGTAGCTGTAGAGGGTGAACGGCTTGTTCACGGTGCGCCGTCGTCGAACCTCGTGCACCTGCACCCAGGCGGTCTCCCTGAGCTGAAGCGGGTGCCGCTCAGGCACGAAGGTCCCTCGCGTGGGCCAGCTGTCGGTCACGACGAGGTGGGAGGCCGTCCCCGCGGGACGGGGCGAGAAGCGTGCGCCGATCACACGCGCCAATTCCGCGAGAAAGGGCACGTTGCCGCTGACCAGGAGGCGTCCGGCCCAGGCGCCGGAGCGATATCCGTCGCCATCGGTGTAGCCGTCCAGAAAGCCTTCGAATGTCTGCCGGTCCCGAAGCACGACCCGTGGGAATTTCTGCCTCATGTGGTGCGCGTCCCCGCCCACATACTGCCGCATGAGGTCGGCGAGGTAGGACGACACCACTCGCACGCGGTAGCCGGGAACGTCCCGCTGAAGGTAACCCGACGGCCGTGTCACCGCTTCGAGGCGAGCAGGCAGACCGGTAGCCGCGGTGAGGCACGCCGCGAACCGCGAGGCGAACCCCTCGTCGTTGACCACCAACGACACATAGTTCTTGCCGACCGTCCCGTCCGAGCAGTTCGCTCCGATCAGGTAGCCGAACTCGTAGCCCGGCTTGACGGACAACCGCTCACGGCACAACTTCCGGGCCTGGGTCCAAGCCAGGACCGATCCTGCTGCGTCCCTCGCATGAACCCAGCCATCCGGCGTCCCCAGCAGCTGGTCCGGTGCCACGGTGAACGAGACGTGGTCGGAAACGACTTCCACGACCTCGGTGACCCCCATGGCCGCCACCGCCACCACGTCGGTCCGTGCGGTGCGCTCCCCGTCGAACGTCCACAGGCGGTCCCCTACCCGCACGTCACACGCCCTCAGGCGACCACCGAGGGCGTTCACCGTCTGTCTGCTGGGCAGCCCGTACCCCACCGTGCCCCCTTGATCAGCGATCAACACCACTGATCAAGGAAGGTATCGGGCACCACTGACAATCCGGTCAGCGCGCCAGTATCAAGCTCATTGCCTCGGCGCGGGTCGTAGCATCCCGAAGCTGACCGCGCACCGCAGACGTCGTGGTCTTGGCACCAGGCTTGCGAATACCGCGCACCGACATACACATGTGCTCGGCCTCGATGACAACGATCACGCCCCGGGCCTCGAGGATCGTCATCAGGGAATCGGCGACCTGCGTCGTGAGCCGTTCCTGCACCTGCAGACGGCGGGCAAAGACCTCGACGAGCCGAGCAAGCTTCGAAAGGCCGGTGATCTTTCCGCTTTCCGCCGGAATGTAGCCGATGTGGGCCACCCCGTGGAATGGCAGCATGTGATGCTCGCACAAACTGACGATTTCGATGTCCTTGACCAGGACCATCTCGTCATGCCCGATGTCGAACGTAGTCGTCAGCACGTCCTCGGGCTTCTGCCTGTGCCCCGCCAGGAGTTCCCGGTAGGCCCTCGCCACCCGCGCCGGCGTCTCCCTCAGCCCTTCCCGGTCGGGGTCCTCCCCGACCGCGATCAGCAGCTCGCGTACGGCGTTCTCGGCGCGCTTCTCGTCGAACTCGCCGATGCGGCCCTCGCCGTCCAGCGTCACGGGGTCGGTCATGTGGTGCCTCGTTCCTGTGCGGGTGGCGCGTGTGGGTCACGCGTCTGAACTGCGGACATACGACGATGCCGCGCCCCCCAGGCTAAAACCAGGGGGGCGCGGCATCCATTCCGGGCCCGGTGACGTGACCGGGGCCGGGTGTCAGCTCTCGGGACGCTCCTCGGGAGCGGGCTCCGCGGCCGGGGCGGGCTCGGTCACCGTCGACTTGGCGGTGGTGATCGCCGGAGTCGCGCCGTTGGCGCCGTTCGTCAGAGCGAGCTCCTTGGGGGAGAGCACCGGCGGACGGGTGGACGGCGTGCGGCGGGAGGAGCCGGTCCAGGCGGGCCGCGGCGGGCGCTTGACGATGGGGGCGAAGATCTCGGCGATCTCCTCCTTGCCCAGCGTCTCCCGCTCCAGCAGTGCCAGGACCAGGTTGTCGAGGACGTCGCGGTTCTCGACCAGGATCTCCCAGGCCTCGTTGTGCGCCGTCTCGATGAGCTTCTTGACCTCCTCGTCCACCAGCGCGGCGACCTCTTCCGAGTAGTCGCGCTGGTGAGCCATCTCACGGCCGAGGAAGGGCTCGGTGTTGTCGCCGCCGAACTTGATCGCGCCGAGACGCTCGGTCATGCCGTACTGCGTGACCATCGCGCGGGCCGTCGCCGTGGCCTTCTCGATGTCGTTTGCGGCGCCCGTGGTCGGGTCGTGGAAGACCAGCTCCTCCGCCGCGCGACCGCCCAGCATGTAGGCCAGCTGGTCCAGCATCTCGTTGCGGGTGGTGGAGTACTTGTCCTCGTCCGGCAGGACCATCGTGTAGCCGAGGGCGCGGCCCCGGGACAGGATCGTGATCTTGTGGACCGGGTCGGAGTTCGGGGAGGCCGCCGCGACCAGGGCGTGGCCGCCCTCGTGATACGCGGTGATCTTCTTTTCCTTGTCCGACATGATCCGGGTCCGCTTCTGCGGGCCCGCCACGACGCGGTCGATGGCCTCGTCGAGCATCTGGTTGTCGATCAGCTTCTTGTCCGAGCGGGCCGTCAGCAGGGCGGCCTCGTTCAGGACGTTGGACAGATCGGCACCCGTGAAGCCCGGCGTACGGCGGGCGACCGCCGAGAGGTCGACGTCCGGGGCGACCGGCTTGCCCTTCTGGTGGACCTTGAGGATCTCCAGACGGCCCTGCATGTCGGGGCGGTCGACCGCGATCTGGCGGTCGAAGCGGCCGGGGCGCAGGAGGGCCGGGTCGAGGATGTCGGGCCGGTTGGTGGCGGCGATCAGGATCACGCCGCCCTTCACGTCGAAGCCGTCCATCTCGACGAGCAGCTGGTTCAGGGTCTGCTCGCGCTCGTCGTGACCGCCGCCGAGGCCGGCGCCGCGGTGGCGGCCGACCGCGTCGATCTCGTCGACGAAGACGATCGCCGGGGCGTTCGCCTTGGCCTGCTCGAACAGGTCACGGACTCGGGAGGCACCGACACCGACGAACATCTCGACGAAGTCGGAACCGGAGATCGAGTAGAACGGCACCCCGGCCTCGCCCGCGACGGCGCGCGCGAGCAGGGTCTTGCCGGTGCCGGGAGGGCCGTACAGGAGTACGCCCTTGGGGATCTTGGCGCCGACGGCCTGGAACTTGGCGGGCTCCTGCAGGAACTCCTTGATCTCGTGGAGTTCCTCGACCGCCTCGTCCGATCCGGCGACGTCGGCGAACGTCGTCTTCGGGGTGTCCTTGGTGATCAGCTTGGCCTTGGACTTCCCGAAGTTCATGACTCGGGAGCCGCCGCCCTGCATCTGGTTCATCAGGAACAGGAAGACGACCACGATCAGAACGAAGGGGAGCAGCGAGAGCAGGATGCTCACGAAGGCGTTCTGCTTCGTCGGCGAGACCGTGTAGCCGTCCGGGATCTGCTTGTCCTGGAACTTGGTCTGCAGGGTGTTGGCGATGTTCACACCCTGGTCGCCGATGTAGCTCGCCTGGATCTTCGAGCTGTCCTCGATCTTTTCGCCGTCCTTGAGCTGGACCTTGATGGTCTGCTCGTCGCCGGTGGTCAGCTTGGCCGATTCGACCTTGTTGTCATTGATCGCCTGGACGACCTGGCCGGTGTCCACCGTCTTGTAGCCGCCGGACGAGCCGACGACCTGCATCAACACGACCACGGCAAGGACGGCCAGCACGATCCACATGACCGGCCCACGGAAGTATCGCTTCACGTCCATCCATACGGAGCGGTGTCGCCCCGTCCCTCCTGCCATAGTGAGTTTGATAAGACAGTTCTTCTGACGGTACCCCAGCATTGTGGCCCGAAGCCGCACGGAGCCGCTCGACCGGCTGGCGTTCCCGTCTCTGCATGCTCCAACGGCGCGAACCGCGCTGGGGTTCCCGATCGTCCTACAAGCCTCGCCCTTGTGGCTCAGCGCCGGGCCGGGGCCCGGCCGAGCCGTGAGGGGTCAGCCCCCGTAGACGTGGGGCGCGAGCGTACCGACGAACGGGAGGTTGCGGTACTTCTCGGCGTAGTCGAGGCCGTAGCCGACGACGAACTCGTTGGGGATGTCGAAGCCGACCCACTCGACGTCGATGGCGACCTTGGCGGCGTCCGGCTTGCGCAGCAGGGTGCACACCTTCAGCGACTCGGGCTCACGGGAGCCGAGGTTGGACAGCAGCCAGGACAGGGTCAGGCCGGAGTCGATGATGTCCTCGACGATCAGGACGTGCCTGCCCTTGATGTCGGTGTCGAGGTCCTTGAGGATCCGCACCACGCCGGAGGACTGGGTGCCCGCGCCGTAGGAGGACACGGCCATCCAGTCCATGGTGACGGGGGTGGACAGCGCTCGGGCGAGGTCCGCCATGACCATCACCGCGCCCTTGAGCACGCCGACGATGAGCAGGTCCTTGCCCGCGTACTCCGCGTCGATCTTCGCGGCCAGCTCGGCCAGCTTCGCGTCGATCTCTTCCTTGGTGATGAGCACCTGCTGGAGGTCGGCACCCATGTCTTTCGCGTCCACCCGCATCACTTTCGGTCGTCCCACCGGCCGTCCGCCCCTCCGAACAGGAGGTGAGGATTCAGCCTTGCCGAATCACCAGTCTGCCACCCTGGCGCTGGGCCACGACTTTGCCGGGGAGATTGATCGCCCCCTGGCCGCGCCAGCCGGTGATCAACCGGTCGACTTCCTCGATGTGTCGGGCGAAGAGCGAACCCGCGGGGGCGCCCGCCTCGATGGCGGCGCGGCGCAGGATCCGGCGGCGCACGGCGGGCGGGAGGGCGTAGAGCTTGGCGCACTCCAGCAGGCCCGCGGCGTCACGGACGGAGGCCTCGGCCTGACTGGCCCAGGCGTCGAGGGCGTCGGCGTCGTCGCGGCTCAGTTGGGCCGTACGGGCGAGGGCCTCCACGACGCCTTTGCCGAGGGCCTTCTCCAGCGCGGGCAGGCCCTCGTGGCGCAGGCGGGAGCGGGTGTAGGCGGGGTCGGCGTTGTGCGGGTCGTCCCAGACCGGGAGGGACTGGACCATGCAGGCCCGGCGGGCGGTCTGCCGGTCGAGGGCGAGGAAGGGGCGGCGGTAGCGGCCGTCGGCCCCCGAGACCGCGGCCATCCCGGACAGGGAGCGGATGCCGGAGCCGCGGGCGAGGCCGAGCAGGACGGTCTCGGCCTGGTCGTCGCGGGTGTGGCCGAGCAGGATCGCGGCGGCGCCGTGGCGCTGGGCGGCGGCGTCGAGGGCGGCGTAGCGGGCGTCCCGGGCGGCGGCCTCGGGCCCGCCCTCGCGGCCGACGGTCACGGCGGTGGACTCGACCGGGTCGAGGCCGAGTTCGCGCAGGCGCAGCACGACTTCCTCGGCGCGCAGAGCGGAGCCGGGCTGGAGGCCGTGGTCGACGGTGACGCCCCCCGCGCGGATGCCGAGTTTGGGGGCCTCGAAGGCGAGGGCGGAGGCGAGGGCCATGGAGTCGGCGCCGCCGGAGCACGCCACGAGCACGAGCGGCGACGACGGGCGCTCGTGCGGGGGTTCAGGGGAGAGCGGGGTGTCAGGCGAGAGCGGCGTGTCGCGGGAGACACGGCTGTTTTCGTTGAGGATGTCGTGGAGGACGCGGCGGACCGCCAGGCGTATCGCCGCGACCGCAGGATGGGGACCCATGTCCGGTTCCCTTCATGAAGTTTTCGGGGGTGAGCCCGAGGTTCGGTCACTCAGAGTGTGTAGATGGTGACAGAACCGGGCGGTTCCCCGAGCATTGCACGCCTGTCCATGGCTCACGGTCCCTCGGACGGGTGATTGAAGGGGCGTTCGCCTGCCGTCGGCCGGATTCGTTTCACGACCCCTCCCGGGGGGTCACGACTCGGCCTTGCGGTGCACCCGCGCGACCCAGTCCGCCGGTTTGGCGATCTCCGCCTTGGTCGGGAGGGTGTTCGGGGAGGTCCACACCCGGTTGAAGCCGTCCATGCCGACCTGGTCCACGACGGCCCGCACGAAGCGCTCGCCGTCCCGGTACTGCCGGAGCTTGGCGTCCAGGCCCAGCAGCTTGCGCAGGGCCATGTCCAGGCGGGATGCCCCCTTGGCGCGGCGCTGCTGGAACTTCTCGCGGATCTCCGCGACGGAGGGCACCACGGCCGGACCGACGCCGTCCATGACGTAGTCGGCGTGGCCCTCCAGGAGGGACATCACGGCGGTGAGCCGGCCGAGGATCTCGCGCTGGGCCGGGGTCTGGACGATCTCGACGAAGGAGCGCCCGCCGTCGTCCTCCTCGGCCTCGGGCCGACCGCCGGCGAGGGACTGCGCGGCCTCCCGGACGCGCTCCAGGACGGTCATGGGGTCGACGTCGGTCTCCCCCAAGAACGACTGGATTTCGCCCTCCAAGTGGTCCCGCAGCCAGGGCACGGCGGTGAACTGGGTGCGGTGGGTCTCCTCGTGCAGGCACACCCACAGGCGGAAGTCGTGGGGCTGTACGTCGAGTTCGCGCTCCACGTGCACGATGTTCGGCGCGACGAGCAGCAGCCGCCCGCCGCCGTTGGCTCCGGCGGGCAGCTCGCGGGTGGCGGGGGCGAAGGTCTCGTACTGGCCGAGGACGCGCGAGGCCAGGAACGACAGCAGCATGCCCAGTTCGACGCCGGTGACCTTGCCGCCGACGGCGCCGAGGACCGCGCCGCCGGGGGTCGCGCCGCGGCGCTCCTGCATCTTGTCGAGGAGCGGTTTGAGGAGCTCACGGAAGCCTGCGACGTTGGCCCGGACCCAGCCCGGCCGGTCGACCACCAGGACGGGGGTGTCGTGGGTCTCCTCGGTGCCCAGACCGGTGAAGCCCCGGACGTGTTCCTCCGAGGCCTTGGCGTGCCGGCGCAACTCGGCGACGACGGCACGGGCCTCGTCGCGGCTGACCTCGGGGCCCGGCCGCATCAGCCGGGTCGCGGTCGCCACCGCGAGGTTCCAGTCGACCATCCCAGGAGTTGCGGCACCACCGATGCTCGTCATGCGTCAACCGTACGTGAGCGCTGCCGCTTGGGGCAGGGCGTCGGGGCTGGCCGCGCCTGACGGGGTGGGTCCGGTGTGCGAGGACCTGGGCGCCGGCCGGACGCCGGCCGAGCTCACCGGCAGCCGCATGCGGCCAGGGCCGTGGCCGTGGCGTCCAGGGCCGACTGGGCCGCGTCCCGGTTCGAGGTGTCCGTGGCCAGGAACGCGAAGGCCAGCAGATGGCCGTCCTGGTCCACGACCGTTCCGGCCAGGGCGTTCACCCCGGTCAGCGTCCCCGTCTTCGCCCGTACGATGCCGGCGGCCCCGTCCCCGTAACGGGTGGTCAGGGTGCCCGTGAAACCGGCCACGGGCAGGCCCGTGAGGATGGGCCGCAGTTCGGGGTGGGCCGGGTCGCCGGACTTGGCCAGCAGGGCCGTCAGCAGATCCGCCGAGAGGCGGTTGTCGCGGTTCAGGCCGCTGCCGTCCTTGAACTCGGTGCCCTTCACGGGCAGTCCGAGCCGCTCGAGTTCGGCGTGGATCGCGCGGCCCGCTCCCGCGAAGTCGGCACGCTCCCCGGTGGCCACCGCGGTCTGGCGGGCGAGGGCCTCGGCGAGGTCGTTGTCGCTGTTGGTGAGCATGCGTTCGACCAGCGCGGACAGCGGCGGCGAGGACACCTCCGCGAGGGTCTCGGCGCGGCCGGTCGCCTTGGAGGGGCCCGGGGACGAGGTCTTGATGCCGTGCTCGGCGAGGAAGTCCCCGAACGCGCGGGCCGCCTCCGCCGCCGGGTCGGGCACGCGCGTGGCGGTTCCGCTGGTGGAGTCGTCGACCCGGGCCTCGTCCACCATCAGGGCGCTGACCCGCGCGAGGTTCTCGTCCTGCCCGATCGGGTGGATCTCGTCCCCCGCGTAGAGCGTGGTGTCGTACGACAGCGTCACCTCGCGCACGCCGTCCTTCTTCAGGGCGGCGGCCGTCTCCTTCGCCAGGGTGCGGAGACTGGCCTGGCCGTCGGCGTCCTCGCGGGCGGTGAGCGTGGGGTCGCCGCCGCCGACGAGGACGAGCTCCTCGGTGTCGGTCTCCAGGGCGGTGCGGGTGGTGAGGCGGTGGTCCGGGCCGAGGGCGGACAGGACCGCGGCGGCGGTGGCGATCTTCGTCGTGGAGGCGGGGGTGAGCGCGGTTCCGGAGCCGGCGCCGTACAGGCGCCTGCCGGTGGTGACGTCCACGACGGCGGCGGAGTGGCGGGCGCCGAGCGCGGGGGCGTCCAGGAGCGGGTCCAGGACGGCTGCCAGGGCCTTCCGGCCGGGCGTCGACTTCACCCGGCCGGCGGCGCCGCCGAGTCCGCTCAGGACGGACGCGGCGCTGGGGGCGGGCTCGGGGCCCTGGGCGGTCGTAGCGGAATTACGACCGTGATCTGCGCCACCCATGTGCTCCCGGGCGACTGCCCGGTCGCGCTCGGCCGTACGCTGACCCGAGGAGTCCCAGGGACCGGCGGCGGTCACCACCCCGATGGCCAGAGCCAGGCCGACGGTGGCGGCGCCGGTGGTGTACTGCCAGGTCTTCGGCCTTGTGACCTGCGTCGACACGGCTCGGCCAAGCCGCGCGACCCGCGGTCGTGTGGCCGTCGCGGCCCGTGCGAGACGCGGTCGTACGGCGCCCGCGATCCGTGCCAGCCGCGGTCCCGCGGCCCGCCAAGGCCTCAGCTCTGGCACGACCACCAGCCCCTTTCGCGATCACACACCTGCGTGAGGGACACTTAACCACCAGAACTATGTGCTGATCATGGAGGAGCCACCGGTGGAGTTCGACGTCACGATCGAGATCCCGAAGGGTTCGCGGAACAAGTACGAGGTGGACCACGAGACCGGTCGGATCCGCCTGGACCGTCGACTCTTCACCTCGACCGCCTACCCGACCGACTACGGCTTCGTCGAGAACACCCTCGGCGAGGACGGCGACCCGCTGGACGCGCTGGTCATTCTTGACGAGCCGACCTTCCCGGGCTGTCTCATCAAGTGCCGCGCGATCGGCATGTTCCGGATGACCGACGAGGCGGGCGGCGACGACAAGCTGCTGTGCGTCCCGGCGACCGACCCGCGCGTGGAGCACCTGCGCGACATCCACCACGTGTCGGAGTTCGACCGCCTGGAGATCCAGCACTTCTTCGAGGTCTACAAGGACCTGGAGCCCGGCAAGTCCGTCGAGGGCGCCGACTGGGTGGGCCGTACCGAGGCCGAGGCCGAGATCGAGCGTTCCTACAAGCGCTTCAAGGACCAGGGCGGCCACTGAGCACCCAGTCCACCGATGGGCCGCACGCGCACGCGTGCGGCCCATCGTGTTTGTGTGCGCATACTGAGGTTTGGCCTTATGGCGTCGTACAGGGAGCGCTGCGCAAGTGACGGATGCGGAGGACCGCAAGCCGCAGTCGGACGAGGCGACCGGCACGTTCGACCCCGAGATCACATCCGAGTTCGCCATTCCGGAAGGGCTCGTCGTCCCCCAGGGAGGTGAGTCGGAGACATCGTCCGAGTTCGCGCTCCCCCGGGGTTTCGACGCCCCGCCGGGCCCGCCCGTGGAGACGGAGGGGTCGGCGTTCAGCCTGCCGCGCACCTATCACGCCAAGGACGCGCCGCCCGCGTTCACTCCGGCGACCGGCGTCCCCGCGGTCAGTCTGACGAAGAACGTGCCGTGGCAGGACCGGATGCGCACGATGCTGCGCATGCCGGTGGCCGACCGGCCCGCGCCGGAACGGATCCACAAGGTCGAGGAGGAGGGTCCGGCCGTCCCGCGCGTGCTCGACCTGACCCTGCGTATCGGCGAGCTGCTGCTGGCGGGCGGTGAGGGCGCCGAGGACGTCGAGGCGGCGATGTTCGCGGTCTGCCGGTCCTACGGCCTGGACCGCTGTGAGCCGAACGTCACCTTCACCCTGCTGTCGATCTCCTACCAGCCGTCCCTCGTGGACGATCCGGTCTCGGCGGCGCGCACGGTACGGCGCCGCGGGACCGACTACACACGGCTCGCGGCCGTGTTCCGGCTGGTGGACGACCTCAGTGACCCGGAGAGCCACCTCTCCCTGGAGGAGGCCTACCGGCGGCTCGCGGAGATCCGGCGCAACCGGCACCCGTATCCGACCTGGGTGCTGACCTCGGCGAGCGGGCTGCTGGCGGGCGCGGCCTCGGTGCTGGTCGGTGGTGATCTGATCGTGTTCATCGCCGCCGCGGTGGGCGCGATGCTCGGCGACCGGCTGGCGTGGCTCTGCGCGGGGCGGGGGCTGCCGGAGTTCTACCAGTTCACGGTGGCCGCGATGCCGCCGGCCGCGCTGGGGGTCGCGCTGAATCTGGCGCACGTGGACGCGAAGGCGTCCGCGGTGATCACCGGTGGGCTGTTCGCGCTGCTGCCGGGGCGGGCCCTGGTGGCGGGCGTCCAGGACGGGCTGACCGGGTTCTACATCACGGCCTCCGCGCGGCTGCTGGAGGTCATGTACTTCTTCGTGGGGATCGTCGTCGGGGTGCTGATCATCCTGTACTTCGGCGTGAACCTCGGCGCCAAGCTGAATCCGGACGCGGCCCTGAACGTCTCCGAGCGGCCGTACTGGCAGATCGGCGCGTCGATGCTGCTGTCGCTGACCTTCGCGGTGCTGCTGCAGCAGGAACGTTCCACCGTGCTGGCGGTGACCCTGAACGGTGGAGTCGCCTGGTCGGTGTACGGCGCGCTGCACTACACGGCCGGCCTGTCACCGGTCGCTTCCACGGCCGTGGCGGCGGGCCTGGTGGGGCTGTTCGGGCAGTTGCTCTCGCGCTACCGGTTCGCGTCGGCCCTGCCGTACACGACCGCGGCGATCGGGCCCCTGCTGCCGGGGTCCGCGACCTACTTCGGGCTGTTGTCCATCGCGCAGAACGAGGTGGACAAGGGGCTGGTGTCGCTGGCCACGGCCGCTTCCCTGGCCATGGCCATCGCCATCGGGGTGAACCTGGGGTCGGAGATCTCGCGGCTGTTCCTGCGGATTCCGGGCGGATCGGGGGCGGGGCGCAGGGCCGCGAAGCGGACTCGCGGTTTCTGAGCGCCCACGCCCCTCCGGGGGTCTCAGTAGCCCTGGTTGTCGTACGGGTACTGGTTGTTCTGCTGGCCGCCGTAGGGCTGCTGGTCGCCGTACTGCTGCTGGTTGCCGTAGGGCTGCTGATTGCCGTAGGGCTGCTGGTACTGCTGGGCGTAGGGCTGCTGCCGGCCGTAGTACTCGTCGCCGTACTGCTGCTGCGGGGGCTCGTCCGTCGGGTCGATGCGGCGGAGTTGGGTCGTCGCGTCGTCCATCTGCGGCTGCTGCCGGTACTGCTGGTGCTGCTGCGCCGGCGGGGCCGCCGGAGCCTGGGCCCCTGCCCGCTTCTTCTTGGAGCGCTCGCGGAGGTACTCGACGATGATCGGGACGACCGAGATGAAGACGATCAGGATGAGGATCGCCTCGACGTTGGTCTTGATGAAGGAGATCTGGCCGAGCCAGTAACCGGCGAGGGTGACGCCGGTGCCCCAGGCGATACCGCCGATGACGTTGTACGTCAGGAAGGTGCGGTACTGCATCCGGCCGGCGCCGGCCACGATGGGCGCGAAGGTGCGCACGATCGGGACGAAGCGGGCCAGGACGATCGCCTTCGGACCGTACTTCTCCATGAACTCGTGGGCCTTCTCCAGGTTCTCCTGTTTGAAGAGCTTGGAGTTGGGCCGGTTGAAGAGCTTCGGGCCGAAGAACTTGCCGATCATGTAGCCGACCTGGTCGCCGATGACGGCTGCGAGCACGATCAGGGTGCAGACCAGCCACAGCGGCTGGGTGATGTACGTCCCCTCGGCCACGAACAGGCCCGCCGTGAACAGCAGCGAGTCACCGGGCAGGAAGGCGAAGAGGCCCGACTCCGCGAAGACGATCAGCAGAATGCCGGGCAGGCTGAAGGTCTCGATCAGGTAGTCCGGGCTGAGCCACTCGGGGCCGAGCGCAAGCGTGGTCACGGGTTCGTGGCTCCTGCGGGGTGGGGCGGGCGGGGGCTGATGCTCAAAAGTACCAACGCGGCACTCCTACCAACGCACCGCTGGAGCCCCAGGTTCCATGGGCGCGCAAAGGATGCGCCGGGGTCCGGCTCGGGCAAAGCTGTGAACCATGGGCATCGAAGAGTACGGCGGTGGACAGGGCCCTCAGCCCGACGTCCTGGTGGTGACCACGAACGACGTACCCGGCCACCGGGTGCAGGAGGTCATCGGTGAGGTCTTCGGGTTGACGGTGCGCTCCCGGCATCTGGGCAGCCAGATCGGCGCGGGGCTGAAGTCGATGATCGGCGGTGAGCTCAAAGGGCTCACCAAGACGCTGGTGGAGACCCGCAACCAGGCCATGGACCGGCTCGTCGAGCAGGCACGCGCGCGTGGCGCCAATGCCGTGCTCGCGTTCCGGTTCGACGTGACGGAAGCCGCCGATGTGGGCACCGAGGTGTGCGCGTACGGGACGGCCGTGGTCGTGGCCCGGGAGTAGGACCCCCGGGCCGGACCTCATGCGTCGTGGCGGGCGGCGTTCGCCGTGATCGCGTCCCGGAGGTGCTGGGCCAGACCCTCGCGCGTGGCGTCGTAGAACGCCTTGAAGCGCTCGTCCGAGACGTACATCTCACCCAGGCACCGGTGCATCTCGTACGGGCAGTCGTAGTACCACTTGCCGATGTGGCGGCGGTGTTCCTCGGCCAGGTCCATCGCCGCCTGGCCGGTCGGCTGTTCGCCGGCGGCCATCAGGGCGTTGTAGCGCTCCAGCCAGTCGGCGCTCTCGGCCTGGACGCGCTTCCAGTCGTCCTTGGTGTAGCTCGCGGCGCGCCGCTGCGACTCGGCGTAGGCGTCGGTGCCGCCCCAGCGCCGTTCCGCCTCCTCGGCGTACTGTTCCGGGTCCTTGTCGCCGAAGACCTCGAAGCGCTCCTCGGGCGTGAGGTTGATCCCCATCGTGCGTGCCTCCATGGCCTGCTCCACGGCCGCCGCCATCTTCTGCAGTTTCTCGATCCGGGCGGTCAGCAGTTCGTGCTGGCGGCGCAGATGCGCGCGCGGGTCCGTGTCCGGATCGTCGAGCAGGGCGGCGACCTCGTCGAGCGGGAAGCCGAGCTCGCGGTAGAACAGGATCTGCTGCAGCCGGTCGAGGTCGCCGTCGCCGTAGCGCCGGTGGCCCGCGTGACTGCGCTCGCTCGGGACGAGCAGGCCGATGTCGTCGTAGTGGTGCAGCGTACGCACCGTCACACCGGCGAAGCCCGCGACCTGTCCCACGGAGTAGCTCACTTCGTCCGCTCCCTTCTCGGTACGCACTCCACGGTGAATCCTCACGCCACGTGAGGTGCAAGCCCATTCGATATGACCGCTTTGCCGGAATCACCCGCTTATCGTGTCCCCGTGGCTCAGGAGACCGCGCCGCAGGCGCCCGCCGCCCCGGCGACCCCGGCACGCGCCCTGCTGCCGTTGATCCTCCCCGCCCTGCTGGTGGGCGTGGGCGCGAGCCTGCTGTTCCTGGGAGTGAGCGAGGCGGCCGAGGCCCTCCAGCACGTGCTGTGGCAGAACCTGCCCGACGCGCTGGGAGTGGGCCGCTACTCCGTGCTGTGGATGATGATCATGCTGACCGCGACCGGTGTGGCCGTCGGTCTGGTGGTGTGGAAGGCGCCCGGTCACGCCGGGCCCGATCCGGCCACGGTGGGTCTGGACGCCCCCGTCCTGCCGCCCGCCGTGCTGCCGGGCCTGCTGCTGGCGACCGCGCTGATGCTCGCGGGCGGCCCGAGCCTCGGCCCGGAGAACCCGATCATCGCCGTCAACGTGGGACTCACCTTCTGGCTCGGCTGCCGGTTCCTGCCCCGGGCGCCGGGTGCGCTGTGGCCGGTGCTCGCGGAGGCGGCCACGATCGGCGCGCTGTTCGGTACGCCGGTGGGAGCCGCCCTGGTGATCTCGGAGGCCCTGGCCGGGCGCAAGGTGCGGGGGGCCCTGTGGGACAACGTCTTCGCCCCGCTGATGGCGGCCACGGCCGGCGCGATCACCACCACACTGGTCGCCCATCCGACCTTCGACCTGGATCTGCCGGCCTTCGGACACCCCGGCTGGGCCGATCTGCTGGCGGCGCTGGTCGTCGCCTCGGCGGCCGCGCTGCTGGGCCTGGCGGCGGTGTACGCCTTCCCCTACGTCCATGCGGCGTTCGCGCGGCTGCGGCACCCGATGCTGATGCTTCCGGTGGGCGGGCTGGTCCTGGGGCTGCTGGCGGCGCTGGGCGGGCATCTGACGCTCTTCAAGGGGCTGGACGAGGTCGCGGAGCTGGCCGCCGATCCCGACGGATGGTCGGCCGGCGAGTTCGCCACGATGGCGGTGGTGAAGCTGGCCGCGCTGGTCGTCGCGACCTGCTGCGGCTTCCGGGGCGGGCGGATCTTCCCCGCGGTCTTCGTCGGTGTCTCCCTCGGCCTGTGCGCCCACGCGCTGGTGCCGGAGGTGCATCCGGCGCTCGGCGTCGCGACGGGCGTGCTGGGTGTGCTGCTCGCCATCACCCGGCAGGGCTGGATCAGCCTGTTCGTCGCCGCCGTCCTGGTCTCCTCCCCCTCCGTCATCGCCGTGCTGTGCGTGGCCTCGCTGCCCGCCTGGCTGCTGGTGACGGGCCGTCCCCAGATGCAGCTGCGCGAAGACAGCACCCCGATCCGCTGAATTCCCCCGTCGCTCAAGGAGACCCAATGGCGCTGCACAAGGGCCCCACCCGGCCCGATGACCGCCCCCTGTCCGTCAACCCCTTCTACGGCCAGGCCAACCCGGTCGTCGAGATGACCGAGGCACCGCCCCAGCACCGCCTCCCGGACGGCCCGCTGCCGCCGATGACGGCCTATCAGGTCGTCCACGACGAGCTGATGCTGGACGGCAACTCCCGGCTGAACCTTGCCACCTTCGTCACCACCTGGATGGAGCCGCAGGCGGGGGTGCTGATGGCGGAGTGCCGGGACAAGAACATGATCGACAAGGACGAGTACCCCCGCACCGCCGAGCTGGAGCGGCGCTGTGTGGCGATGCTCGCCGACCTCTGGCACGCGCCTGACCCGTCGGCCGCCGTGGGCTGCTCGACGACCGGTTCGAGCGAGGCGTGCATGCTCGCGGGGATGGCGCTCAAGCGCCGCTGGAGCAAACGGAACACCGGCGGCCGCCCCAATCTCGTCATGGGCGTGAACGTCCAGGTCTGCTGGGACAAGTTCTGCAACTTCTGGGAGGTCGAGGCGCGCCAAGTGCCCATGGAGGGCGGGCGTTTCCACCTCGATCCCCAGGCGGCGGCCGAGCTGTGCGACGAGAACACCATCGGGGTCGTGGGCGTCCTCGGCTCCACCTTCGACGGCTCCTACGAGCCGATCGCCGACCTGTGCGCCGCACTGGACGCCCTCCAGGAACGCACCGGGCTCGACATCCCGGTGCACGTGGACGGCGCCTCCGGCGCGATGATCGCCCCCTTCCTGGACGAGGACCTGGTCTGGGACTTCCGCCTCCCGCGGGTGGCGTCGATCAACACCTCCGGGCACAAGTACGGGCTGGTCTACCCCGGTGTCGGCTGGGCCCTGTGGCGCGACAGGGAGGCGCTGCCCGAGGAACTCGTCTTCCGGGTGAACTACCTGGGCGGCGACATGCCGACCTTCGCGCTCAACTTCTCCCGCCCCGGCGCCCAGGTCGTCGCGCAGTACTACACCTTCCTGCGGCTGGGCCGTGAGGGCTACCGGGCCGTCCAGCAGGCCTCCCGGGACGTCGCGACCCACCTCGCCGAGCGCGTGGAGTCCCTCGGTGACTTCGAACTGCTGACCCGGGGCGACCAGTTGCCCGTCTTCGCCTTCACCACGGCGCCCGAGGTGAAGGCGTACGACGTCTTCGACGTCTCCCGCAGGCTGCGGGAGCACGGCTGGCTGGTGCCCGCGTACACCTTCCCGCCGAACCGCGAGGACCTGTCCGTGCTGCGGGTGGTGTGCCGCAACGGCTTCTCCACCGACCTCGCGACCCTGCTGATCGAGGACCTGGAACGGCTGCTGCCGGAACTGCGACGCCAGTCGCATCCCTTGGGCCGGGACGTGGGGCAGGCGACCGCGTTCCATCACTGAGGCCCGCTCCGTCGGCGGCTCTCACCGGGCCGCCTCCCCCAGAGAGAACCGGTGCCAGCGCACCCCGTCCGCCGATATGCGGTACGCGCCGTTGCCGTAGCTGTCACTCCACAGCCAGCCGAGCGGGGTGCGGGTCACCGAGCCGGACGGGGCTCGGCCGCCGCCGCGGGGGCTGAAGCCGCGGGCGCCGTCGGTACTGCGCCAGACGCCGGTCTCGCCGTGCACCGTGACGCTTCCGTCGGCGGCCGTGACGGGGTCGCCGAGGATCGACAGGGGTTCCACGCCCGCGCGGTAGGTCCAGACCCGGGTCCAGGTGCTGCCACCGTCGGTGCTGGTGTGGATCGCGCGCAGGCCGTTCTTCACCTGCTCCTCCTCCGGGAGCTGACCCGGCTGGACGGCGTAGAGACGCCCGGCGGCGGGGACGACCCGAAAGCCCCAGGCGTCCTTGCCGGGAGTGGCGATACGCGTCGCCGTCCAGGTGCGCCCGCGGTCCTCGCTCTTCGCCAGTGCAGGGCGGCCGGAGTCGTCGAGGCCGGAGACGAAGAGCGCGTCGCGGGCCACGTCACCGGCCGGGGCGAGGATGCCCTTCAAGGGCGGCCGCCCCTTCAGGACGCGGTGTTCCCCGGTGTCGGGCATGACCACGAGCAGGCGGTTGCGGGCGCAGGAGCTGAGGTCCGGCTCCGGTTCCAGGCACTCCTCGGTCAGGAGAGCTCCCTCGGGGACGGTCGCCGTCCTGCCCGTCGGCTCGGTCGAACCGCGGGTCCAGGTGAGGCCGCCGTCCCGGGTGAACCAGGTCGGGGCCGGCTCCTGCCCGTTGTCGCTCTGGTCGATGATCACGGCGCGGCCCGGCCCCAGCGTCGTGAGCCCCGCGGTGATCCCGAGGTCTCCGGTGACGTCCGGCAAGGGTGACGTGGCCAGGCCCCAGCGACGGGCGCTCTTGTCGAGGACTGCGACATGCTGTTCGCACCGCGCTGGCGCGCACTCCGCGAGCAGGGCGAAGCCCGAGCCGTCGGCGGCGAAACCGAGACTGTGGGACCAGCCGGGCAGGCCCGGAGCGGAGGGTATGCGCGGAGCGGGAGCGGTCGAGGCGCCCCCGGGCCGGGGTTCCGGCCTCGCCGCGTCGCAGGCGGCCAGCGACAGGAGCGGGAGCAGAACCGCGGCCGCGGCCCCGAGCGACAGCATCGCCCTCGACGTATGAAATCTCATGGATCCCCCCGGTCTGCGGTGGTCAGCAGCGGACTGCTGCTTCTGGTACACCGCGGACCGGGCTCGGGTTCCACTCCTCGCAGGACTTCTTTTCTCTCAGCCCTGGAGCCGGACGACTCGGCCCTTGGGCCGGGCTACTTGCTCAACCGCCCGAACCGTCGCACCGCCAGCGGAAAGAACACCGCCAGCAGGACCAGCGGCCATAGGACCGCCGCCCAGATGTGGCCCGGTTCGCCGCCCGGGCTGCCGAAGAGGTCCCGGACGGCGGTCGCGGTCTGGGACATCGGGTTCCACTCGACCACCGTGCCCAGCCAGCCCGGCATGGAGTCGGGGGTGGCGAAGGCATTGGAGAGGAACCCGACCGGCCAGACCAGGATCTGCACGGCCTGCACCATCTCCGGCTTCCCCGCCACCATCGCCAGATGGATGCCGATCCACAGCATCGCGAACCGGAACAGCAGCAGCAGGCCGACCGCGCCCAGGAAACCGCCCGGCGAGCCGTTCGCCCGCCAGCCGAGCGCGAGGCCGACACCGATCAGCACCGCCAGGCCGAGCGCCGACTGGAGCATGTCCGCGACCGAACGGCCCACCAGCACGGCGCCGTTGGTCATCGGCATCGAGCGGAACCGGTCGATGACGCCCTTGTTCAGGTCCTGGGTGACGGCGATCATCGTGGCCTCCAGACCGAAGGCCATGGTGAGCGCGAGCATGCCGGGCACCAGATAGTCGATGTAGTCGCCCCGCACGCCCCGGCCGCCGCCGACCAGGTAGCCGAACATCACCAGCAGCATCACGGGGAAGACGAGCCCGACGACCATCTGGACCGGCTGCCGCGCCCAGTGGGCGAGTTCGCGGCGGGTCATGGTCCAGGAGTCGGTCAGTGCGTACGTGGTCATACGGCCTCCTTGGCACGGTCCGCCGTCAGATGCAGGAACACCTCGTCCAGGGTCGGCCGGCGCAGGGCCACGTCCGCCGCCTCGATGCCGGCCTCCTCCAGGGCCCGTACGACCCCGGAGAGCGCCGCCATCCGGTCGGTGACCGCGGCGCTCAGCAGCCGGCGGTCGGCGTCGACCCGGACGCCCGCCGGGTCGAACGGCAACAGGGCAACCGCGGCGCCCAGTTGTCCCGCGTCGCGCAGGACGACGTCGATACGGTCGCCGCCGGTGGCCTCCTTCAGCTCATCGGCCGTGCCGTCGGCGACGACCCGTCCCGAGTCGACGACCGATATGCGATCGGCGAGCTGGTCGGCCTCCTCCAGGTACTGCGTGGTGAGCAGGACCGTCGTACCGCCGCCCACCAGGGAGCGGACCGCGGCCCACACCTCGGCACGGCCACGGGGGTCGAGGCCGGTCGTGGGTTCGTCCAGGAACAGCACCTCCGGATCGGTGATCAGGGACGCGGCGAGGTCCAGGCGGCGCCGCATACCGCCGCTGTACTGCCGTACCGCCTTGCGGCCGGTGTCGGCCAGGTCGAAGCGGTCCAGGAGCTCGTCGGCCCGCACGCGCGCGTGGCGGGCGCCGAGGTGGTACAGGCGGCCGAACATCTCCAGGTTCTGGCGGCCGCCGAGCTCCTCGTCGAGGGCCGCGTGCTGGCCGAGCAGGCCGATGCGGTGGCGGACCTCGCGGGCCTGCCGTACTACGTCGTAGCCGGCCACCTCGACGCGGCCGCCGTCGGGCCGCAGCAGCGTGGACAGGACGCGGACCAAAGTCGTCTTGCCGGCGCCGTTCGGGCCCAGCACGCCGTGGACCGTCCCGCGGTTGACCCGCAGGTCGAGACCGTCCAGGGCCTTCTTCTCGCCGTACCTCTTGTGTGCGCCTTCGACGTGGATCGCCGGGTCGGACACGACCACTCCCTCGCTAGTCAAAGTTGACTACAAGCTCGAGAGTAATACCCGGGACCATGTTCGTCAAACTTGATTACCCGCCATCCCCGGGATGCCGCTCCCCCGTCGCGTACGGGTTCTCCTCGCCCTCCGCGAGGACGCCCACGAACGGCTCGCCCTCCCCCGCGAAGGTGTACGCACCGCCCTCGATCCGCTCGATCAGCCCCTGGGTCCACTCGGCCTCGGCGTCCGCCGTGTGGACCCAGAGGTTCATGATCTCGCCGATGTGGCCCAACTGGCCGGGGCCTTCCTCGGGGACGTAGTGCTCGGTGACCGCCGAGCGCCACTCCTCGCTGCGCCGGACGCGTTCCTTGAGCAGGGCCACCGTCTCCGCGCGCGGGAGGTCGACCATGAAGCCGATGGCCGCCGACTTGACGTCCATCTTCTGGTCGTAGGAGACCAGCGCCTCCCGGACCAGCCGGAGGTACTCCTCGGTGCCCTGCTCCGTGATCTCGTACTCGGTGCGGGGCGGGCCTCCGGCCGTGGAGGGCGCGATCTCGTGGGCGTGCAGCAGCCCCTGCTTCGCCATCTGTTTCAGGGCGTGGTAGATCGAGCCGGGCTTGGCGTTGGACCACTCGTGCGCGCCCCAGTACTCCAGGTCGTTGCGCACCTGATAGCCGTGGGCCCGGCCGTGCTGGCGGACCGCGCCGAGCACCAGGAGACGGATCGCTGACATGCGGTCCAGGTTATGACCTCGGATTTGCGCTCAGGACATGACCTATGCCTTCGGCCCACCCCACGAGCTCAGCCGTTGGCGAGGGCCACCAGCTCGAAGGCCGTCTTCCCGTCCAGCGACTCCCGGATGATGTCGGCGTGCCCGGCGTGCCGGGCGGTCTCGCGGATCAGGTGCAGGCAGAGCCAGCGCATCGACAGCCACTCGTCCTTGGGGTTCCAGGGCGCGGCCGGCAGCAGGAAGGTGTCGTCCAGGCTCGGGACCGACCGGATGAACGCCTCCGTCTCGGCGGCCACCTTCTCGTAGTACGCGAGTTGCTGCTCCACGGTCTCGTCGCCCACCAGCTGGAAGCACTCGTGCCAGTTCGTCTCGTCCCGGTGGACGGCGGGCGGCTCACCCGTGGCGCGGGCGATCCAGCCCTGCTCGACCTCGGCGACGTGCTTGAGCAGTCCGGCCAGGGACAACTCGCTGGCGCTGGGGCGGGAGGAGGCCTGCTCGTCGGTCAGACCCAGCACCGACCGGCGGATGCCGCCGCGCTGCTCCGCGATGAAGTTGAGCAGTGCTCCGCGCTCGTCGCCGGGTGCTTCCGCGGGAACGTGCGTGACCATGGCCGGCCGCCTTTCGTCGGTGGGGCTTCTCGCCTGACACCCACGAAGCTACGGGCCATTGAGGTCAGATGCCGGCCTCAATGGCCCGTCCGCGAAAACTTCAGCCCGGAGAAATCCCAGGGCTTCGGAGGCATCCCCGGAAGCCGGGGAAAACCCTAGAAGGGGAACCCGCTCCGCCCGTGCTGCACCGAGATCCACTTCAGCGTGGTGAACGCGTCCAGCATCGTCTCGCCGTTCAGACGGCCGAGCCCGGAGTGCTTCTCGCCGCCGAAGGGGACGATCGGCTCGTCGTGGACGGTGCCGTCGTTCACGTGGAACATGCCCGTGTCGATCCGCTTGGCGAAGGAGACGCCCCGCTCGACGTCCCCGGTGTGGACGGCGCCGCTGAGGCCGTAGGGGGTGTCGTTGACGAGGCGTACGGCCTCCTCCTCGCCGTCGAACGGGACGAGGAACACGACCGGTCCGAAGACCTCCTGCCGGAGCAGGGCGGAGTCGGCCGGGAGGCCGGTCAGGACGGACGGCTCGACCAGGTTGTCGGTGGTCGCACCCCGTACCAGGGCGGTCGCGCCCTCGGCCACGGCCTGCTCGACGACTCCCGAAAGGGCGTCCGCCTGCGAGGAGTTGATGACCGGGCCGATGACGGTCTCCGGGTCGCGCGGGTCGCCGGCCTTGAGCGTCCTCACCTTGGCGACGAACTTCTCCGTGAACTCGTCGGCGATCGTACGGTCGACCAGGACGCGGTTGGCGGCCATGCAGACCTGGCCCTGGTGGACGTAACGGCTGAACACCGCGGCGTCGACGGCGTAGTCGAGGTCGGCGTCGTCGAGGACCACCAGCGCGCTGTTGCCGCCGAGTTCGAGGACCGAACGCTTGAAGTTCGAGGCGCAGACCGTCGCGACGTGGCGGCCGACCTTGTCGGAGCCGGTGAAGGAGATGACCTTCGGGATCGGGTGCTCGATGAAGGCGTCGCCGATCTCGGCTATGTCGGTCACGACGACGTTGAGCAGACCGCCGGGCAGGCCCGCGTCCTCGAAGAGCTTCGCGACCAGGGTGCCGCCGACGATCGGGGTGTTCTGGTGGGGCTTGAGGACCACGCCGTTGCCGAGCGCGAGGGCCGGGGCGACCGATTTCAGGGACAGCAGGAAGGGGAAGTTGAAGGGGCTGATCACACCGACGACCCCGACCGGGACGCGGTAGACGCGGTTCTCCTTGCCGTCCACCGGGGAGGGGATGATCCGGCCCTCGGGGCGCAGCGCCAGGTGGACCGCCTCGCGCAGGAACTCCTTGGCGAGGTGCAGTTCGAAGGCCGCCTTCAGCCGCGTGCCGCCGAGCTCGGCGATGATCATCTCGCTGATCTCCGCCTCCCGGTCCTCGATGAGCCGGAGGGCCTTCTCGAAGACGGCGCGGCGCGCGTACGCGTTGGTGGCGGCCCACTCCTTCTGAGCGCGGGCCGCGGCCTGGTAGGCCTGATCCACCTCGTCGACCGTGGCTATGGTGATCGAGGCGAGCTTCTCACCGTCGTACGGGTTGAAGTCGATGATGTCCCAGGAGCCGGAGCCCGGGCGCCACTCGCCGTCGATGTACTGCTGGGCCAGGTCGGTGAAGTAGGACGACATGTGATCCCTCAATCCCCTAACGGGCATCCCTGCGGACACCTGATCAGCTTCTGATCAGCTCCACGGTCAGATCATCCCCACGGTCTGATCACGCGTCATCGTACTTGTGTTTCAAGACAGTTGGAGGAGACCCCGGAGAAGGTCCCGGCTCTCGTGCGGGCCCGGGCTGTCGTGCTGGAGCTCTTTCAGCGCCTTCTCGTACTGGGCGACGTCCTCGTGCTTGTCCAGATACAGCGCACTGGTGAGCTGCTCCAGATAGACCACGTCCGACAGGTCGGACTCCGGGAAGCTGAGGATGGTGAAGGCGCCGGACTCGCCGGAGTGGCCGCCGAAGCTGAACGGCATGATCTGCAGGCGCACGTTGGGCCGCTCGGAGATCTCGATGAGGTGCTGGAGCTGACCGCGCATCACCTCACGGTCGCCGTAGGGGCGGCGCAGGGCGGCCTCGTCGAGGACGATGTGGAACTCCGGGGCGTTCTCGTCGACGAGGTACTTCTGCCGCTCCAGGCGCAGCGCCACCCGCCGCTCCACGTCGGCCTCGCTCGCGCCCTTCATTCCACGCCGGACGACCGCGCGGGCGTAGGCCTCGGTCTGCAGCAGACCGTGCACGAACTGCACCTCGTACGCGCGGATCAGCGCGGCGGCGCCCTCAAGGCCGACGTAGGTGGGGAACCAGCTGGGCAGCACGTCGGAGTAACTGTGCCACCAGCCCGCGACGTTGGCCTCCTTGGCGAGGGAGAGCAGCGAGGTGCGCTCGACCTCGTCCGTGATGCCGTACAGCGTCAACAGGTCTTCGACGTCCCTGGTCTTGAAGCTCACCCGGCCCAACTCCATCCGGCTGATCTTCGACTCGGACGCGCGGATCGAATACCCCGCGGCCTCACGCGTGATCCCGCGTGCCTCACGCAGTCGCCTGAGTTGCGAGCCGAGCAGCATGCGCCGCACCACCGATCCGGGCTCTCCCGCGCTCACGTTCGCCAGCCTCCCCAACCTCTCCAGGGCCCGAAGTCTGCCACTAAAACACTCCGAGCTGTACTCGCCTGATTACAGAGACGGAAAGAAGCCAAAGATTTCCTTCAGGAAGGGGGAAGCGGAAGGCAAGCGGGGAGCGAGAAGATGGCGGAAAAAATGGCCAACAAGCGGTACGGGAGGGTCCAATTCGGTCACGTGCACGTGCATCTGCCCTTGCATCTGCTGTACGCATCCGAAACCATGGTCCCGCGCAACCGCTGCATCGCAACGACCGCGAATTCCCGGGAGTGCCTCGCATGGGGACGAATGGATCGACCATGCTCGAGCCGTTACGGCAGGGCCTTCCGCCGCTGGATCCCGCGGCCGTGTCCAACGCCGCCTCCTGCGCACTGCCCGCCCGCTACGAAGCGGTGCGCGAGGCACGGCAGTTCACCCGCAGAACACTGGACCAGTGGGACATAGGCGAACGATTCGACGACGTCTGCCTGGTCGTGTCCGAACTCGTCACCAACGCGCTGCGCCACGCCCTGCCGTCGACCCACCCCCGCGGGTGTGAGCAGACGCCTCCGGTACGGCTGCATCTGATGCGGTGGACCGAGCGGCTGGTGTGCGCGGTGCGCGACCCCAGCCACGACAGCCCGGTCGCCCGCGACTCGGACGACTTCTCGGCGGAGTCCGGGCGCGGGCTGTTCCTGGTGGACTCCTTCGCCGACGGCTGGGGCTGGCACCCGCTGGCCGGCACGCTCAACGGCAAGGTGGTCTGGGCGCTGTTCCGGCTGCCGCAGGGGCCGCAGCCGAGCCCCGCCGAGTGAGGAACCGCGGCGCTTCGCGGCGTCGCGGTTCTACGCGCGTAACCAGTCCATCACGGTGGGTACTGGCCACCAATTGCCCGAAATGTTTCGCGAGTTGCCCGGCCGGGTGTCAGCCCGCTATCAAGTGGTCGAACTCGCCGTCCTTGATGCCCAGGAGCATCGCCTCGATCTCGGCGCGGGTGTAGACGAGCGCCGGTCCGTCCGGAAAGCGCGAGTTGCGCACGGCTACATCACCGCCGGGCAACCTGGCGAACTCCACGCAGGAGCCCTGCGAGTTGCTGTGCCTGCTCTTCTGCCAGGCGACACCGCTGAGCCGGGTCGCGGCCATGCCGTTGTACACGCCGGACGCGTCGTCAACGTCGTACACGTCGTGGTCCACAGGTCGCTCCCCGGTGGTGCACTGGCTGGTGAGGCCATTGATGCATTGGTCAACTGACCCGGATCATAACCCTGTTCATGTGCAGATGCATGGGAGGATGCACGGGCAGATGCACGTGCACGTGGGGTGTTCCCGCGGTTACAGCTGTGACGTGCGCTTCGACGACGTCTTCCCCGTCATCCCCCGCCCATGACCTTCCGCGCTGTCTGCCGAGCCGGATCGTCCGGATCGAATCCCTCGTGTATTAGGAACAGACGCACACAGAGCCGTTCGTGTTCCAACAACTGTGAACGTCTCGGCCGACGGTCTTGACCGGATCGCCGCCCTCCCAGTGGACGCCCGGCATCCGCCTTGCCGAGGTCGGGCGGCTACCTGGTGCCGGAGGGCTGTGCGTCCGGCACCTGCTCGGCGAAACGACCGCACCCGATGACGGTGAGGCCGTCATCGGGTGCGGTGTCCCTGTCAGGTCTTCGTCGGGCATACGACCGAGCAGCCCGCCGAGACGATTCGGACGGGTGCGCCAGAGACACTCGTACGGATTAGGTGGGTGCCGTACGTCGGTGAGCGCAGAGGGCGCCTGGTCGTGGGTGCGGTGTCGGCCGCCGGCGGAACGGTCTGGCGTCGGCGGCGGGTCGGGCGGTGGGGTGCGGCCCCTCGACGGTGTGCCGTTTCGGTCGTCGGGTCAGCGGCTCGCGTAGGGCAGGAGCGCCATCTCACGCGCGTTCTTGACGGCCTTGGCCAGCTGTCGCTGCTGTTGTGCGGAGATCCGGGACACGCGGCGGCTGCGGATCTTGCCGCGGTCGGAGACGAACCTCCGGAGCAGGTCGGTGTCCTTGTAGTCGATGTACTCGACGCCGGCCTGGTCCAGCGGGTTGGGGCGGTTCTTGGCGGGCTTGCGTTCGGGCTTGCGGGGCATGGGGTCAGACCTCCAGGAGGGTGTCGAAGACGGGCGGCAGCCGCTTCCAGGCGTCGCGCCCGGCGGCGTACTCGGCATCGGTGAGCAGGCAGGACTCCAGCAACCGCTCCAGACCGTCCCGGTCCAGGCCGGGCGAGGTGAAGACGAGGTGCTGACCGCGGTCGCCGTGCTCCGGATGCCAGTCCAGGGCCGCGGCGGCTCGGCGCACGGGCGGGACGAGTTCCCAGGCCGCGTCGGGGAGGGAGGCGAGCCAGGGGCCGGCGCTCTCCACGCACAGGGCGCCCCCGGCCGCGTCCCAGTGGAGGAGCATGTCGGGCTTGTCGGCGAGCCAGAACCGGCCCCGGCTGCGGGCGGCGGCGCAGGTCAGGTCCTCCAGCGCCGCGTACAGCCGTTCCGGGTGGAAGGGGCGGCGCCGATGCCAGACGAGAGTGGAGACGCCGTACGCGTCGGCCTCGACGGGCAGCAGCGCGCAGGCGGGGTGCTGGGCGGCGGCGGCCGCTTCCACGTCGAAGCCGGAGAGGACGGCGACGGCCAGGGCGCCTTGGCCGGAGGGCGGGGCGCTGGGACCGTGCGGCGGGGTACTGGAACGGTCAGACGGGGCGCCGGGGCCGGGAGGCGGGGTGCTGCGTCCCGCCGTAGGGCCGCTGGGACCGGTTGGCGGGTCGGCGTGGTCGGTGGCCGGACGGTCGCCGTCACCCGGACCGGCACGAAGGTCGCCTGGGCCAGGTGGCGGAAGGCGGTCGTCGAGCTGTGGGCCGCCAGGGTCGATCCGTACCTGGTGGGCCGTGGGGTGTAGTTGGGTGAGCAGTTCGCGGTCCTCGTCGTCGGCTTCCGGGGAGTCGAGGACGGCCAGGACGGGGGCGTACTCCAGCTGGCGCGCGAAGGTGTCGGCGACGGTGCGCTGGTCGGTGGCGGCGGCTGCCAGGCCCCGCTCGGCCAGGTCGTCGCCGTTGCCGAGGTACGGCAGCAGCAGTGCCGGGTCCACGGCGGTGACCACGCCGGTGACGGTGAGGCCGCCGGAGGTGACCACCTCCGCCATCGCCTTGGGCTCGACGGAGTCCCACAGCTCGACGATCGCGAGCGGGGTTCCCTGATCGGCCAGCCGTCGCAGTTCCGGCACCAGGTCCTCGCGCAGGGCGCAGCACGCGCAGTCGTTGACGAGGGGCGCCTCCCCCGTGTCACGGACGCCGGTGGCGTCGCGGATCGTCCGGACGACCGTGCCGGCGGGGGCCGTGGCCAGGTCGTGGTGGAGCACGACGCTGCCGGGCACCTGGGCGAGCAGCCGGTCCACGGCGGCCCTGCGGGCGTCGGCGTGCAGACCGCCGACGATCACGACGGAAAGCATCAGCCCTGCTTCCCGTACCGCCGCTCGAAGCGCTCCACGCGTCCGGCGGTGTCCAGCACGCGCGCGGTGCCGGTGTAGAAGGGGTGGCTGACGTTGGAGATCTCGACGTCGACGACCGGGTAGGTCCGGCCGTCCTCCCACTCGATCGTCTTCTCGCTGGTCATCGTCGAGCGGGTGAGGAAGGCGTGGTTCGCGGCCCGGTCACGGAAGACGACGAGGCCGTACGGCGGGTGGATTCCCTTGCGCATGGCGGTTCAGCGCTCCTCTCGGAAGTCGACGTGCCGGCCGACGACCGGGTCGAACTTGCGCAGGGTCATGCGGTCCGGGTCGTTGCGGCGGTTCTTGCGGGTGACGTACGTGTAGCCGGTCCCGGCCGTGGACCGGAGCTTGATGACCGGGCGGAGTTCGTTGCGAGCCATGGCTGCTATCTTACTGAAAATGAATTCCATTTACGACAACGTTTCAGGAGAGGTGCGTCACCCATGTCCGCCCACTGCATGCTGACCGGGGCCCGGCCCGGCTTCGGCAACCACATCTCCCACTCCCACCGGCGCACTTCCCGCCGCTTCGACCCCAATATCCAGAGCAAGCGGTACTGGCTGCCGAGCGAGGCCCGCTTCGTGCGCCTGAAGTTGAGCGCGAAGGGGATCAAGACCGTCGACGCGATCGGCGTCGAGGCGGCCGTGGCGCGCATCCGCGCGCGCGGGGGGCGGGTCTGATGGCCAAGAAGAGCAAGATCGCGAAGAACGAGCGGCGGCGGGAGACCGTCGCGCGGTACGCCCGGCGGCGGGCCGAGCTCAAGGAGATCATCCGGCGTCCGTCGACGCCTGAGGCCGAACGGCTCGCCGCACAGCAGGAGTTGTGCCACCAGCCGCGCGACGCGAGCGCCACGCGCGTGCGCAACCGGGACCAGGTCGACGGACGCCCGCGCGGGTACTTCCGGACGTTCGGGCTGTCCCGGGTGTCGCTGCGGGAGCAGGCCCACGCGGGCCATCTGCCCGGGGTTCGCAAGTCGTCCTGGTAGTCCCCGTTTCCGCGATGGCCGTTCTGGTCCTGGTTACGTCCTGGTAGCTTGCGGCCGTACCGTCCCGACCGGCTCATCCTGGGGGCTTGCAGTGACTTCGTCGACGTACGCGCGCGTGCCGCGCAGGACGGCGTACGCGCGCGTGACGCGCAGACGGATGCGGATCGCGGCCGCGGCCGCCGGTCTCGCCAGTGTGCTCGTGCTGAGCGGGTGCAGCGACGACGGGTCCTCCGACGACGGCTCGCCCAGCGCGAGCTCCACGCCGTCCGCCACTGAGACCGCCGACACCGGCGGGGGCGGCGGCGGTACGGCCTCCCCCGCGGGCGAGCTGGAGGGCAGCTGGCTCGCCACGACCGACGGCAAGGCCGTGGCGCTGGTCGTCACCGGCAGCAAGGCGGGGCTCTTCGCGACCGGCGGGACCGTGTGCAGCGGCACGGCGGGCGAAACGATCAAGCTGGAGTGCTCCGACGGCACCGAGGACCGGTCGAGCGGGACGGTCGACTCCGTGGACAAGGACACGTTGAAGGTGACCTGGGACAGCGGCCTGGGCGCGGAGACGTACCGCAAGGCGGAGGGTGCCACCCTGCCCACGGGGCTGCCGACGGCGGGGCTCGGCGGCTGATCCACGGTCGTATGCGTGATGATCCATGCACGCGATCCGTCACGCACCCCTGAGGACACCTCATGCGCACCACCGCCCTGCTCCCCCTCACCGCCCTCGCCGCGGCCCTTCTGCTGACCTCCTGCGGCGACGACGGCAGTGACGCCGGTGGCGGGGACGGGAAGCGGGGCGAGAGTTCCACGGCCGCCTGCGCGATCGGGGACATGGAGACGCGGGTCGGTCCGGCCAACCCCGCCCCGGCCGCCGGGGACACCGGCAACGTGACCCTCACGCTCACCAACAAGGGCGCCGCGTGCGCCCTGGACGGCATGCCCGCGGTGACCCTGAAGGCGGACGACAGGGTGGCGGCCGTCGCCCCCGACGCGGCGGCCCCGAAGCGGACGCTCGCCAAGGGCGGCACGACGTCGTTCACCGTCACCTACGTGCGCGGCGGGACGGACGGCCTGGCCGTGAAGACGGTCGAGTTCGCCCTGCCCGGCGCCGACGGGACACGGAGCTTCCCGTGGTCGTACGGCGATGTCGCGCTCAAGGGGGAGCGGCCGGACGCCTCGGTGAGCGGCTTCCAGCAGGGGGACTGAGGTTCCTACTCCAGGCGGCGCCGGGCCTTCACCTGGGCCTGGTCCGCCGCCTCGGCACCCTCGGTCCAGCCCGCCGCGTCGCTGACGCCGCGCAGCCGGGTCGTGGTGGTCTCGGGGAACATGCGGTCGAGCCGGGTCGTGACCGCGACCTCCCGGGACGCCAGGACCGGCAGCAGGTCTTCGCTGACCTGCGTCTCGGCGGCCCGTGTGAGGCGGGTGCCGATGCGGTGCGCGTAGGCGGCGAGGAACGACTGCCGGAACGTCTTGGTCCGTTTGCGTCCGCCCGCGCGCTGGGCCGCCTCCGCCTTGGTCATCGCCGTCTGGGCCTGGACGAGCAGCGAGGTGTAGAGCAGCTCGACCACCTCCAGGTCGGCCTCGAAACCGACCACCGTGGAGAAGCCGAGGGGTTCGTTCCACACCGCGCGGCAGTGGTTCGCCCCGGCCACCGCGTCCAGCAGCACCGCCTTGGCCTGCTCGTACGGCGGCTCCACCCCGATCCGGCAGGCGCCGGGGGCGTCGGGGTCCGGCGCCCCCGCCGAGAGCAGGGCCTCGTCCACGCTGTGCCGGGCCATCAGCTCCTGCGCCTTGGCGGACAGCGCCTCCGCCTCCTCGGGGAAGCCGGTGGCCTCGGCCTTGGCGAGCAGCGCGCGGATCCTGGTCAGCATCCGGGACTCGGGTCTGCGCGACTGCTGCTGCTCGTCCAGGGGCTCCAGGCGGGGCAGCCGCAGCAGCAGGCGGTACAGCTCCAGGACGGCCGTGGCGTGCGAGAAGCGGTCCGCCGGGGGCGGGGGTGTGGTGTCCAGCCCGTCGAGCTGGGCGCGCCAGCGGGGACCGCGCGGGATGTCGTCCGGCGCCTGCGCGTGGACGAGGGCGGATAGCAGACGCTCATGTACGTCGTCCAGGTCCCGGCGGACGACCCGGACCACGTCGGCGGGCTGCCACCCCCGCCGCCAGGCCGCCGCGACGAACTCCCTTCCCCTGCGCTCCAGTTCCGCGTCCGCGCCCGGATCGGCGGCGAGGAGGGACGCGCCGGTGTCCAGGGCCGTGTCGGAGTCGGTGTGCAGGGCGGCCTGAAAGGCGAGGTCGACGGTGCGGGGCGTGCTGGTCACGGGAGGATCGTGTCATGCGGGTGAGAGGGGCACGGGGTGGGCCGGCGACTTCCCCACCACCGAGGCGCGGGAGCGGGCCGGGTGCGGTGCGGGCGGGTTCCGGGCGGCCGCCGGAGGGCGAGGGGGCTCCCGGCGGCGGACCGTCCGGATCACGGGCGCCGCCGGAGGGTCCGGCACGGTCCTCACGGGCCTGGCGGTGCGGTTGGCGGTGACGCCGCCGAAGTAGAAGCGCAGGTGAGGGGCGATTGTCAGACCCCCCTGCCACACTCGTGGCATGACCGACCGGTGGGCTCTCGCACCGGCCGAGGACGGCGGCGTGGAGCTCGCCCCCCTCGGCCCGGACGGGCTGCCCGCCGCGCCGGTCGTGCGGGAGCCGGACCTCGCCGCGGCGGTGCGCGGCAGGCCGGAGGTCGCGCGCTGGGTCTGGCGTTCCACCGCCGAGGTCTACCCGCGCCTGCTCGCCACGGGGGTGCGAGTGGAGCGGTGCTACGACGTCGAGGACGCCGAGACCCTCCTGCTCGGCCACGAGGGGCGGTACGGCGAACCCCGTTCCGCGGCGGCCGCCCTGGCCCGCCTGCGCGGCGGACCCGTACCGCCCGACCCGCCCCAGCGCGCCGCCGAACCGGGCGCGCAGTCCCCGCTGTTCGAGCCGCAGGCCGTCCATCTCCCGCTGACCGACCTTGTGGAGGTCTACGCCGAACAGCAGCGGCGGCACGACAAGGCCGAGCACCCGGAGCGGATGCGGCTGCTGACGGCGGCCGAGTCGGCGGGGATGCTGGTAGCCGCAGAGATGAACCGGTACGGGCTGCCGTGGAGCGCCGACGTCCACCGCCGGGTGCTGCACGAACTGCTCGGCGAGCGGTACGCGGGCGGCGGTGAGCCCCGCCGCCTGGCCGAGCTGGCCGACGAGGTGTCCGCCGCCTTCGGCCGCCGGGTCCGGCCCGATCTGCCCGCCGATGTCGTCAAGGCCTTCGCGCAGGCCGGCATCAAGGTCCGGTCGACCCGCCGCTGGGAGCTCGAGTCCGTGGACCACCCGGCCGTCGCGCCGCTGATCGAGTACAAGAAGCTGTACCGGATCTGGGTGGCGCACGGCTGGTCCTGGCTCCAGGACTGGGTGCGGGAGGGGCGGTTCAGGCCGGAGTTCCTCGCGGGCGGCACGGTCACCGGACGCTGGGTGACCAACGGCGGGGGCGGGCTGCAGATCCCCAAGGTGATCCGGCGGGCGGTCGTCGCCGACCCCGGCTGGCGGCTGGTGGTGGCCGACGCCGACCAGATGGAGCCGCGCGTGCTGGCCGCCATCTCGCGCGACCCCGGTCTGATGGAGGTGGCGGGCCGGGAGAGCGACCTCTACCAGTCGGTCTCCGACCGGGCCTTCTCCGGCGACCGCGACCAGGCCAAGATCGCCGTCCTCGGCGCGGTCTACGGCCAGACCTCCGGCGACGGCCTGAAGAACCTGGCCGCGCTCCGGCGCCGTTTCCCGCGCGCGGTGGCCTACGTCGACGATGCCGCGCGGGCCGGTGCGGAGGGGCGGCTGGTGCGCACCTGGCTGGGCCGCACCTGTCCACCGGCGGCCGGTGCGGGCGAGGACTCGGCGGAGGAGGCGGGCATCCCCGTCGCGGACGACGCCGAGGAGACGCAGCAGCAGTGGGTGCCGGGATACGCGTCCAGCGACGCCCGCGCGCGGGGCCGCTTCGCCCGTAACTTCGTCGTCCAGGGCAGCGCCGCCGACTGGGCGCTGCTGCTGCTCGCCGCGTTGCGCCAGGCCTGCGCGGGCATGGCGGCCGAGCTGGTGTTCTTCCAGCACGACGAGGTCATCGTGCACTGTCCCGAGGAGGAGGCCGAGGCGGTGGTGGCGGCGATCCGGGAGGCGGCGGAGCTGGCGGGGCGGCTGACGTTCGGGGAGACGCCGGTGCGGTTTCCGTTCACGACGGCGGTGGTGGAGTGCTATGCGGACGCGAAGTGATCAGGTGTGGCGTCCGGCGCGGGCGCGGAGTTCGGGGGCTTCGTCCTCGGCCAGCAGCAGATCGAGTTCGGCCAGGACCGCCTTCTCGTCGGTCCCGTCGAGCGCGTCCAGGGCCGCCCGCCAGGCCGCGCGGGCCTCGGCGACTCGTCCCGACTCGTGGAGCAGCAGACCGTGCTGGTGGCGGGCGAGACCACCGGTGTAGCGGTCGGCGCGGGCCTCGGCCCGGCGCAGCAGCTCGGCGCACTCCCGGTCGGCCCGTTCGGTACGGCCGAGCAGGCGCAGGGAGCGGACCAGGCCGAGGCGGGTCTGCGACTCGCCGTGCCAGTCGCCGTGGCCGTCGAGGACGCGCAGGCTCTCCTCGAAGTGCCGGGCGGCGGCGACCGGTTCACCGAGGGTGAGCTGGGCGTAGCCGATGTTGCACCGCGCGTAGATCTGGATCAGGACGTGGCCGATGGTCTCGCCGATGGCCAGTGAGAGGCGGTGCTGTTCGATGGCGGCACGGGGGTCGGTGTGCTCGTACAGGTTGCCGAGGTGCTGGTGGGTGACGGCCTCGCCGTACGGGTCGTTCAACTGCCGTGAATAGGCGAGGCTCTGGCGCAGCGCCCGCTCCGACTCCGGGTAGCGGCCGAGGCCTTCGAGCAGCAGGCCCCGGTTGTTGAGGCAGCGGCGCATCCAGGAGACGACGCCGAGCTCCTGCCAGATGGCGAGGGCCTGGTCGTTGAGGGCGAGGGCCTCGCTCTGGCGGCCGGTGAGGAAGTGCACTCCGGCCAGGTCGCCGAGGGCGTACGCCTCGGCCGCCGCGTCCCCGAGGCGCCGGGCGACGCGCAGGCCGGCCCGGCCGAGGACCTCCATCTCGGCGAGCCGGCCGCCGCGCTGGAGGTAGGGGAAGATCAGCCGCAGCAGGGTGCAGACACGGGCGGCGATGCGCGGGGCGGGCACGTCGGCGTACCGCTCGGTGAGCGCGACGATGTTCGCCAGCTCCGCGTCGGCCCAGGCGAAGGCGGCCTCGGAGCCGCCGAAGGGGTGGACGTCGGCGACCTGGGCCGCGTGTTCGGGAGGCTGGCAGGACGTGGGGCGACGGCGGTCGTCCTGGTCGAGGCCGGGTTCGACGATCGCGGTGAGGACGCGTTCGGCGAGGGCGGCGTACCAGCTGAGGGCGGTCTCGGCGACGGCGGTACCGCCTTCGGTGCCGGCCAGCTCGCGGGCGAAGTCGCGGACCAGGTCGTGGGGGACGTAGCGACCGAGCGCCGTCTCCTCCAGGAGCGCCACGTCGACGAGCCGGTCGAGGGCGTCCTCGGCGCGCCGGGTGCCGATGCCGCCGAGGCGGCCGAGCAGGGGGGCGCCGTACTCGGGCAGGTCCAGGGCGCCGATCCGGCGGAGCACGAGGGCCGCGTCCCGGTCGGCCTCGCGGTCGGACGCGGCGAGCGCGTCGTGCGCCACGGCGAGGGAGCGACGGACGCTGAGATCGTCGTACTCGAGCTGCTGCAACCGCCGCTCGGTGGCGGCCAGTTGACCTGCCAGTACGTCGGGGGTGAGCGCGCTGCGCGCGGCGAGCCGTGCCGCGACGACACGGAGGGCGAGCGGGAGGCGGCCGGTGAGTGCTACGAGGGGGTGGCCGGCGTCGATGCCGTCGTCCCGTCCGGACACCGCCCGCAGCAGCGCCGCGCTGTCCTCGTCGGACAGGGGTGCGAGCGGGAAGCGCCGGACGCCGTCGAGGGCGGCGAGGGACGAACGGCTGGTGACGATCACGGCGCAGCCGGGGGCCGCGGGCAGCAACGGCCGTACCTGGGCGGCATTCGCGGCGTCGTCCAGGACCAGGAGCGTGCGGGTGGGCGCGAGCATCGACCGCAGCAACGCGGCTGCCGCGTCCGGGTGTTCGGGGATGGCACGGGGGTCTGCGCCGATGTCCCGCAGCAGGGCCGCGAGGGCCTGGGTGGCGGTGAGGGGGAGCATGCCCGGGGTGGCGCCGTGGAGGTTGACGTAGAGCTGACCGTCGGGGAAGCGGTCGGCCAGGGCGTGGGCGACATGGAGGGCCAGCGCGCTCTTCCCTATGCCGGCCATGCCGGTGAGGACGGTGACGGTGGTGTTCGGGGTGGGGGCGGTCAGGGCGCGGTGGAGATCCTCGGCGAGGGGGGTGCGGCCGGTGAAGTGAGCTGGGGGTGGAGGGAGTTGGGCTGGGCGAGGCGGGGCGACGGGAGGCGGCGGGGGCGTGGCGGCGGGCTGGGCGTGAGTGGCACCGGGGCCTGTGGGCTCCTCGGCGGACCGGGCATGAGCGGCACCGGAGGCTGAAGGCTCCTCGGCGGACCGGGCATGAGCGGCACCGGAGGCTGAAGGCTCCTCGGCGGACCGAGCATGAGCGGCACCGGAGGCTGAAGGCTCCTCGGCGGACCGAGCATGAGCGGCACCGGAGGCTGAAGGCTCCTCGGCGGACCGGGCTTGCGCGGCACCAGGGCCTGTGGGCTGCTCGGCGGGCCGGGCGTGCGCGGCGCCGAGGGCTGACGGCTCCTCGGCGGGTCGGGCGTCGGGGCTCGGGGGCTGGTGGGTGGTGGGGGCTGGACCGCTGTCGTTGCCCGTACGGTCGGACCCCTCGGCGTGGCCCCGGTCATCGCTGCGGGCGGTGCCGCCGGTACGGCGGTCGTCGCCAAGTACCGTACGGCTCCGGCCTCCTCCGCCGCTCCCGCTGTCACCCCCCTCCTCCACAGCCCCCCGCAGCACCTCCATATGTGCTCCGCGTACGCCAGGTCCGGGCTCCACGCCGAGTTCCTCGACGAGCCTGCGGCGCAGGTCGCGGTGGACCGCGAGGGCTTCCGCCCGGCGACCGCTGCGGTGGAGGGCGAGCATCAGCTGGCGGTGGTAGGCCTCGCGCAGGGGGTGTTCGGCGGCGAGGGCGGCCAACTCGGGCAGCAGGGCGTCCAGTCGACCCTCGGCCAAGGCCAACTCGGCGTCGTAGCGCCACTCCAGGAGCAGCAGCCGCGACTCCATCAGGCGCTGCACGAGGGGGAAACCACCCACGTCGGCGGGGAGTCCGCCGAGCGGCGTGCCGCGCCACAGGGCGAGGGCGGCGGCGCACTCGCGGGCGGTGCCCGGCCAGTCGCGGTCGATGTGGGCGGCGCGGGCGGCGGCGAGATGCGCCTCGAAGACGTGGACGTCCAGTTCGCCGTCGTCGACGCGCAGCAGGTACCCGGGCGAGACGGCGCGCAGCCGGGAGGGGTCGTCCAGGAGTCGGCGCAGCCGGGTGACGTGGTTGTGGAGGGAGGCGTGCGCGGAGGCGGGCGGCGCACCGCCCCACAGGGCGTCCTTGAGCGCGTCGACGGAGACGGTACGCCCGGCTTCGAGGAGCAGTGCGGCGAGGAGTGCGCGGGCTTTGGGGCTGCCGATGGGCCGGACGACGAGCCTGTCGCCGCACCCGTCGTAGTCGCGGCACTCGTCGTAGTCGCCGCCGCACTCGCCGACCGCGCCGTCGCCGCAGTCACTGTCGTAGAGGACCGGCGGCCCCAGCAGTCCGAACCGCAGCTCGTACCGCTTCACGCCGCCCACTGCCTTTCCGCGCGCCCGCAGGGGTGCGCATCACGGCGTACTCCGGCCGCCGTGGCGGGTTTCCGCCCCTCGACGGCGGAATTCCGCCACCTCCGCCCGGCGGGCCACCCGCCGGGATCCGCTACTGTTCCGGCCGTCCGGCAAGATCGTCTCGACGACTTCAGGCCAGGTGACCGACGACCGCGCGGAGAACCGTTGGCCACATGTTAGCGATCCGTTGGTGCGACCTGATCTGATCACTCCATCGGATCTGGCCCGACGGTGCGCGCGTAAGACGCGTTGCTCGGGGGAGTGTTGCCGCCGCGGCCGGATCCGGGGACGCACCCGGGTCCCGGTCGGCGGAGGTGAACGACCGGGACCCGCGTCCCCTCCCTCTTCTCCCTCCCGCTTCTCTCTTTCCTCAGCGATCGGTCGTCCGGAGTCGCTCCGCGGGGCTGTCGCGGATCGCTTCCACCAAGCCCGCGACCAGACGCGCCCGGTCGGCCATGGTGTCGACCAGCAGGTACTCGTGGTCCGCGTGGGCGCCGCCCCCGACGGCTCCGAGCCCGTCGAGCGTCGGCACACCCAGGGCAGCCGTGAAGTTGCCGTCGCTGCCGCCGCCGACGGCCACGCCCTCGATGCCGGGCCGCAGGCTCCGGGCCAGGGCCATGAGCGGGGTCGACGCCGACTCGGGCATGGGGGGCCGGCCGACCCCTCCCTGCACGGAGATCACGGCACCGTCGAGGCGGGGAGTCAGGGCTGCGAACGCCGACTCGACACGCTCCTTCTCCTCGGCCGACTCGACCCGCACGTCCACGAACACGGTCGCCTGCGCGGGAACGACGTTGTCCTGGGTTCCGGCGGCGGCGACGGTCGGCGTGACCGTCGTGCCGATCTCGGGCCGCGAGAGAGCCGCGATCTCCAGCACCTGGTGGGCCGCCTCGATCAGGGCGTTCACTCCCGCGGCGGGTTCCAGGCCCGCGTGCGAGGCGCGCCCGGTGATGGAGACCTCGAAGGTGCCGCACCCCTTCCGGCCCGTCTTGAGGGCGCCGCCGTCGGCCGCCCCCTCGAACACCAGCACGGCACCACAGGCGAGGGCGCGTTCCTCGATCAGCACCCGGGAAGCCCGGGAGCCGACCTCCTCGTCGGCGGTCACCAGGATCTCCACGCCCGCCAACTCGTCGAGCAGCGCCAGGCCGTGGATCGCCTGCACGAGACCGCCCAGCATGTCGAAGACACCGGGCCCCGTCACGCGGCCGTCCTCGACCTTGAACGGGCGGCGCTCCAGGGTGCCGAGCGGGAAAACGGTGTCGTGGTGGCCGAGGATCAGCACCTTCGGCTCACCCCCGCCCGACCAGTGCACATGCGGTCCGGCCGCGCTCTCCACGAGGACGGCCGTCCCGCCGAGGCGGTCCTCGACGACACCGGCGACCGCTCGGGCCGAGGCCTCCAGCGCCGCCAGATCGCGGGAGGGCGACTCGGTCTCCACGAGGATCCGGAGGTCGTCGAGCATCGCGTCGACGCTGACTGAGGCGGTCGTGTGCGTGGTCATGCGGGGAGCCTAACGGGCAGCCGGGCGGGCCGGTCCGACGAAGCCGGGCCGCCCGCCACGGCCGTACGCGCTCTGCTCGGTCCCCTGCTCACGCGCCCGCCCCCGCGACGGCGCGCACGGAACTCTCCAGCGCGGTCAGGAAGTGGTCGTCGGTCTCCGCCGTCTGGGGCAGGGACAGCGTGACGAAGCCGCTCTTGCCCAGGTAGACGCCCCGTTCCAGCATCTCGTGGAACAGCAGCTCCACCGGGCGGCGGTCCGTGCCGGCCAGGTCCGAGGCACGGACCAAGGGGGCGTCGGTGGGATGGATCCCCATGAGGGAACCCCAGCCGGTGGCCTGGAAGCCGTACTCCCGCAGCACGCCGTCGGCCCGCTTGCGCAGGTCCTCGCCTCGCCGGAACAGCTCGGCCAGGGACGACCGCGTCAGCACCTCGCCGAGCATGGCCGCACTGGCCGCCATGGAGAAGCGGTTGTTGTTGAACGTGCCGGAGTGGTCGAGGGAGCGCTGTCCACCGCGCGCGATCTGGAGCATCAACTCCCGGGCGCCGCCGACCGCGCCGAACCCGAAGCCGCCGCCGAGGTACTTGCCCAGCGTCGTCAGGTCCGGTCGGACCCCCAGCAGGGACTGGCCGCCGCCGTAGGCCATGCGCGAGGTCTGGACCTCGTCGAAGACGAGCACGCTGCCGTGCTCGTCGCACAGGCTCCGCAGCCCCTGCAGGAAGCCCGGAACGGCCTGGATGCGTCCGCCGGAGCCGAGCATCGGCTCGACCAGGACACAGCCGAGCTGCTCGGGGAATTGCCGGAACGCCTCCCGTACGCCGTCGAGATCGTTGTAGTCGCAGATGACGGCGTCGAACGGCACGTCCAGGGCCGGCCGGCCGCGGCTGAAGCTGAGGAAGCCGCCGTGGTAGCCGCCGTCGAACACCAGGATCCTGGTCCGGCCGGTGGCCTTCAGGGCGAGGTTGATGGCGACGAGGTTGGCCTCGGTGCCGGAGGGGGTGAAACGGACGAGGTCCATCGCGAAGCGCTCGCAGAGCATCCGCGCGACCTCGGCCTCCTCCGCCGCCACGGTGCCGAACGTCCAGCCCTTGTCGAGCACCTCCGTGACGGCCTGTCGTACCGCCTCCGGGTTGTGCCCGGCGAGGCCGACGCTGTAGTCCCCCAGGTAGTCGAGGTACTCGTGGCCGTCGACGTCCGTGAGACGGCAGCCCGCGGCGGAGGCGACGGTGAAGGGGAACGGGTCGAAGTCGAGCACGGAGCGAGTGGTTCCCGAGGGCAGGAAGGACCTGGCCCGCGTGTGCAGTTCCCTGCTGACCGGACGCTTCTCGGCGTACCGGCGGTGGACGTTCTCCAACGCGTTGGTGATCACGATGCTCTCAATCGGTCGGTCTGAGTCAGGATGTGGTCGGAAGGGACGCCCGGTCCGGCCGGGTGGACCACAGCACCGCGGCGATCGCGGCGCCGAGCACGACCGGCGCCGTCCAGGCCCACGCGTCGTCCAGGGAGACGGTGTGGCCGAGGACCACCGAGGACGCCGCCGCGCCGCTGATCACGGCGGCCCGGATGATCGCGTTGACCCGGCCCAGCAGGTCCCCGGGGATCGCGTTGTACCGGTACTCGTTGGTGGTGACGTTCATCCCGCCCTCGCCCATGGACAGCAGGAAGAACCCCACGAGGACGGCGGCCGGGGAGCCGAGGAGCATGGCGGCGCCGCCGAGACCGCAGAAGGCGAACCAGATGCCGACGCGCGTCTGCAGTCCCCGCCCCGGCGCGACGCGCGGGGTGACCCAGGCGCCGACGGCGGCGCCCGCGGCCCCCAGGCCGAGGGCCGTCCCCGTGGTCTGCGGGCTCCAGTGCCAGTGCGTCTGCGCGATGACGACGAGCACGGTCGGCAGGGCACCGGCACCCAGGTTGAAGACGGTCATGGCCACCGTCAGCCGCCGCACCTGCTTGAGGCGCCAGAAGCAGCTGAAGCCGTCCGTCAGCATCTCGCGGAAGACGCTCGGTCCGCGCCCTTCGGTGGCGCGCAGCGGCAGCCACGCCGCCGCCCCCGCCGTGACCAGGAAGGTGGCCGCGTCGATCCAGAGCGCGCCGCGGGCGCCCAGAGTGCCGAGCAGGACCCCGGCCACGGCCGGGCCCGCGAACCGCACCACGGAAATGGTCGTGGTGTAGCGGCTGTAGGCCTTGGCCAGGCTGTGGGCGGGCGCGATCTGCGGGATCAGCCCGAAGTCGCTCGTCAGCTCCGAGGTCAGTCCGCCGCAGCCCACCAGGAAGAGCAGCACCAGCACGGCCACGACGTTGTCCTCGGAGACGACCAGCGGCAGCAGCGCCACGAGGACGCACTGCGCCACCTCGGCCCAGACGAACACCCGTCGGCGGTCGAAGCGGTCGACGACGACTCCGAACACCGGCGAGAGCGCGTAGGGCGCGAGCTGGACACCGAAGCTGAGCGCGGCGACCGTCGTCGATCCGGTGACCGTGAGCAGGACCAGCGGCATGGCGACGTTCAGGAAGGTGTTGCCGAGCCGGGAGACGGCCGAGGCCAGGGTGAACACCCAGAAGTGGCGCATCGAGCCCTCGGATCCGCCCGTCTCACCGCCGCCGTCCCGCACCGTCGTGGCGGACGCCGCGTCGTCCGTCACGACGCCGCCCCGGGTTCCGGCTCGGGCTCCTCGTACTCGACGACGAACCGCTCCCGCAGCGCCTCCACCAGGGCGGGTACCTCGTCGACCGAGTCGACGCGGAACTGCGCCATGCCGGCCCGGCTCGTGGAGTACAGCATCCCGGAGATCCGGTCCCCCGGTCCGGCCGTGACGGCGACGCTCTCGACCTGGGGGATATCGGCGAACACGTCGGCGCTCGGGACGCGCCGCACCACGCCCTGACGCACCGGGAACATCAGGAAGCCGAAGATCCCGTCCGCCGGCTCGGGCGTCCACGCCGGCCGGCCGCCGAGCTCCGTGGCCAGGAAGTGCTCCCAGACGTCGAAGCCGTAGGCGCGCAGGAGGGTCTGCGGGATGCCTCCGCCGCCCGGACGGCAGGCGATCTCGCCGACGACGAGCCCGTCCGCGGTGCGGAAGACCTCCAGGTGGGTGACGGAGTCGGCGAGCCCCATGGCCCGTACGACATCCCGGTGCAGCGCGGTGAGTTCCCTCGCCTCGTCGCTGTCGGCGGGCAGGGTGTGGGAGCCGAACACCGAGCCCTTGGCGCGCAGCGGCGGGCTGGTGTACTTCGACACGGCGGTGAACCGCACCTCGCCGTCGTGGACGAGCCCGTCGCAGTGGTACTCCTCCTCGAACTCCACGAAGTCCTCGATGAGGAAAGGCGCTTCGTCGTTGCTGAGAAGGGGGCCGTCGGCCCGGGCGATCCGGGTGATGTCCGCCTCGGTCCGCACCACATGGACGTTCGCGGCTCCGTCGCCCCAGGCGGGCTTGATCACCGCGGGCAGCCCGTGGCGGCGCAGGAACTCCGCGACGCTCCCGTCGGACGGGGCCAGCGTGGTGCGTGCGACGCGCAGTCCGGCTCCGCGCAGCCTCGCCTTCATCGCGTTCTTGTTGCAGAACGCGTGGGCCACGTCGAAGGGAATGCCCGGCATTCCCAGGTAGCTGCGGAGGTAGCCCGCGGTGGGTATCGAACTCTCCGCCGGTGCCACGATCGCGTCGAACGTGTAGCGGTTCATCAGGTCGAGCGTGGCGTGTCGGACCTCGTCGAGGTTCTGCACACTCTTGACGAGGGTCACCGACTCCATCCCGTCCGTCGACGGGTAGTCCCGCAGACAGTCGGGTTCCGTGATCAGCGACAGGCGTATCCCGGGATCCCGCAGGATCCGGGTCACGAGCTCCTGTCTGCGGCGGTTCACGACGAGGACGTCGCGGACGTGCTGGGGCATGGCTGGTTTCACCTTCCCGGGGTCAGGGCGCGGACAGCGCGGCGGCGGCCAGCGGCGCGTTCAGCAGGTCTCTGACGCCTTCGACACCGCCGTCGATCTTGGCGAGATGGGGCAGGTACGTCGTGCAGGACTCGACGTCGGCACCGATGTCCCGCAGACCGGCCATGACGTCGTCGAAGTACGCCCGGGTGTGCGGCATGTCGAGCCCGGCCCGGTCGGCGAGCCAGCGGATCGTGAGGAACGCCGGCACGTCCTCCGTGAGCACCCGGGAGCCGCGCAGCTCGTCGATGCTGCCGCTCGACAGCGAGCGGTAGATGCCCCGGCAGGACTGCATCATGGCGTAGAAGGAGTCCTGGGGTCGCAGGCCGTACTGCCGCTGGATGATCTCGGGGAAGGTCTGCGCCTCCGCCCCGAACTCCCTTGCCAGGAGTACGCGTTCGCGGTCCAGCAGGTCGAGTCGGGCGGCGAGACCGGCCGAGATGCCGTCGATGTAGTGCGTGTATCTGATCCCCTGGCGCGTCTTCTCCAGGTTCTCCGGATCCAGTGCCACCCCGACGTGGATGATGTATCCGAGCGGGTTGAAGAGCAGGTCGATGCCGTCGCAGACCCGCAGGTCCGGCCAGGACGGCCGGCCGATGTGCTCGCCGAGCGGGAACATCCGGCGCAGCGCGGTGAGCGCCCGGTCCGGGTCGCGCGAGTACACCGAGACGTTGACCGAGATCTTGCGCTTGTACTGGACCGTGCCGCCGATCACCCGGGTTCCGTAGAACGAGTCCTCGACGAGGACGACCGAGGTGTCCCGCAGCCGGGGCGAGTCCCTGATCCACTTGGCCAGCACGGGCTGTCCGCCCTGGCCGCCACGGACGAAGACGATCACCTTGCCGCTGAGGTCCACCGAGCGTTCGAGGTGGTCCAACAGCTCCAGCCTGAGGTGCGGGATGTCGGGGACGGTGACGACGAGGGTGCCGGCGTCGGCCAGGGCCTGCCGGCCCTCCTCGCTCCACAGCGAGCCGAACTGGCTGTCGGCGAGCGTGCAGGTCTCCACCGAGCCGGTCACCAGGTTCTCCATGACCAGCCGGGTCCAGTTCCGGCTGCGCTCCCTGACGGAGGCGGAGTTCTCGAAGGACAGCAGGCGTGCGCCGAGTCCGTGGTGGGGCTTGGTCAGCTCCAGGTCGGCCAGCAGGGTCAGACCGACGTGCCCCGCGCCGATAACAACGATGTCGGACATGGTGAGGTGCTCGCCCTAGCTGCTGAGTCGGACCATGGTGTTGCCGTGCCGGGCCGCGACGTCGTCCGGCAGGACGTAGGACCGCAGGAGCAGGCGCTCGCACTTGTCGGGCTGGATCGTGTCCCGACCGTGCACACAGTGGTCGTTGGGGATCAGCACCGCCTCGCCCTTCTGGATCGCGATGCCGTACCGGCGGCCCACTTCCAGGGCGGCCCGGCTCAGCTCGGTCAGGGCCCGTGCCGCCCGCTCCGCCTCGGCCGGGGCGAGGCCGACGGCCGGGGTGTAGGTCCCGAAGTTGAGCCGGACGACCGGTGGCACGCCCTCTTCCTCGACGAGCAGTTCCATCCGGCGCACCCGCTCGAACCCCCAGGACAGGGCCGATCCCGAGCGGGCCTCGAAGTCGCGGCGGCGCAAGGCGTCCTTGGTCTCCTCGGGGAGCAGCGCGAGCACGTCGCGGGCCGGTGCGAGAAGGGTTCTGGGAACCTCGCCGGAGGCGATGTGCGGCACGAGGACCAGCGTGCGGGGGCGGCAGTTGTCGCTCGCCCAGGCCAGGTCGTTGTGCATGCTCAGCAGGTCCACGCCGGAGCTCTTCTCCGACGACAGGGTGGTGGGCCGGATGTCGGTGATGTACGAGTGGTTGTACTCGGCGTAGGCGACACAGGCGCCGATCGCCTCACCGAGCAGCAGGCACAGGACCTTGCTCCGCTCGACGTCGTCGAAGCGCGGCAGGTTCCGCACATGCACAGGGTCGCCGTCCGAGGCGGCGAAGGCCTTGAGGACGTAGGGGAGTTCCGTCCGGACGTCGAGCCGGCCGCGGATGTAGGAGACGTAGCGGAACTCGGTCTGTCCCGGGCAGTTCTCCAGGACCGTCTCGACGAGGTGGGCGAGGTGGTCCTGTTCGCCGGGCTGCAGCTCGACGACGGGCAGGGTGCGCATGAAGGTTTCTCCTCGGAGCTCAGGCTGCGGCACGCTCAGGCTGCGGCGCGCTCAGGCGAAGGCGACGAAGACCTGGCGGTCGCCGCTGTAGGGGTGGCGGCCGTGCATGGCGGCGCGGTTGTCGACCAGCAGGACGTCACCGGCCTCCCACTGGACGGCGACCTCGCAGCTCTCGAGCGTGTCGCGCACCTGGTCCATGTACGCGCCGGGGATCTCGGTGCCGTCGCCGAAGGTCGCGCCGTAGCCGATCCAGGTCTCCCAGCGCTCCATGTCGGTGACGTCGGGGACGGTGCTGGGGTCCTTGCGCCAGATGTGGGTCTGGTTGAACCAGGCCTGGCGCCCGTCCGCGCCGACCTCGACCGTGCCGGGCGTGCGGTTCGTGGTCAGCAGGCCGAGCGGGGTCCACTTGGCGGAGGTGTAACTGGCCAGGCAGTGCTCCATGACGTCGTCCTTGGAGTCCGTCTCGAAGGTCTCCGGCCACGACTTGATGCCGCTGGGGTCCCCGGCGGCGTGCGGCAGGTGCTGGATGTAGCTGACGCCGCGCTCCCGGAAGGCGTCGCGGACCTCGGGCGGGAGCGAGGAGTAGACCCGGTGGCCGTCCACGATCGTGGTCGCTCCGCCCTCCTCGGCCACCACACTGCAGCCGAAGATCAGCGTCGAGGGATGCCAGGGTGCGTAGGACAGTTCGTTGTGCGCGCGCACCGCGCGGGTCCGGTCGGGGCCGGAGGCGTTGTAGACCAGACCGCGCTCGGCGTGGCGGGGGGCGTCACCGCCCTTGTACGCCGCCAGCTCACCGAGGAGGCTGCGGGCGACGTCCTCGAACTCGTCGATGGACAGCACGTCGAAGCCGCGGAACAGCACTGCTCCGGTCTCCTCGAGGAGGCGCCGCGCCAAGTCCCGCTGCTCGGCTCCGATACCCGCCAGCACCTTGGCCGGATTCGGGTCGTCGCCGATGTTCTCGACGACGGAGGGGAAACCGGATGCGAAGGAGAAGGAGCCTGCGGTCGTCTTCCTGTTATCCACAATATTCTCCAGAAGGAATCAATGGGTCGGCCCGAAAGTGGCCAGGACGAGCGAACGGTCGCCCGATGCGGCCGCGTTCCTGCGGGCGTTGTCCCACTGCCGGAACGCGGACTGACGATGGGGGGAGCCGCCCGTCGCCGACCAGCACATGCCGGTCAGAGGGCGGGCCTTGGCGCCCCGGAACAACTTGGCGTCGTAGGACGCCCGTCCGTAGTGGACGCGTCTGTAGGAGTGCTCGATCGCGAAGCGGATCGGCTCGTAGATCGCGAGGTTGAAGTATTCGGCGGCGCCGGCCAGACGGTCGTAGTCCAGACCGAGCTGGCGGACGTAGACCGTGTCGCCCCACAGGAACGTGAGGCAGACGCCGAGCACTTCGCCGGCCGAGCGCATGACGAACAGGTGGCTGTACTCGTCGACTTCGCCGGTCAGCGTGCGAAGGTAGCGGGCGCGTTCCTCGGTCGACGTGCTGTCGCCGTATTTGCTCTGGAGCTTGGTGAAGAGCAGGTTCGAGGTGTCGAGCAGTTCCCCGAGCCGGACGGCGCTGATGTCGTACCCGGCCTCGGCGAAGACCTCGGCCTCGCGGCGGGCCGCCGCCGAGCGCTTGCGGCCGAGGGAGTGCAGATACGCGACGTAGCCGTCCCAGGAGTCCCACTCGATGTCGACCTCGCACTCGACGTCGCAGACGAACGAGCCGTCGGGTCCCCGGACGTCCTCCAGCTGCCGGGTCCCGGCCTCGTTCAGATAGAGGGCGGAGGTGGCGGGGGACCCCCATTCCCGGCGCAGTCCGTCGGCCGCCCGGAGCAGGGCGTCGAGGATCGCGGCGGCCTCGGCGCGGGGTGCGGCCGGGTCGACCAGGAACTCGTTGGAGTAGGCCGCGCTCTGGCCCAGGACCAGGTTCGGCGACCAGTCCCCCGCGCGGAAGTCCCCCGCGGAGCGCAGGAACCCGGCGAAGACGTCGTACGGGGCCAGCGTGCCCGGACGCTGTCGGTAGACCGGCAGCAGCCCGTCGAGCCTGCCGCCGCCGTCCCGGTGCGTGACGTAGGCGACGTCCGGTCGGCGGAGGTGTTCGTAGGCGCGCAGCCAGGGACCGCTGACGTAGAACGAGCGACCCGCCGTCAGCCGCGTCAGCGCGTCGTCGTCGATCTCGGCGAGGCTGTGCACCACATGGATCGAGCTCATCGTCCGGCGCCTCCCGAGACGAGGGCCGCATCGCCGCCGTACACGACCGCCTCGTCGCTGTCGGAGTCGAGGCCGAAGGCGGTGTGCACGGCGCGCACGGCCTCGCCCACCTGCTCGGCGCGGGTGACGACCGCGATGCGGATCTCGGAGGTCGAGATCAGCTCGATGTTCACGCCCGCGTCGGACAGCGCGGTGAAGAAGTCCGCCGTGACACCCGGGTTGGTCTTCATCCCCGCGCCGACCAGGGAGATCTTGCCGATCTGGTCGTCGTAGCGCAGCGAGGCGAAGCCGAGGCCGGCCCTGTTCCTCTCCAGGGCGTCGATGGCCTTGCGGCCCTCGGCCTTGGGGAGGGTGAAGGAGATGTCCGTCAGCCCGGTGGCGGCGGACACGTTCTGCACCACCATGTCGACGCCCGCCTGGGCGTCGGCGACGGTACGGAAGATCGCGGCGGCCTCGCCCGGGCGGTCCGGCACGCCTACGACCGTGATCTTGGCGTCGGAGGTGTCGTGCGCGACACCGGAGATGATGGCCTGCTCCACCTGCTTGTTCCCCTTGCTCGTGGTCAGTCGTCGGCGGTCGTGCCGGCCGGGACGGGAGCGTCGTCGGCCGGGTCCGGATCGGTGAACGTACGGTTGGCGGGCAGGACGACGGCTGCCAGCAGCGGCACCACTCCGGCGCCGAGGAAGACCCAGGCGAGACCGGCCGTCGAGGCGAGCGCCCCGGCGACCAGGGCGCCGAGCGGGAAGACACCCCAGGTGATCCAGCGGTAGGCGGCGTTGACCCGGCCGAACAGCGAGGGCGGGATGGTGGTCTGGCGGTACGACACGATCGCCACGTTCCACACGATGACGACGAGGCCGTAGCAGAACAGTCCCGCGGCCACGACCGGCACACTCGGTACCGCGAGCGCCAGGAAGCACAGGCCGAGCACCGGACCGCCGTACCGCATGAGGGGTTCCCGGCCGATGCCCTCGACCAGGCGGCCGGAGACCAGGCCCGCGAGGACGCTGCCGACGGCCAGGCAGGACAGCAGCAGGCCGTAGGCGGTCTCGGAAAGACCCAGGCGGCCGGGCGCCACCGCCCACAGGGGCAGCAGGGTCAGGCACATGGAGTACGAGAAGTTGTTCGCCGCGGCGGCGACGGCGAGCCGTCCGAGGTCCGGGCGGTGCCGGAAGTAGCGCAGGCCCTCGCCGAGTTCGGAGCGCAGCGCCTTGAAGGAGACGGGCCGCTTGGGCGGGGCCGCGTCCCCGCCGAGCTCGGCGGTCACCGAGCCGGGCGCGGACGCGGCGGGGAGCCGGCCGAGCGCCCAGACGGTGACGGCGTACAGCACGCAGACCGTGGCCAGGCCCTGCCCGGAACCCAACGCGACGACGAAACCGCCGAGGGCCGGACCGAGGAGTTGCGCGAGGAAGGTCTGGGTGGAGTGCACGATCGAGTTGGCGCGCGGCAGTTGCCCGGTCTCCACCAGGCGGGGCAGCGCCGACTGCGCCCCGACGTCCACGAACGTACCGGCGCAGCCGATCGCGAACGCGCTCACGGTGAGCAGCCACAGCGGCAGCCGGTCGGCCACCGCCAGCAGACAGGTCACCGTGATGAGGGCCAGGCGCAGCCCCGACGCCCAGCGCATCACCGTGCGCGGCTCGTAGCGGTCGGTGACGACGCCCGCGGGGAGCGTGGCGACGAGCCAGGGCAGCCGGACGGCGACGCCGACCAGGCTGACGGCGAACGCCGAGCGGGTCATGCCGAGGGCCAGCAGCGGCACCGCGATGCGGTAGATCCCATCGGCGAGGTCGGAGGAGACCACGGCCGACTGGTAGACACGGAACGGCTTGCCCAGCGGCTTCTTCCCGCCTGCTCCGGCGCCGGACTTCGAACGGCTCAGCACAGCCCGTCCACCAGTACGACCGAGCTCATCCGGGCCCCGTGGTTGGCGTTGAGGACCTCGCCGCCGGCCGGAACACCGTGGCGCAGGAGCACACCGGTGGGGCGGCCGCCGAACAGGAACGGGCCGAGGACGAAGGGGACGTCGGCCCGCTCCACCTCGCCGGTCCCGGTGTGCGAGAACTCCATGCCGATGCGGTCCGGCTCGGCGAAGCGCTGGATGATGTACGGGTGCTCGGCCCGGTCCACGAGGTCCAGCGCGGCCTGCCATGCGGCCTCGGAGACCGTACGGCCGATCATGACGCCGGTGCCGCCGTAGCCGCTGGTCGGCTTCAGCACCAGCTCCTCGCGGTGCCCGCGGGCATGAGCGAGCGTTTCCCCGTGCACGGTGCCCGGTGTGGACAGCAGCGCGGTCCAGGGCACATGACGTTCGACGAGCCGCCGGTCGGCGGGACCGAGCAGGTCCAGGTCCGACCAGAGCCAGGCCAGCGTCGTCTTGTCGCTGAGCAGCCAGGCGGCCTCGGTGGTGTGCATGCGCACCCGGTCGTCGAGGACGGCCCGGGTCAGCGCGTCGAGCCCGGGGCTGGACGGCTGGTCGGACTGGAAGAGCCGGAACACGGCGTCCACCTGCCTGCCGTCGAGCGTCAGCGCGCCCGTGTCGTCGAGGGCCAGGTCGTCCATGGCGCAGGCCACCATGTCCAGGCCGTGCCGACGGCCGCTCTCGCACATCGGCCGCATCCAGTCGATGAACGCCCGGGTGTCGTCGAGGCCGGGCGGTGTCCCCTTGCTGAACGCGGGGATGACGACCAAGGCCCCCTCGGGCAGGCCGAGGGAGGAGCGGATGACCGACGACCTCCCGTCGGCCGTGGAGTCGGGGGCACCGAAGGTGATGCCCCCCTCCGCGCCGAGGTCCTCGCAGAGGTCGGTGAAGCGCCGCGCCATGACGTCCGCGTGGAGCGTTCCGCCGAGCGCCCCGTCGATGTTGAACTCGACGAACTTGGGCACACCCGCGGAGTAGACGATGTCCGGGCGGGCGGAGACGAGCAGGTCGTCGTCGAGGGGATCGGAGGGCCGCACCAGAGGGGTGTCCCGCGGCGGGACCCGCAAGGCCGCCATCAGCTCCCCGGCCGTGCCGGCCCGGCGTCGGCACGCCTGCAGCACCAGCTCCATCAGGTGCCACGAGACCGACCCGAGTTCCGTGTAGTGCGTCCGGTCGAGGAAGACCGGACGCAGCGGGCGCCAGGGTCCCTTGGAGCCCGTGACTCCGTCGTACACGTCCGCGGCCCGGGCCGTCGCCCGCTCGGTGAACGCCGAGCGCAGGTCAGCGGGAAGGCGTTCCCACTGATCGCCCGAGGTGTTCCCGCCGATTGCCGTCGCTTCCACAATTCCTCCCGCTTCCCGGCCCATGGGGCTACAGCGCGTACTTCGCGATCTCGAACCCGAGGGCGTCTTCCAGATCCGCGATCAGTTCCAGGCCGCGCGCCCTGGCCTGCTCGGTGGTCTCCGCGGGCAGGCAACAGAACCCGAAGACCGTGAAGTTGCCCATCTGCCGCGGGATGTGCTGGCCGCTGCTCAGATTCAGCGAGTACGCCAGCGGCCGGTGCTTCTCCTTGATCTTCTCGATGCGCTCCTCCACGCCCTCGGGAAGCACACCGCCGGTGACGCTGCCCAGCGCGATGGAGATGCCCGCCGAGCCGAAGGGCGGCCGCTGGACGGTGAACTCCTCGCCCAGGTGTTCCTGGACCAGCAGCCGGAACGGGTCGTCCCCGGTGATGTGCCGGTAGACGAACGGCGCCATGCCGCCCATGATTCGGCCGTTGACCTCGACCAGGACGGGCCCGTCGGCGCTCATGATGAACTCGACGTGGTAAAGACCGACGGTCAGGCCGAGTTCGGTGAAGACGGCCCGCATGTACTGCTCGACGTCGCTCTGCTCGGCCTCGGTCAGACCGGCCGGGAGCACTGCCGCGACCTCGTACAGCGGATTGTGCGTGGCCTGCTCACGCCGGGCGATCATGAAGACCTCGACCTCGCCGTCCCGCGCGATGACCTCGGCCGAGTGCAGGACGCCCTCGACGTACTCCTCCATGAGCAACCGGGTGCTGACCAGGGTGGCCAGCGTCCGGCTCAGCGCCTCGCGGGACGCGGGCAACTCGTCGAAGTAGGAGCGCAGTTCGTCCTCGGTACGGACGATCGCGACGCCCTCCTTGCCTGCGCTGCGGCTGGGCTTGATGACGAGGGGGAGGCCCAGATCGCGTGCGGCGTCGAGCGCCTGCTCGCGGTCCTCCACCCGGACGTGGCGGGCGGAACGCAGCCCGGCGGCCCGCAGGGCGTCCCGGCACAGGTCCTTGGTGACGGCGGTCTCCATGGACCGCACGGACGTCGCCCTGATGCCGAGGGCCTCGGCGGCCTTGACCGTGGGGACCACGGCGGGCTCGGAGGTGGTGAGGACGGCGTCCACCGGCCGCTCGGCGTGGATGCGCCGCAGGCAGCCGGTGAGGTCCGCCTCCAAGTGGTCGATCGTGACCACCCGGTCGGCGTGAGCGAGGGCCGCGGCGAGGCGCTCGCTCGGCATCTTGCCCAGCTTCAGCGCGGAGGCGTCCTCGGGGCGTACGAACGTCACGAAGTGACCCATGCCCTTGGCGGTTTCGAGGGCCGGGAGCGTGGGGCCGGTGCTGTCGACGAAGACTACGTGAGCCATGTCGGAGTTCCTCCTAGAACATGGGGTAGATCGAGGAATCCGGCTTGGCCTTCTTGGACGAGCCGAAGATCCGCCGGAAGAACGAGATGATGGATTTCACGTGGGTACTCCGTTGCGCCTGAGGTGGGTCGAAGTGCGGTGCGGCACTAGATGAGCTGAAGCAGCTGCTGGGCGACGAAGTCGTGGCCCGCGTCGGTGAAGTGGATCCGGTCGACGAACAGCCACTGGTCGGCGGCGAGCCGCTCGGCGAGCACGGGGCTGAGGTTGACGAAGCCGACCCCCAGCTCCTTGGCGCCCGCCTCGATGCGGGCGGCGTAGTCGAGGTTGACCTCGGTGCGCAGGATGTCGCCGTAGACCGTGGTGAAGCCGCCGATGGCGTCCAGTTCGGCGAAGATCTCCTCCTCCTCGGGCGAGCCCTTCGGGCGCACCCAGCCCGCGAGCGGCTGCAGGACGTAGGTGAGCTTGGCGCCCAGGTCGTCGGCGACGAGCCGCCACAGCTTCAGGTGACGCAACGTCAGGTCAGTTGCGTAGGAGAGCTGTTCGTCCAGGGCGGGGACGGGCTCCTCCTGCTGGGCGGGGCGGGAGGAGCCGAGGCCGCGCAGCCGCTGGAGCATCGAGGCGGAGTCGGCGGCCTCGGCGGGCAGCGCGTCGAAGAACTGGTTGCAGTTGAAGAAGGCGCCGTGGTCGCCGCGCCGCGACTGCGGCTGGCGGGCGAGACCGAGGTTGTTGAACCCCGAGAAGAGCACGATCTCCTCGACCTTGGGCAGCAGGTGCCGGTAGAGGGTGAGCAGCAGCGCCTCCTGGGTGGAGTTGAAGCTGCGGCCGCCGAAGTTCAGCCAGGGCTCGGGGCGCGGGTCGTGGACGGTCAGCCGGGAGGGCAGGGTCCAGTCGTCGCCGGCGGCTCCGATGCCGAAGACGGTGGAACTGCCCGCCAGCAGCCGGACCGAGTCGACGCCCTCGTGGTCGGCCACCGACAGGGGCCGGCCGTAGGCGTCGTGCGCGTACCGGAAGCCTACGGAGTCGGTGTTCACCGTCTTGGAGCGGTGGTCGGCGGGGTGGAAGTACATGAGGTACGGAAGCCAGCGGACGTCCCCGCCGTCGGTGAACTTGGCTTCGTAGTCCTGCATCTGCGGCGTGAGTCGGGCTCGCGCGGACATGGAGTTCAACATCCTTGGGTCGATCAGGGTGAGTCCGGTGGGACTCAGGGGGCGGTCTGTGCGGAGCGGGTGAGTCCGGCACGGTCGAGTGCGGCGGCGACGTCCTGGCGGGCGGTCGCGTCCAGGCCCCGCACCGGGCGGGGCAGGCTGTCCGCGGGGATCAGTCCGAGCTGCTCGGCGGCGGCGGACATCACCCGCAGGCTGCCGTGGCGCCGGAACAGGGCCCACAGGGGCTCCAGTCCGTCGGAGAGCCGGGTGACGCCGGCGGCGTCACCGGTTGCTGCGGCACGGGTCAGGGCCTGCGCGGCCGCGGGGAAGAGTCCGCCGACGACCGAGTACCAGCCGTCGCAGCCGGCGTTCAGCCCGGCCGCCGCCTCCCAGTCGCAGCTGACACCGACGGTGACCGTGTCGGGGATCGCCGCACGGATCCTCGCGACGTGCTCCTTCGCCCGGGCGGGATCGGCGGGGGCGCCGGGAATCTTGATCGAGCCGACGTTCGGCAGCCGTGCGATCCGGCCGTACAGCTCCGGCGAGAAGTCCACATGGGTGGTGCCGGGGTTGTCGTACACGCACAGCGGGACGGACAGCTCGCGGGTGACGTCCTCGTACAGGCCGAAGACCTCGTCGTCGGAGAGCGCCTGGTACGTCATCGGGGCCAGCAGCACCGCGCTCGCTCCCGCGCGCTGCGCGTCCTCGGCGAGGGCCAGGACGTCGGACGTGCGCAGGGAGCCGATGCCGACCATGACGGGTACTCCGTCCGCGGCTTCCACGGCGATCCTCGCGGCGCGGGCGCGTTCGGCGCGGTTGAGGTAGGCGTAGCTGCCCGTGGAGCCGAGCGCCCCGATGGAGTCGACGCCCGCGGCGGCGAGGCGGGACACCAGGCCCGCGTACGCCTCCTCGGCCACCCCGGCCTCCGTGACAGGCGTCAGCGGGAAGGCGCTGAGCCCGGTGAACAGGGGGGTCACAGGCAGACCTCCACGACCTCGGCGAAGCGGGACACCATCGCGTCGATGTCGGACTCGGTGGCCACGAACGGCGGGGCGAACAGCACGTGGTTGCCGGCCTCGCCGTCGACGGTGCCGTAACCGGGGTAGAGGAGCAGGCCCCGGTCCAGGCCCTCCTTCTTCATCCGCCCGACCAGCTCCGAGCCGCCGAGCAGGGGTGCGCGGCCGTCCGGGTCCTGGACGAACTCCACCCCGGTGAACAGGCCCCGGCCACGGACGTCACCGACGTTCGGGTGGTCGGAGAGCCGGTCGAGCAGACCCTTGCGGAGCTGCTCGCCACGGGCCCGGACGTTCGTCAGCAGGTCCTCGTCGACGATGGTGCGCTGCACCTCCAGCGCGATCGCGCAGGCCAGCGGGTGGTTGACGTGCGTCTGGCCGTTCTGCAGCACACCCGAGCCGTCACCGAGCACGTCGTGGATCGCGGTGGAGACGAGGACCGCGGAGATCGGCTGGTACCCGGCGGCCAGGCCCTTGCCGACCGCCACGATGTCGGGCACCACGCCGTCCTCCAGGTAGGCGTAGTGGTGACCGGTGCGGCCCATGCCGGCCATGACCTCGTCGAGGATGAGCAGAACGCCGTGGCGCCGGCACACCTCGGCGACCTTGGCCAGATAGCCCTCGACCGGGGGCACGGCGCCGTTGGTGGAGCCGACCACCGTCTCCAGGACGAAGGCGGCCACCCGGTGGGCCCCCAGCTGCCGGATGCGGGCGTCGAGTTCGTCCGCGAGCCGCTGGGCGTAGGCCGCCTCGGTCTCGTCCTCCCGCTGGTCGCGGTAGGCGTAGCAGGGCGAGACGAACTCGGCCGGGCCGAGCAGCGGTTCGAAGACCGAGCGACGCTGGCGGTTACCGGAGATCGCGAGGGTGCTCAGCGAGCTGCCGTGGAAACTCTGGCGGCGCGCGATGACGGTCTGCCGCTCGCTCTCCCCGCGCTCGCAGTGGTACTGGTAGGCGATCTTGAGGGCAAGTTCCATCGCCTCGGACCCACCGGACAGGAACTGCGCGCGGGCCAGGCCCCCGGACTGACCCACCAGCAGCTCGGCCAGTTCCTCCGCCGCCGCGGTGGTGAAGCTCCCGGCATGCGCCCAGGACAGGTCGCGGGCGTGCCGCTCCAGTGCCTCGGCGATACGCGGGTGGCGGTGGCCGAGGCTGGAGACGGCCACTCCGCCGCAGGTGTCGAGGTAGCGCTTGCCCGTGCGGTCCTCCAGCCAGACGCCGTGGCCGCTGTCGGCCCAGACGGGCTGCTTGCCGATGTTCTTGTAGAGGACGCTGGACATCACAGTTCCCAAGCGGTGTCGGCGCGGTGGGCGCGCGGGCTGAAACGGGACGTGCCGGACACTCGGCGCAGGAGCGCGGCGGGCAGACAGTCGGTCATGAACACGAGGGCTGCGTAGAGCCGCAGGAACATCTCGGGTCTCTTCCTGGTTCCGGGGGGGGCTGATGGGGCTGGCCGGGCGGCCTCGGAGGTCTGGGCCGGCGGGCTCAGTCCAGCGGGACCAGTTCGCGCCAGTCGACGGCCTCGACGAACTCCGGCTGGTCCGCCTTCCTGAGCAGGAACCGGCCGAGGACCAGAACGTCGATGCCGGTGCGCATGAAGCACTGGTACGCCTCCTGCGGCGTACGGACGATCGGTTCACCGCGCACGTTGAACGAGGTGTTGACGAGGACGGAGCAGCCGGTCCGCTTCCTGAAGGCCCGCAGAAGCCGGGTGAATTCGGGGTTGCGGTCCTCGTCCACGCTCTGCACCCGCGCCGAGAGGTCCACGTGGGTGATGGCGGGCAGCTCCGAGCGCACCTCGTTGATGCTGCCGAGGTCCCGGCGCGGCTCGGCGTCGTCCGGCGTCACCGCGATGCTCTGCGCGACCGGGGAGACCATGAGCATGTACGGACTCTCCATCCGGAGGTCGAAGTACTTCTCCATGTCCTCCCGGAGCACGGCCGGCGCGAACGGCCGGAAGGACTCCCGGAACTTGATTTTGAGGTTCATGGTCTTCTGCATCTCGGCGTTGCGCGGATCGCCGAGGATGGACCGGGCGCCCAGGGCGCGGGGGCCGTACTCCATCCGGTCCTGGAACCAGCCGATGACGGCGCCCTCGGAGAGGTGCTCGGCGGTGGCCGCGTACACGCTCGCCGGGGACTCGGGGTCGTCGGCGAGTTCGGTGAACGGGTAGCCGTTCTCCGTGAGGAAGGCACGGATCTCGTCGTCGGAGTACCCCGGCCCGAGCAGCGAGCCGCTCATGCCGTCTCGGGCCGTGCCCAGGTGCGGTCGGCCCGAGCCGGGCACCGCGGCGGTGAGGGCGGCGCCGAGAGCGCACCCCGCGTCCCCGGCGGCGGGCTGGACCCAGATGTCGTCGAACAGACCCGACTTGCTCAGCTTGCCGTTGGACACGCAGTTGAGCGCGACCCCGCCGGCCAGACACAGCCGCCGCTCGCCGGTCAGCTCGGCCGCCCGCCGGGCGAGCCCCAGGACGGCCTCCTCGGTGACGAGCTGCACCGAGGCGGCCAGATCGCACTCGCGCTGGGTCAGCGGACCCTCGGGTTCGCGGATCGGCCCGCCGAACAGCTCCTCGAAGGCCGCGCCGACCATGCGCCGGCCCCGCACGTACTCGAAGTAGCGGGGATTGAGGGTGAAGGAGCCGTCCGGGCGCAGGTTGATCAGCTCGCGCCGGATCAGATCGGCGTAACGCGGCTCGCCGTAGGGCGCCAGGCCCATCAGCTTGTACTCGCCGGAGTCCACCTTGAAACCGCAGTAGTAGGTGAACGCGGAGTAGAGCATGCCGAGCGAGTGCGGATAGGAGATGGAGTTGACCAGCTCGAGGGAGTTCCCGCGACCGTGCCAGATGGTCGTGGTCTGCCACTCGCCGACGCCGTCGATGGTGAGGACCGCCGCGCTGTCGAAGGGCGAGGGGTAGTACGCCGAGGCTGCGTGCGACTGGTGGTGACGGGAGGCGCGCGGCTTGGGCGGAACGCCCCGTCCCAGCGCCAGCAGCTCCTCCTCGACCCGGCCGAGCGCGTTCCGCTTCCAGCGCAGCCACTCCGGGTACACCGCGGTGAAGGCGCGCAGGCCCCCCGGGCCCGCGCTGCGGAAGGAGGAGCGCACCCGCTCGTACTTGAGCTCGGGGTCTTCGTAGTAGACGACCTGGTCGAGGTCGCCCAGCGCGATCCCCGCGTGGTCGAGGCAGTAGCGGATCGCCTCCCGGGGGAACGCGGAGTCGTGCCGCACCCGGGTGAACCGCTCCTCCTGCGCGGCGGCGACGACGACGCCGTCCTGTACGAGGGCCGCGGCGCTGTCGTGGTAGTAGGCCGAGATTCCGAGGATGTACGAGGGCATCTAACCGATCACTTTCACTGCTGGGTGATGCATCAGGGGCTGGGCTGCCCGGACGTCCCGCGGTGTCCGGTCGGCCCCGGCCGGGATGAGCCGGCGCAGGGAACTGCGCAGCGCGGCCAGCGGTCCGTCGTCCTCGGACGGCACGGTGGCCAGGGAGGCGTAACCGACGCGGACGCGTTCCCACTCGCCGCGGATCCGCTCGGGCTCGGTGGGCGCGATCCGGCGCAGATGCGTGTCGATGGCCTCCGCCGCCCAGGCGGAGTGCCCGGTCGAGACGTTGTCGATGGTGTTGTGGATGTCGACGAAGCGGGTGCTGAAGCCGTAGTACTTCAGGAACCGGCGGGCGCTGCGGTAGCTGCCGCCCACGCCGGAGAGCTCCATGGCCAGGTTCAGGCCCAGGATCTCCGGCAGGAACGTGCGGGGCAGCTTGCCGATGCACAGCCAGTACACCGGCAGGCGCAGCGACTCCTCGCGGACGCGTTCGTCGTGGGCGAAGGCGCGGCTGCCGGTGGGCGGCAGCTCGACGCCCATCTGCCGCAGCCCGTCCCGGTAGATCTTCGGGTGGTTGAGCGGCAGCTGTCCGTTGCCCAGCTCGTCCCAGTAGATCTCGAAGAGCGGGAAGCCGATCCGCGAGGACGCCAGGTGGACGTCCGTGAAGCCCTGCAGCCACGAGCCGTCGATCAGGGTGAGCGGCGCGAGCTGGACGGTGGAGTCGATGACGTCCTCACGCGTGGGCAGCGCGTCGGGGTCGGTCTCGGTGAAGGCGAGGTCGTGCTGGTCGTGCTGGTCCAGCAGCCAGGGTCGCAGCCCGTCCCGGGGCCACTCGGCCGGCAGCGACCGGCCGTCCCGGTCCACCTCCGCGCGGCTGGCCCGCAGCCAGCGCTGTACGTAGTCCACCGCGTAGGCGCGGGTACGGGGGGACAGTGCCCTGCCCTGGAGCTGGAAGTACGCCTCGCGCAGCCCCATGGGCGCCGAGCCGGTCCCGGCGTCCTCACGCGCCGTCGGACGAGGCGCCGGGGCGGGGTAGGCCGAAGCCTGGACGTCGTCCCGCGGCCGGTCGCCGCGCTCGACGGGAAGGCCGTCGATCCACCGGTGGATGATGGTGAGGTCCTGCGGGCTGAAGATGCGGAACATGCGGCCCCGCGGTCCGATCAGACCCCGCACCAGAGGGCTGCGGGCGTGGTCGCCCGGCCGCACCAGAAGGCTGTCCGCCAGGGCCCGCACCAGCGGCAGGGGGTCGACCTGCGCCTCGCGCAGCCAGTCCGACAGCGCGCGTCCGTCGAGCTTGAACTCGTGGTGGTACACGGCCGCTTCACGGGCGCGCCGCTGGATGAGCTCGGCCATGGCGCGCTCGGGGTCCAGCGCCGCGGCGCAACGGTCCAGCAGCGCGGTGTTCCACCGCTCCAGCGCGGCCGCCAGCCAGGCGGCTCCGCGCACGATGCGCTCCTGCGCCCCGGGCACCGTCTCGGCGCACAGCTCGGCCACCTCGGCGCACTGGGCGCGCGGGTCCGTCACGTCGGTGCGTCCCGACGCGGTGCCGAGGTCCAGCCGTGACCAGTCGACGGCGGACTCGCGGTACGGACGCAGCGCCGCGAGGGCCGGCAGCGGGCCGAGGGTGCGCCAGGCGAGGTCCGCGCCGATGAGTTCGAAGAAGTAGGCGTCACTGCGCCGCGTCATCGCGAGCAGCACGGCGGGCAGCGCGAACATGTCGTCGTGGATGGCCGCGACGCTGGCCAGTTCCTCCGCCGGCAGCGAGTTCTCGTTGAGCGACTCGCGCTCCACGAGCAGCCGGTACTCGTCGAACCGGGAGGCCCGGGGACTGCCGACCCCGATGTCGTCGGCGAGCAGTGCCAGTGCCTGGAGCTGAAGGTCGTCCTCGAAGACCCCCGGTGCGCTCAGCCCCTGCAGACAGGCGCCGAGCACGGACGCCATCGGCAGCGCCTCGATCAGCAGACTGCGGATCACCTGGTCGAGTGCCTGTTCGCCCTCCTCCGCCGCCCGCGCCAGCTGAGCGGTGTGGGTGGCGTCCTCGCGGTGCCGGGTCACCCGGTCGAGGACCTGCTTCAGGGTGTCGGTGTCCCGCTGCCCCTGCCCCGCCCCGGCCACCTGCTCCATGAGGGCGTCCACGTGCGCCACCTCGAAGAGCGCCTCGGGCTCGATGGCCTCCTTGTAGAGGCTCCGCCACACGGACCTGTCCCCCCTCGTCCTTCTCCTGAGCGCCGAAATTGTTCAGCGCATGACAAATAAGCCCGGCTCGCCGCCCCGGCACACGATGTGACGGGCCGGACCCGCCCCCGCTCGTACGGCGGCGGACCGGGCGGTGAGGTCAGCTCGCGATCAGAGGGAGCCGGTCTCGTCCTGCGTCGCGACGAAGTCCCCCTGCACGGCCCGCGGGGTGACGACCCCCCACTGGGAATCCCCCGCGAGGACGCTGCTCCCCCACTGGGAGTCCTGCGCGACGGCGGCCGGTCCGAAGTCGGGACCGACCCCGGCGAGTCCGGCGATGGCGAGCGCCGCGAGGGCGCTCAGGGCGTAGCGGAGCCACACCTTCGACATGTCAACCTCTGCTTTCCGAAGGTCCATATCCGCCGCGGTACTGGCGGATCCCCTCTGGACCTCCATCAGCATGCAGGGCGCCTCCGACCTGTGGAAACGGCCTTTGGCAGCATGAACAGGCAATGCGCGAACCGGTAGGGGGGATATATGTGCACAGATGATGACACAGGCGATAAGGACCCGATCGAGATCTGCGAGGAAGGCCTCGCGTACTACTCCGAGCTGCTCGGCGGCTCCGCGGCCCCGGGCGACGCTCCTCGCTGTCTGCTGGACCTCGGTCTCATCAAGGAGTTGCCGGGCGGCAAGCTCACGCCCATCGCGCCCCGTACGGCGGGAGCGTCCCGGATGAGCCGACTGGAGCGGAGCATCGCGGACCAGCAGCGGACCCTGGAGGCCGTCCGGGCCTCGCTGTCCCGCGCGGAACGCGCCTATCTGGACAGCTACGGGCGGCAGAACGCCCCCCTGATCCGCGAGGTACAGGGCGCCGAGGCGATCAGCGCCACCCTGTCGGCGTCCGTCAGGGCCTGCCGACGGGAACTGCTGACCGCCCAGCCCGGCGGCGGGCGCCCGCAGGAGCTGCTGCAGAAGGCCCTGCCCGACGACCTCAGCGCCCTCGCGCGCGGGGTGGAGCAGAAGACCATCTACCAGCACACGATCCGTTCCCACGCGCCGACGCTCGCCTACGCGGAGGAGATCTGCCGGGCGGGCGGTGAGATACGGACCGTCGACGAGGTCTTCGACCGGCTGATCATCTGCGACCGGCAGATCGCCTTCGTCCCGGATCCCGAATCGGAGCGTGCGGACCTGGCCCTGGCCATCGAACATCCGGGCGTCGTGCGCTATCTGGTGGGCATCTTCCACCACATCTGGCAGCGGGCGGCGCCCATCCAGCCGAACACGCTCAGCCATCTGACCCCGACCGTGACGAACGACATCCGCCGCGCCGTGCTCCAGCTGATGATCGACGGCCACACGGACACGGTCATCGCGTCCCGGCTCGGCATGAGCGTCCGCAGCGTCACCAACCACATGCGCTGGGCCTCCGACCTCTTCGGCAGCCGCAGCCGGGCCCAACTCGCCTACCGCATAGGCCGCAGCGGCTTCTTCGACGACGCGGCGTAGGAAGCCACCCCCGCCGGGGCCGTCCGGCGGCAGCCAACGCCGACCTGTCTGCCGCCGACGCCCCGCCGGGCCGGCCTGCGCTTCCCCCGACCCAACAAAAAAGACCAGGTCAGAAGAGCTCTGACCTGGCCCTGAAAAGAGCCGCCTTCGGGATTCGAACCCGAGACCACCCCGTCTCCAGCTCATCGGTCTCATCGGTGAAGGTCGGCCGACACTCCCCGGTGCTCAGATCGAGCCGCCCACCGGCCGCGGCCGGGCCGCCCTCCAGCAGCATGGCAAGCATCTCCAGATCGACCGGGGTGCGCGACGTGCCCGGACCGTCGCCGCGTTCCTCTCCGGGAAGCTCGGTGACCTGCTGGGGGAGCCAGGACAGCAGCAGTTCCTCCACATGTCGCGGCTCCCACAGCCCCAGCCGACCGTCGACGGTCGCCCGGTGCCGGTAGTCCAACGCCGCCTCGGCCATGGACGCGTCCACCGGCGTCCCCCTGTTCCGCGGCCCACCGAACCAGCCGGTCGACCAACAGCCCACACGCCGCCCCGAACTCCTCCTCAGCCCCGGCCTCGTACCGCATCCGCATGAATTCCGCCCCGCCTGTCCGCGGCCCTGCTCGCCTGGCCTCGCCACGCGACCGCCGGATCGCGACGCACCGATCCAGGCCGAGGACCTGCGGCCCACCACCGACATTTCGTGGTGGCTGCCCGCGCTCACCCTGACCGTCCGACGACGGATCGCGCAGGGCCGTACGAGCTCGCGCCCTCCTCTCCGAAGAGCCCGAACTCGTCATACAGCTCCAGCGGCCGGTACGGCCGACCGATCCCCCGCGCGCAGATCGAGAGTCACTCTCCGTGGTAGAGGCGTGGCAGGTCGATCAGTTGAATCGTGGGGTCGTTCTTTGCGAGGTGATTCAGCTCATCGGTGAAGCCTGTGCCGCTGAAGCAGTAGAGCCTCGTTGCCTCGGTAGCCGTGCCACTCCTGGTCAGGAGGGAACGGATGTGCCGGAGGCGTTCCAGGTGGCCGACTCCCATCACGTCACTCCACTTCGCTTCGCCGATGGCGAGCAGCACCTGGCGCCCCTCTTGGCTCTCGCCGTGGACTGCGACGTCGACCTCGTGGCTGGTCCTGGCAGCCGGGTCGTTGACGGTTCCGCCGGCGACGCGTGTGACATGTCCTCCCTGGGTGTCGGGTGCCGCATGCCAGCGGGCCCATTCCCGGCAGACCTGCTCGAAGTGCGGGCCGACGACTTTGCTGCGGAAGGTGGTCTGGGCTCGGCGCCATACGTCGGGCGCCCGCCCGGGGCGTTCCAGATCACCCCAGGCCGGGCGCATGACCGCGTGGTAGAAGGTGACGAGCGGTTCGGCGATGCGGTAGGCGGAGCGGTTGCGGCGAAAGGCATCGGGTTCGTGGGTGATCATTCCGACGTCCTGGAGAACGCTCAACGGGTGGGCGAGGTCGGTGGACTTGCGCCCCAGATAGTCGGCGATGCCGCCACGAGCCGCGTTACCCGCGGCGATGGCCGCCAGTACCGAGTGATAGAGCGCGGTGTCGTGGAGTTCGGGCTCCTCTGCGAGGAGATAGCGGGCCTCCCGGAAGAGCGGACGCGCCGGGTTGAGCACGGCGCGGATGACCCAGTCGTCGAAGTCGTCCGGCTCGGCAGGGGTGTCCCCCTGAGTGAACTCACGCCGGTAGGCAGGCGTGCCGCCGACGATGGCATTGGTCAACAACGCCGTGCGCGGGTCGTCGATCTGCCAGAACTCGGCAGCGAGCCGGAAATCCAGGGTCGGGACCACGAGTTCGAGGCCGGCTCGGCCACGCAGCGGAGCATTGCCGGACAGCAACCGGCCCATGAACGACAGCGCGGAACCGCACAGCAGCAGACGCACGGGAGTGTTGGTGTGCTGGGCAGCAGGGTCCAGAGCGCGCTGGATGATCGAAGGCAGGGAGGGAGATGCCTTGGCGAGGAAGGGGAACTCGTCGATGACCGCCACGGTGGGGCCGCCCGCGTCGGCGATGCGCATGAGTTCCGCGACCGCCTCGTCCCAGTGCGCGAAGCGGAAAGGAGTGGGCTGCCCGCGATAACGGGCCAGTGCCTCACCGAACTGACGTAGGGCGTCGGCCTCGGTGGTCTCGGTGGCGGTGAACATGAAGCCGCCACTGGCACGAGCGACGGCGTCGAGCAGGAAGGTCTTGCCCTGCCGCCGGCGACCGGAGACAACGCCCAGCGTGGCCCGCGGGCCCGGCAGGGTGGCGAACCGGGTCAGCTCGGCCCATTCGAAGACCCGATCGAACATCTCTGCGGGCTTGTCCACAGCACCAGCTCCCACATATAGATGCAGTTATTATAGCTGCATCTATACACTTCTGGCCGCCCCGCCGCCCTCGTCGGCCCGTGCCAGGCACTCGCCGACGGCAGCGCCGCAGTCCAGTCCGGACGACACAGCGTGAATAACAGAAAACCCCAGGTCAGATACCTGACCTGGGGTTCAAAATGAGCCGCCTTCGGGATTCGAACCCGAGACCTACGCATTACGAGTGCGTTGCTCTGGCCATCTGAGCTAAGGCGGCGCGCTGTCCGCACTATGGTGCGATCAGCAACGTCGGTAAGTCTACACAGTTTCCGGGGGTGCTCCGCACCAGGCCCGGAGGCACCCCCTCAGGGCCTGGTCGCAGGGCTATGAGCAGCGCTTCTTGTCCGTCGGCGGGGTCCCCCGCAGGAGGTACGCGTTGATCGTGCGGTCGACGCAGTCGCTGCCGCGGCCGTACGCCGTGTGGCCGTCGCCCTCGTAGGTGAGGAGGCGGGCCGAGGAGAGCTGGGCCGCCAGGGAGCGGGCCCAGCGGTACGGGGTCGCCGGGTCGCGGGTGGTGCCGACGACCACGATCGGCGCCGCCCCCTTCGCCTCGATGCGGTGCGGTGCGCCCGTCGCGGCCACCGGCCAGTACGCGCAGTTCAGGGAGGCCCAGGAGAGGCCCTCGCCGAAGACGGGGGACGCCTTCTCGAAGGCGGGCAGCGCCTCCCCCACCTGCTCGGGGGTGTCGAAGGCGGCCGGGAGGTCGAGGCAGTTCACGGCGGCGTTGGCGAACATCAGGTTCGCGTAGCGGCCCTCGGCGTCCCGCTCGTAGTAGCTGTCGGCGAGGACCAGCAGCCCCGCGCCGTCGTTCTCCTTCATCGCGGAGGTCAGCGCCTCCCGCAGCTGCGCCCAGGCCGCCTCGTCGTACATCGCCGCGATCACACCGATGGTGGCGAGGGACTCGCCGAGCTTGCGGCCGTCCACGTCACCGGTGGGGATCGGCCGGCCGTCGAGCTTCCCGAAGAACGCCTTGAGGTTCGCGCCGACCTGGTCGGCCTTCGTGCCGAGCGGGCAGTCCGGCTGCTGGACGCAGTCCCGCGCGAACGCCCGGAACGCCGTCTCGAACCCCGCCGTCTGGTCGAGGTTCATCCGCCGGGCGGGCAGTGAGGGGTCCATCGCGCCGTCCAGCACCAGCCGGCCGGCCCGCTTCGGGAACAGTCCCGCGTACGTCGCCCCGAGGAAGGTGCCGTACGACGCCCCCACGTAGTTCAGCCGCTCGTCGCCCAGCACGGCGCGCAGGATGTCCATGTCCCGGGCCGCCTCGACGGTGGACACATGGCGCAGCAGCTTCGGCGAGTGCGCGCCGCAGCCTTCGGCGAACTCCTTGTACGCATCCACCAGTTCGGCCGTCTCCGACGCGTCGTCGGGTGTGATGTCCGTCTGGGTGTACGCGTCCATGGCGGGCCCGTCCAGGCACTCCACCGGTTCGCTGCGGGCGACCCCGCGTGGGTCGAGCGCCACCATGTCGTAGCGGGCGCGGACCTCGGCGGGGTAACCCACACCGGCGTACGCCTGGAGGTAGCCGACCGCCGAACCTCCCGGCCCGCCCGGGTTGACCAGCAGTGATCCGATCCGCTCGCCCGGTCCGGTGGCCTTCTTGCGGGAGACGGCCAGCCGGACCTCGGCTCCTTCCGGCTCCGCGTAGTCGAGCGGCGCCCTCAGCGTGGCGCACTCGAAGCCGGGGACCCCGCAGTCACGCCAGTTCAGCTTCTGCCCGTAGTACGGCGCGAGCGCGTCGGGCGTCGCCTGGGGCAGCGCGGCGAGTGCGGCCTCCGCCGCAGGGCTCGCGGAACTCGTCGAGCCGCCCGCGGAACACGCCGAGACCACCAGCGCGGCGACGGCGAGGAGGGCTCCCGCCGCGCGGATTCCGTGGGAACGAGGGCGGGCGTGCGGACGAGAGGACCGGGGGCCGGGCGTGCGGGACGGGTGGGGGAGCCTGAGGTGCATCGGTCGAGCGTAACTCTGCGCAGCCGAACGAATGCCCTCCGTGCGAGTCGCGGCTCGTACGGATTACCTGGTCAACCTCTCGTTGATCGTGCGGTGGCGAACCCCCGGCGGGGCGACGGCCGTTCCCCGCGCGACCGCACCCGCGCGAACCTGGCCAAGGTGGCCGTCATCGGGCTGCGACCGCGGCTGCGGAGCCTTCGGCTCAGCCCGCTCTCAACGCCATCGTCATCGCCTCCACCGCCAGCAGCGGCGCCACATTGCGGTCCAGGGCGTCCCGGCAGGCGGCGATGGCCTCGATACGGCGCAAGGTGGACTCCGGGGAGCTGCTGCGGGCGAAACGGTCCAGAGCGTCCTGGGCGTCGTCGTTGGCGATGGCCACCCGGGAGCCGAGCTGGAGGGCGAGGACGTCCCGGTAGAAGGCGGTGAGGTCGGTCAGGGCGAGGTCGAGGCTGTCGCGCTGCGTACGGGTGCGGCGACGCTTCTGCTTGTCCTCCAGGTCCTTCATCACGCCCGCCGTGCCACGCGGGAGCCGGCCGCCCTGGGCCGCGCCGAGCGCCGCCTTCAGCTCCTCGGTCTCCTTGCCGTCCATCTCCTCGGCCAGCTGCTTGGCGTCCTCGGCCGCCGCGTCCACGAGTTCCTGCGCGGCCTTGAGACAGCCGCCGACGTCGTCGACGCGCAGGGGCAGCTTCAGCACGGAGGCCCGGCGCTCGCGAGCGGCGGGGTCCGTGGCCAGTCGGCGCGCGCGGTCGACGTGCCCCTGGGTGGCACGGGCCGCGGCGGCGGCGACGGCGGGCTCGATGCCTTCCCGCCGCACGAGCATGTCGGCCACGGCGTCCACCGAAGGGGTACGCAGGTTCAGGTGGCGGCAGCGGGAGCGGATCGTGGGCAGGACGTCCTCGATGGAGGGGGCGCAGAGCAGCCAGACCGTGCGGGGGGCGGGCTCCTCCACGGCCTTCAGGACGGCGTTGGCCGACTTCTCGTTCAGCCGCTCGGCGTCCTCGACGAGGATGACCTGCCAGCGGCCGTTGGCCGGCGAGGTGAACGACTTGCGGACGGTGTCCCGCATGTCGTCGGCGAGGATCTGGGTGCCCACGGCGGCGACGGTCGTGACGTCGGCATGGGTGCCGACGAGGGCCGTATGACAGCCGTCGCAGAAGCCGCAGCCGGGGGCTCCACCGAGGGCGCGGTCGGGGCTGACGCACTGGAGCGCGGCGGCGAAGGCCCGGGCCGCCTGCGTCCGGCCCGCGCCCGGGGGGCCGGTGAACAGCCAGGCGTGCGTCATCTTCGACGCCTCGGGCGGCGGGGCGTCGGTGGCGGCGGCGGTGACCAGGGCGTCGGCGTCCCGGGCAGCGGCGGTGAGCTGTTCGCTCACCTTCTCCTGCCCCACCAGGTCGTCCCACACGGTCATGACACCCGCCGCCCTTCCGTCCACATGTCGCGGTACGCCCTCCATTGTGGGGGGCGGCACTGACAACGCGGCGCCGCCGCCATGTCGGTGCCCGTGCCGAGACCGAGGCCAACGCCAAGCGGCGGTCGGGGCACGGCCGCCGCTACGGCAGTCCTACGACGCGGGCGGCTCAGCGCCTCCCCCGCCCCCGCCCGTCGTCGTGCTCGTCCTCACGCGGGCCCAGCAACTCGTCCGCCAGGGACGGGAGGTCGTCCAGCGGGGTCTCCTCGGCCCAGTCCGACCGGGGCCGACTGCGCCGACGCGTCTCGGGCTCGTCGCCCCGCGGGTCGGCCTGAGGGTCGACCTGCGGCAGCTCGCGGGTGCGGTCGTCCGCTCCCTCCGGCCGACGCTCATCGCGGAAGAAGCCCGGCGGCACCCGGTCCGCGGGATCCTCACCCCGTACGGGAGGCAGCACCGCGGTCTCGTCCTCGGCCCTCGGATCCACCTGAGGCAGAACCGTCGTCTCGTCGTCCCCGCCCCCCGCCGGACGCACCGGAGGCAGCACGGCCGTCTCATCGGCGGGCCCCGCCGCACGCACCGGCGGCAGCACCGCGGTCTCATCCGCGGCACCCGTCACGGCGTCCCCGGCCCCCGGCACCCGGTCCGCCGCCCGCGCCCCCGGGTCTCCGGTCCCCGGCGTCCGATCCGAAGCTCCCCGGCCCCGCTCCGCGGCCCCCCGCGCCCGACCGGAGCCGTCCCCCGGCTGCGGCAGTTCCGCCGTGACCTCGGAGTCGCCGCCCGCGGACCGCTCCCCCGCGCGCGGCAGTACCGCCGTGTCCTCCACCGGGCCGCCCGAGGCGTTCGTCGGGGTCACTACCGGCGTCGGGACAGTCGCCGCGTCCGCGCCGGCCGTGGGCGCCGCGGGAGCCGCGGGCTTCGGGCCCGCCTCCGCCGCGGCCGCCGCCCGCTCGGCGAGGCGCCGCGCCTCCTCGGCCCGCAGCAGGGCCTCCTCCGCCTTGCGCTGCTTCTCCAGGCGGCGCGCGTCGGCCTCGGCGCGCAACCGGGCCTCCTCCTCGGCCTGCCTGCGCCGACGCTCCTCCTCCGCCTTGCGGCGGGCCTCCTCCTCCGCGCGGGCCTTCTCCTCGGCGAGCAGCCGCCGGCGTTCCTCCTCGGCACGGCGGGCCGCCTCCTCGGCGCGCTGCCGGGCCTCCTCCGCCTGCCGCTCGGCCTCGCGGCGCTGCGCCTCCTCCAGCTCGCGGCGCTTGCGCTCCTCCTCCTCGGCACGCAGCCGGGCGAGCTGCTCCTGGCGCTCGCGCTCAAGGCGCTCCTCCTCGGCCTTGCGGGCGGCCTCGGCCTCCGCGCGCAGCCGGGCCTCCTCCTCGGCCTTGCGCCGCGCCTCCTCCCGGGCCTCGATCTCGGCCTCGGACAGCGGCAGCATCTGGTCGAGCCGGTGCCGTACGACGGTGGTGACGGCCTCGGGCTCCTGGACCGCGTCCACCACCAGGTAGCGCCCGGGGTCGGCGGCGGCCAGCGTGAGGAAACCGGCGCGCACGCGCGCGTGGAACTCCGCGGGCTCCGACTCCAGCCGGTCAGGCGCCTCGGTGAAGCGCTCGCGCGCGGTCTCCGGGTCGACGTCGAGCAGGACCGTCAGATGCGGCACCAGGCCGTCGGTGGCCCAGCGGTTGATCCGGGCGATCTCCGTCGGCGACAGGTCACGGCCCGCCCCCTGGTAGGCCACGGACGAGTCGATGTACCGGTCGGAGATCACAACCGCGCCGCGCTCCAGGGCGGGCCGGACGACGGTGTCCACGTGCTCCGCGCGGTCGGCGGCGTACAGCAGCGCCTCCGCGCGGTGCGAGAGCCCGGCGCTGGAGACGTCCAGCAGGATCGACCGCAGCCGCTTGCCCACCGGCGTGGCCCCCGGCTCGCGCGTGAGGACGACCTCGTGCCCCTTGGCCCTGATCCACTCGGCGAGAGCCTCGGCCTGGGTGGACTTCCCGGCGCCGTCGCCGCCCTCCAGGGCGATGAAGAAGCCGGTGCTGGCGGGCGCCGGCTCGGGGTCGTCGCCGCCGAGCAGCGCATCGCGCAGGTCGTGCCGCAGCGGCACCCCGGACCGGTCGTCGACCTTGGCCAGCACCAGCGCGGCCACCGGCAACAGCAGCGCGCCGACCAGCATCAGCGTGAAGGCGGCGCCGCCGTGCGCGAACACGAACCGGCCGCTCTCCAGCCGGTGCGGGCCGATCGCGGCGGCCACCACGGGCGCGACGAGCACGCCGAGCGCCACGAACACCCGTACGACGGCGTGCAGATGCTCGGTGGTCCGCGGGCGGCGGAAGTCCTCGGTCTCCTGGTCCAGCAGCGTGTGACCGGTGTTGGCGGCCACGCCCGCGAACACGCCCGCGAGGGCGAGGACCAGCAGGACGGTGGTGACGTCCGGGACGAGCCCGGCGACCAGCAGCGCGACGCCGGCGAACGCGATGGCCAGCGCGAGCAGACGACGCCGCGACAGCGACACCAGCACCTTGGGCGCCGTACGGATGCCGACGACCACTCCGCCGGTCAGCGCGAGCACCATCAGGCCGTACAGCACCGGGCCGCCGCCGAGGTCCTTGGCGTGCAGTACCGAGACGGCGACCGAGGCCGACACCGCGCCCGCGACGGCCGCGCAGGCCGGCACCAGCAGCGGGATCGCGCCGGTACGGCCCTTGTCGACACCGGTGCCCGTCTTCGGCCGACGCAGCCCCTCCAGCGGGGAACGCGCGCGTGGAGTGCGGGTGTCGGGAAGTTCCAGGAAGGTCACCACGGACAAGGACGCCGCGAACAGACCGGCCGCCACGTAGGAGGCGAGCGCCGCCTGGTGCTCGCCGAACCAGTCGATCCCGGTGCCCAGCAGGTTGTTGAACAGGGCCGCGGTGACCAGCGCGGCGGCCGCGAGGGGCACCGCCAGGAAGCTGGTGCGCAGCGACAGGCGGCGCAGCGCGTCCATGTGGTCCGGCAGCGGGCGTACCGTCGCGCCCTCCGGGGGCGGGCCCGGCAGCAGGGCGGGCGCCGCACTCTCCCGGCACACGGTCCAGAAACGCTCGGCGACTCCGGTCACGAAGACGGTCACCAGCAGGACGGCCAGGGCGTTGTCCGGCGTCCAGTCGACCCACAGCGGCGCGACGATGAGCAGCGCGGCGCGCAGCCCGTCCGCGCCGACCATGGTCCAGCGCCGGTCGAGCGGGCCGTCGTGGGAGGTCAACGAGGTGAGCGGGCCGAGGAGTACGGCGCCGAAGAGCAGTGTGGCGAGGACACGGGCCCCGAAGACGGTCGCCACTGCGAACGCCACGCCCCGGTACCCGGCGCCGAACGAGCCCTCGGCGATGGCCGCCTGAAGTGCGAGAAGGACCAGCACGAGGAGGGCGAGGACATCGCCGACCCCGCTCACGAACTGTGCGCTCCACAAGCGCCTGAGCTGCGGTCGGCGCAGCAGGGCACGGACCGCGCGTTCGCGGGAGTCCGCCGCCAGGGCTTCGTCGGGGGCCGGATGGGGGGCCGTCGGCTGCTCGGCTCGCGTCATGCTTTCAGCCTATCGGGAGCCGCCGACAGCCCGTGGCGGCCGTCCGAACGTACGCCCGCCCCGACACCAAAGAGTGATGCCGGGGCGTTCGTTTCGCGAAGCGGAACGTGGGTACCGCCGCTCCGCGGTCAGTCCTCCGCGGCCGACTTCGAGGCCGAGGTCTTCTTCGCGGCGGTGGTCTTCGCGGCGGCCGTCTTCTTCGCGGTCGTCGTCTTCTTCGCCGCGGTCTTCTTCGCGGCCGTCGCCTTCTTGGCCGGAGCCTTCTTGGCGGCGGTCTTCTTGGTCGTGGCCTTCTTCGCCGTCTTCTTGGCGGGCCCCTTGGCGCGCTTCTCGGCGAGCAGCTCGTAGCCGCGCTCCGGGGTGATCGTCTCGACGCTGTCGCCGGAGCGCAGGGTCGCGTTGGTCTCCCCGTCGGTGACGTACGGCCCGAAGCGGCCGTCCTTGACCACCACCGGCTTCTCGCTGACCGGGTCGGTGCCCAGCTCCTTCAGCGGCGGCTTGGCGGCGGCCCGGCCGCGCTGCTTGGGCTGGGAGTAGATCTCCAGCGCCTCTTCGAGGGTGATCGTGAAGAGCTGGTCCTCGGTCTGCAGCGACCGGGAGTCCGTGCCCTTCTTCAGGTACGGCCCGTAGCGGCCGTTCTGCGCGGTGATCTCCTGGCCCTCGGCGTCGGTGCCCACCACGCGCGGGAGCGACATCAGCTTCAGGGCGTCGTCGAGCGTCACCGTGTCCAGGGCCATCGACTTGAACAGCGAGGCCGTCCGCGGCTTCACGGCGTTCTTGCCGGTCTTCGGGGTGCCCTCGGGCAGGATCTCGGTGACGTAGGGGCCGTAGCGACCGTCCTTGGCGACGATCTGGTTGCCGCTGACCGGGTCGGTGCCCAGCTCGAAGTCGCCGCTCGGCTTGGCGAGCAGCTCCTCGGCCATCTCCACGGACAGCTCGTCCGGCGCGAGGTCGGTCGGGATGTCGGCACGCTGGTGCTGCTCGGTGTCCTTCTCGCCGCGCTCGATGTAGGGGCCGTAGCGGCCGACCCGCAGCACGATGTCGTTGCCCACCGGGAACGAGGACACCTCGCGGGCGTCGATCGCGCCCAGGTCGGTCACCAGCTCCTTGAGGCCGCCGAGGTGGTCCCCGTCGCCGTTTCCGGCGTCGGCGGCGCCGCCCGCACCCGTGCCCTCGCCGAAGTAGAACCGCTTCAGCCACGGCACGGACTGCGCCTCACCGCGGGCGATGCGGTCGAGGTCGTCCTCCATCTTGGCGGTGAAGTCGTAGTCGACGAGCCGCCCGAAGTGCTTCTCCAGGAGGTTGACCACGGCGAAGGACAGGAAGGACGGCACGAGGGCCGTGCCCTTCTTGAAGACATAACCGCGGTCGAGGATCGTGCCGATGATCGAGGCGTACGTCGACGGGCGGCCGATCTCGCGCTCTTCGAGCTCCTTGACCAGGCTGGCCTCGGTGTAGCGGGCCGGGGGCTTGGTGGCGTGCCCGTCGACCGTGATCTCCTCGGCGCTGAGCGCGTCGCCCTCGCTGACCTGGGGCAGCCGGCGCTCGCGGTCGTCCAGCTCGGCGTTCGGGTCGTCGGCGCCCTCGACGTAGGCCTTGAGGAAGCCGTGGAAGGTGATCGTCTTGCCGGAGGCGCTGAACTCGACGTCCCGGCCGTCTGCGGCGGTGCCGGCGATCTTGACGGTCACGCTGTTGCCGGTCGCGTCCTTCATCTGGGAGGCGACGGTCCGCTTCCAGATCAGCTCGTAGAGCCGGAACTGGTCGCCGGTCAGGCCGGTCTCGGCGGGCGTGCGGAAACGATCACCCGAGGGGCGGATCGCCTCGTGCGCCTCCTGCGCGTTCTTGACCTTCCCGGCGTAGGTGCGCGGGGCGGAGGGCAGGTAGTCGGCGCCGTACAGCTGCGTGACCTGGGCACGGGCCGCGGCGACCGCGGTGTCGCTCAGGGTCGTGGAGTCCGTACGCATATAGGTGATGAAGCCGTTCTCGTACAGCTTCTGCGCGACCTGCATCGTCGCCTTGGCGCCGAAGCCGAGCTTCCGCGAGGCTTCCTGCTGCAGCGTCGTCGTACGGAAAGGAGCGTACGGCGAGCGGCGGTACGGCTTGGACTCGACGGAGCGGACGGCGAACCGCGTCTGCTCCAGGGCCGCGGCCAGGGCGCGGGCGTTCGCCTCGTCGAGGTGGAGGGTGTTCGCGCTCTTGAGCTGTCCCAGGGAGTCGAAGTCGCGGCCCTGCGCGACCCGCCTGCCGTCGACGGTCTGGAGGCGCGCGACCAGCGACGACGGGTCCGACGGATCCCCCGCGCGGCCGGTCGAGAAGGTGCCCGTCAGGTCCCAGTACTCAGCGGAACGAAACGCGATGCGCTCGCGTTCCCGCTCCACGACGAGCCGGGTGGCGACGGACTGCACACGGCCTGCCGACAGCCTCGGCATGACCTTCTTCCACAGGACCGGCGAGACCTCGTAGCCGTAGAGGCGGTCGAGGATGCGGCGGGTCTCCTGGGCGTCGACCAGCCGCTGGTTGAGCTCGCGCGGGTTGGCCACGGCGGCCTGGATCGCGGCCTTGGTGATCTCGTGGAAGACCATCCGCTTGACCGGGACCTTGGGCTTGAGCACTTCCTGGAGGTGCCACGCGATGGCCTCGCCCTCGCGGTCCTCATCGGTGGCGAGGAAGAGCTCGTCGGACTCCTTCAGCAGGTCCTTGAGCTTCTTGACCTGGGCCTTCTTGTCGGCGTTGACCACATAGATCGGCTCGAAGTCGTGTTCTACGTCCACACCGAGACGGCGGACCTCGCCGGTGTACTTCTCCGGCACCTCCGCGGCGCCGTTGGGGAGGTCGCGGATGTGCCCGACGCTCGCCTCGACAACGTATCCGGGGCCGAGATAGCCCTTGATCGTCTTCGCCTTGGCAGGCGACTCGACGATGACGAGTCGGCGGCCGCCCTTCGCGGTCTCGCTGGTCGGGGACAACTTCGCTCTTCTCTCCGGTCGACGCTGAGTGGCCTCCCCAGGCCTTGCTCTCCCGGGGTCGGGTACTGGTGACGCTGCGGAGTGTGACGGTACATCCCGCCCCCGTGTCAAACGGGAAAAGCCCGCAACGGCCACTCGAACGGTAACCCGACTACCGCCATTCCTGCCGCCCGGAGTGTCCACCGGCCTTTTCGAGCCTTTCCGGACGATCACGTACCGGTGATCGGAGTCCCAGCTCCGGAGCGGTGCGCGCCGCGGTTCTCACAGGCGGGTGAAGCACCACGCGGCGAGGACGAGGGCGATCACGGCGGCGAGGCTCGCGAGGGTCGCCGATGCGACGGGGTTCACACCGTGGGCGGCCGGTTCCCGGTGCCGCACCCGGGCCGCCGTCCAGATCAGCAGCCCGGCTCCGAACAGGGCGAACACCAGTCCCGCGAAGATCGCCGGTCCGCTCTCCATGGCGCTTTCGCCCCTTTTCTCCGCTCCGCGCGTACCCCAGCCCCGCGAGGCTGTCACGCGCGGACGGCGGCCAGGAGAACCCCGGGTGAACGTGCGGCCGACGCGGCTGTGGACCGCGCGGTCCCTCGCGGCCGGGCAGCCCGCGGGCGCCTGCCGGGCGGCGTCGAGCGCGCGCACCGGCCGCCGGGGCCCGGCGCCGAGGTCGGCTCGAATCCGCCGCCCCCGACCGCCCGCGAGCGTCACGCCGGTTCCAGGAACCCCTGCTCCACCAGCAGCCGGATCTGCGCGGGCGTACGGTCGCGCAGCAGTACGGGGTCCTCGCCCACCAGTTGGGCGATGGCGTCCAGGATGCGGCCCGCGCTGAGCGTGCCGTCGCACACGCCCGCGAACCCGGCGCCGACCGTGTCCACCTTCGTGGCCCGGCGCATCCCGCGGTTCTGACGCAGCACCACGTGCTCGGGGTCCTCGGCGCCGGGCAGCCCGACCTGTTCCTGGACGATCTCGGTGACGAGCCGGAAGTGTCCTTCGAGCAGGGCGGCGTCATCGTGCCTGCGCAGATAGTCCAGGCGGTCGAAGTGCGCCCGTACGGTGTCGCCGAGCGGCTGCTCGACCGGGTGGGGCCACTCCTCGACGGTGACGGACGGCACGGCGGAGCCCGTCTTGCGCAACGTGATCCAGCCGAAGCCGACGGCCTTGACCTTGCGCGCCTCGAACTCGTCCAGCCAGGCGTCGTAGCGCGCCTGGTACTCGGCGGGGTCGCCGCGGTGGTCCCCGGCGTCCCGCAGCCACAGCTCGGCGTACTGCGTGACGTCCTGCACCTCGCGCTGGACGATCCACGCGTCGCACCCGCGCGGCACCCATGACCTCAGTCTGTCCTGCCAGTCCTCCCCCGCGACGTGCTGCCAGTTGGCGAGGAACTGCGCGAACCCGCCGTCGTTCAGCCGTTCCCCCGCCCCTTGAACGAGCGAGCGGCACAGATCGTCCCCGCCCATCCCGCCGTCCCGGTAGGTCAGCCGGGCACCCGGCGAGATCACGAAGGGCGGGTTCGACACGATCAGGTCGTACGTCTCGTCCTGCTTGAGGGGCTCGAACAGCGAGCCCTCGCGCAGATCGGCGGCGGGCGCGCCGGACAGCGCCAGCGTCAGCGCCGTGATGTGCAACGCGCGCGGGTTGAGATCGGTCGCCGTGACACGGGTGGCGTGCTGGGCGGCGTGCAGGGCCTGGATCCCGGAGCCGGTGCCGAGATCGAGGGCGGCGGAGACGGGAGTGCGGACGGTGATACCGGCGAGCGTCGTGGAGGCGCCGCCGACCCCGAGGACGACGCCCTCGTCGCTGCTGCCGATGCCTCCGGCGCCGCCGACCGCGCAGCCCAGGTCGGACACGATGAACCAGTCCTCGCCGGCGGGTCCGCCGTACGGCCGTACATCCACGGTCGCGGCGAGTTCGTCGTCACCGGCCCGCACGAGCCACCCGGCCTCCAGGCAGGCCTCGACGGGCAGCACGTCGGCCACGCGCGCGTGCGGCACCGGCTGCTGCAGGAGGAACAGCCGTACGAGGGTCTCCAGCGGCGTGTCCCCGCGGGTCGCGCGGAGTGCTGGGACCGTCTCGCTGCGGGCGAGCGCGGCGTACGCGGGCGCGCCCAGCAGGTCGAGCAGGCCGTCAGCGGTGAAGGAGGCCCCCAGCAGGGCGTCCCGCAGCGATGCGGCGACTTCGGGACGGCCGGAGGCGGGGGCGGCGGGCAGAGCGGGCAGCCTGGAGGTACTCACGCCCCCATTGTGACCCGCGCTACCGGCTCGCCGCGGCCGCTCGGCCTCAGCCCGCCGCCGCCGTCGCGGCCCCGGACGCCGACTTGCAGCTGGACTGCTGGGCCATGGCCTGGCCGACCTCGCCCTCCTCCAGCGTCTTGAGCGCGTTGCTGCCGCTGGTGCTGAGCTTGTTCAGCTCGGTCGCGATGTCCTTCAGACCGTCGGCGAACTTGGCCTGGTCCTTGGTGTCGAGCTCGTCGACCTGCTTCTTCAGGGAGGCGTACGAGGCGGAGATGCCGTTGAGCTCCTTGACCGCGTCCGTCTGCTTCTTGTCGCCGTTCTCGACGTCCGGCGCCCCCGCCTTGTCCACGGCCGCCCCGATCGCCTTGTAGGCGTCGGACATGTCCTCGAAGGCCTTCGAGTCGGTCTTCTGGACCTCCTCGGGCGTGCTGTTGTCCGAGGTCTCCTTCTGGATCGCGGCGTTGGCGGACTCGATCTTCTTCGCCTGCGGCTGTACGGCGTCGCAGACCTGCTTGGCCCAGGCATCCAGCTTGTCGTTGCCGTCGTCGCTGCTGCATCCCGACAGCGCCAGTACCAGTACCGCACCGCCGGACAGTGCGGCCACGAGCTTCTTGTTCACCGGATTGGCCCCTTCCATGGCTCTCGGCCCCGGAACATACACGCCGGAAGGTGTGCAACCGCATGCCCGACGTCCGGTATGCGGTTCTTTATGGGCATTTATCCCGAGCGAGAGAAGGCTCACGGCCAGGGGCGCGCGCACACGCAGGGCGGGCGTCCGGCGTGTCAACACACGCCGTCCGCCCGCCCTTTGAGCCATGTTCCGCGAAAGGATCTACGAAACCACCGCCGGATCAGGTGACTTGGCCGTCCGGTCGGCGTTTCCCTCCTCCCCCATCGCGATCCCGCGCCGCTTGGAGAGGTACACCGCACCGGCGATCACCAGGAACGCCAGCACCGCGATCAGCACCCGTGCCCCGATGTTCTTGTCGTCGCCGTACGAGAAATCGATCACCGCGGGCGCGATCAGCAGTGCCACCAGGTTCATCACCTTCAGCAGCGGGTTGATCGCGGGGCCCGCGGTGTCCTTGAAGGGGTCGCCGACCGTGTCACCGATCACCGTGGCGGCGTGGGCCTCACTGCCCTTGCCGCCGTGGTGGCCGTCCTCGACGAGTTTCTTGGCGTTGTCCCAGGCGCCGCCGGAGTTGGCGAGGAAGACCGCCATCAGCGTGCCCGCGCCGATCGCGCCCGCCAGGAAGGCGCCGAGGGCGCCGACGCCGAGGGTGAAGCCGATGAAGATCGGCGCCATCACGGCGAGCAGGCCGGGTGTGGCCAGTTCCCTGAGCGCGTCCCTCGTACAGATGTCGACGACTTTGCCGTACTCCGGCGTCTCGCTGTAGTCCATGATCCCGGGCTTCTCCCGGAACTGCCGCCGCACCTCGTAGACCACCGAACCGGCCGACCGCGACACGGCGTTGATGGCGAGTCCGGAGAAGAGGAAGACGACCGCCGCGCCGGCGATGAGGCCGACGAGGTTGTTGGGCTGCGAGATGTCCATGACCAGGTTCATCGGCGCGTCCGCACCGCTGAACTTCTCGCCCACATCACGCGCGCCCGTCTCGATCGCGTCGCGGTACGAGCCGAAGAGCGCCGCCGCCGCGAGGACCGCGGTGGCGATGGCGATGCCCTTGGTGATGGCCTTGGTGGTGTTGCCGACCGCGTCCAGGTTGGTGAGCACCTGGGCGCCCGCGCCCTCGACGTCGCCGGACATCTCCGCGATGCCCTGGGCGTTGTCGGAGACGGGACCGAAGGTGTCCATGGCGACGATCACGCCGACCGTGGTGAGCAGACCGGTCCCGGCCAGCGCCACCGCGAACAGCGCCAGCATGATCGACGTACCGCCGAGCAGGAAGGCGCCGTAGACGCCGAGGCCGATCAGCAGGGCGGTGTAGACGGCCGATTCGAGACCGATCGAGATACCCGCGAGGACCACGGTGGCGGGACCCGTGAGGGAGGTCTTGCCGATGTCCTGCACCGGGCGGCGGTTGGTCTCGGTGAAGTAGCCGGTCAGCTGCTGGATCACAGCGGCCAGCAGGATGCCGATCGCCACGGCGACCAGCGCGAGGATCCGCGGGTCACCGTTCTTGCCCTGGATCATGGCGTCGGTGACGCCGTCGAGGTCGGCGTAGGACGAGGGCAGGTAGACGAAGACCGCGATGGCCACCAGGGCCAGCGAGATCACCGCGGAGATGAAGAAGCCGCGGTTGATCGCCGTCATGCCGCTGCGGTCGCTGCGGCGCGGGGCCACGGCGAAGATGCCGATCATGGCCGTGATCACGCCGATCGCGGGCACCAGCAGCGGGAAGGCGAGGCCCGCGTCGCCGAAGGCCGCCTTGCCGAGGATGAGCGCGGCGACCAGGGTCACCGCGTACGACTCGAACAGGTCGGCCGCCATGCCCGCGCAGTCGCCGACGTTGTCGCCCACATTGTCGGCGATGGTCGCGGCATTGCGCGGGTCGTCCTCCGGAATGCCCTGCTCGACCTTGCCGACCAGGTCGGCGCCGACGTCGGCGGCCTTGGTGAAGATGCCGCCGCCCACACGCATGAACATGGCGATGAGAGCGGCCCCGAGACCGAAGCCCTCCAGCACCTTCGGCGCGTCGGCCGCGTACACCAGCACCACACAGGAGGCGCCCAGCAGACCGAGCCCCACCGTGAACATGCCGACGACGCCGCCCGTGCGGAAAGCGATCTTCATGGCTTTGTGCGAGACGGCGGTGAGATCCTTTTCCGGCTCACCCTCCGCCGGGGTCGCTTCCCTGGCCGCGGCGGCTACGCGCACATTGCTGCGTACGGCGAGCCACATGCCGATATACCCGGTGGCCGCCGAGAACGCGGCGCCGATCAAGAAGAACACCGATCGGCCGGCGCGCTGATTCCAGTCGTCCGCGGGCAGCAGCATGAGCAGGAAGAACACGATCACGGCGAATACGCCGAGCGTGCGAAGCTGCCGGGCCAGATAGGCGTTGGCACCTTCCTGGACCGCCGCCGCGATCTTCTTCATGCTGTCGGTGCCCTCGCCCGCCGCGAGCACCTGGCGCACCAGGACCCCGGCGACCACCAGCGCCGCCAGGGCGACGACGCCGATGACGATCACCAGGGCACGGTTGCCGTCCGTCAGGACTGCGGCTGCGAAGGTTGTGGGGTGATCCAACTGATGAGGGGTAGAAAGCCCCGCCATTCGTCCTCCTTGACGCTTGGGCTGAGCTCAAGATGTGGACGGATTGTAGGTACCGGAACCTGATCAAAACAGTGCGCGGTAAACGGAATTGGTCTTCGCCTGCTCTTCAGCAAATGATCGCCCACCACCCACGGAACCCGAAAGTGGTAATGCCTCAAAGCCATTGACGGCCTGATTGACCCAGGCGAGAACTTGATCGAATTATCGGGCTATTGATCGTGAAGGAATTCACGAATTACGCCGATGGAGTGCCCGAACATGCCGAAGGGCCCCACCTCGGTAGGGCCCTTCGGGTGATCTCGCTGCTGAGCCGCGCTCAGGGAAGCTCGGCGACGGCAGGGGTCGTGGGCCAGGTCATACGGATAAGGCCGCCGTGTTCACCAGCGCTGACCTCGACATCGTCGACCAGACCGCTGATGACCGCGAGGCCCATCTCGTCCTCTTCGGCCTCCACGTCGGCGTCCCCGCCCGCGGCGCCCGGCGCCCGGTCACCCGGGACGGAGCGCGGCGCCTCGTCGCCGACCTCGATGGAGAACTGCTTCTCCTCCTCGATCAGTACGACCTTCACCGGCGCCGTGACCCCGCCGAGCTGATGCAGTCCGACGGCACGGGAGCAGGCCTCCCCGACGGCGAGACGCACCTCGTCCAGGACGGCCTCGTCCACTCCGGCCCTGCGTGCCACCGCTGCCGCGACCAGACGTGCGGTCCTGACATGCTCGGGCAGCGCGCTGAAGCGGAGTTCAACGGTGGCCATGCATCCCCCTCGCAACTACGGGCGTGCCGTCCGGAGGGCCGGGCTGCCGAAAGCCCGGTCCCCCTTCTTGAACTTCTTCCGTCCCGGGCGCGCCATGGGGCATACCCGGGTCCGGTGACCAGTCGGTGACCGCTTTTGTCGGTCGGTGACCGCTGATCAGTCGGTGGCCGCCACCGCTTCCTCGACCGAGGTGTGGATCGGGAACACCTTGGTGAGGCCGGTGATGCGGAAGATCTTGAGAATGCGCTCCTGGTTGCAGACCAGGCGCAGCGAGCCCTCATGGGCACGCACCCGCTTCAGGCCGCCGACCAGTACGCCGAGCCCGGTGGAGTCGAGGAAGTCCACGCCCTCCATGTCGACGACGAGGTGGAAACTCCCGTCGTTCACCAGCTCGACCAGCTGCTCGCGCAGCTTGGGCGCGGTATATACGTCGATTTCGCCACCGACCTCGACGACCGTACGATCGCCGACGGTACGGGTCGACAGGGACAGGTCCACGGATCCTCCAGCACCTTGCTATCGAGCGGTCGTCCCTCGGGACACCTCGGCTTGAAGCCCCCAGGACGGTTCGCCAGCCGCGATGGCATTCAATCACTTACCGGCAGGCGTGCACGACGCCTTGGTCCCATTGTCCGTCAAGCCAGTGACACACTCGGTGCCGATGGCCAAGAATCACCGATCCGATCGAACCCCGACGGACCCCGGGTCCCGGGTGGACCCGGGCACGGTCCTGGGCCGGCTGGCCTCGGGGCCGAGCCGGGCTTCGCGCATCACTCATACGGAGCATGTGCCCCCGCGAGCGGGTCGGCATGCCGTCTGGCCTGACCGGATCCGTTCGGAGGTTCTCGCCGCCGTCCAGGCCGCCGGGGTCGAGCACCCCTGGGCCCATCAGGCACGCGCCGCCGAGCACGCCCTGGACGGCGATTCGGTGGTCGTCGCGACGGGCACCGCCTCCGGCAAGTCGCTGGCCTATCTGGTGCCGGTGCTCTCCGCCCTCCTGGAAGGCTCGGAGGCCCCGAACGGCCGCGGCGCCACCGCGCTCTACCTCGCGCCCACGAAGGCCCTCGCCGCGGACCAGTGCCGATCGGTGAAGGAACTTTCACAACCACTGGGCCATTCCGTCCGGTCGGCGGTGTACGACGGTGACACTCCGTTCGAGGAACGCGAGTGGATCCGCCAGTACGCCAACTACGTCCTCACCAACCCGGACATGCTCCACCGCGGCGTCCTGCCCTCCCACGCCCGCTGGTCCTCCTTCCTGAAGGCGCTGAAGTACGTCGTCATCGACGAGTGCCACACCTACCGCGGGGTCTTCGGCTCGCACGTCGCCCAGGTACTGCGCCGGCTGCGCCGCCTGTGTGCCCGCTACGGCGCGTCGCCCGTCTTCCTGCTGGCCTCCGCGACCGCCGCGGAGCCCTCGGTGGCCGCCCGGCGCCTCACCGGCCTGCCGGTCGTGGAGGTGGCCGACGACGCCTCCCCCCGCGGGGAACTGGTGTTCGCCCTCTGGGAGCCGCCGCTCACCGAGATGCAGGGCGAGAAGGGCGCCCCGGTCCGTCGCACCGCCACCGCCGAGACGGCGGATCTGCTGACGGACCTGGCGGTGCAGGGCGTGCGCTCGGTCGCCTTCGTCCGCTCCCGGCGCGGCGCCGAGCTGATCTCGGTGATCGCCCAGGAGCGCCTGGCCGAGGTCGACCGCTCCCTGGCCCGCCGGGTGGCGGCCTACCGCGGCGGCTACCTCCCCGAGGAGCGGCGCGCCCTGGAGCAGGCCCTGCACTCGGGCGAGCTGCTGGGCCTCGCCGCCACGACCGCCCTGGAACTCGGCATCGACGTCTCCGGCCTGGACGCGGTGCTGATCGCCGGTTATCCGGGCACGCGGGCGTCCCTGTGGCAGCAGGCGGGCCGGGCCGGCCGCTCCGGACAGGGCGCGCTGGCGGTCCTCGTCGCCCGGGACGACCCGCTGGACACCTTCCTCGTCCACCACCCCGAGGCCCTCTTCGACCAGCCCGTGGAATCCACGGTCCTGGACCCCGACAACCCCTATGTCCTCGCCCCGCACCTGTGCGCGGCCGCGGAGGAGCTGCCGCTGGTCGAGGAGGACCTGACGCTCTTCGGCCCCGCCTGCGCGGAACTGCTCCCGCAGCTGGAGGCCGCGAAGCTGCTCCGCCGCCGGACCAGGGCCTGGCACTGGACCCGCCGGGAACGGGCCGCCGACCTCACCGACATCCGCGGCGGGGGCGGACGCCCGGTCCAGGTCGTCGAGTCCGGCACGGGCCGGCTCCTCGGCACGGTCGACGCGGGCGCGGCGCACACGACGGTGCACGAGGGCGCGGTCCATCTGCACCAGGGCCGCACGTACCTGGTCCGCTCGCTGGACCTGGAGGACTCGGTGGCCCTGGTCGAGCAGGCCGCGCCGTCGTACTCGACGGTGGCCCGGGACACCACCTCCATCTCCGTCCTGGAGACGGACACAGAGATCCCGTGGGGCGACGGCCGCCTCTGCTACGGCTCCGTCGAGGTCACCAACCAGGTGGTCTCCTTCCTCCGCCGCCGAGTGATCACCGGCGAAGTACTGGGCGAGACGAAACTCGACCTCCCTCCTCGTACGCTGCGCACCCGCGCGGTGTGGTGGACGGTCACCGAGGACCAGCTCGACGCGGCCCGGATCTCCCCGGAGATCCTCGGCGGCGCCCTGCACGCCGCCGAGCACGCGTCCATCGGCCTGCTGCCGCTGTTCGCGACCTGCGACCGCTGGGACATCGGCGGCGTCTCGATCCCCCTCCACCCCGACACCCTGCTCCCAACGGTCTTCGTCTACGACGGCCACCCCGGCGGCGCGGGCTTCGCGGAGCGCGCCTTCCACACCGCCCGCGCCTGGCTCACGGCCACCCGCGAGGCCATCGCCTCCTGCGAGTGCGACGCCGGCTGCCCGTCCTGCATCCAGTCCCCCAAGTGCGGCAACGGCAACGACCCCCTCCACAAGAGGGGCGCGGTACGACTGCTCACGGAGCTGTTGCGGGGGGCGCCGGACAAGCCCGAAGCGGAGGGGGCGGGGGCGGACGGGACGCATGACAGCCGAGGCGGGGCTCAGGGGGTCTGATCAGGGGGCGCCGAAGGCGGGGGCTCGGGAGGCCTGATCAGCGACGTCTGGTCAGGGAGCAGGGGCGAGCACGGGAGGCCTGATCAGCGAAGTCTGGTCAGGGAGCGGTGGTGGGCCCGGGGGCCCCGCCCGTGCCCTGACCTCCGCCGCGAACGGGCCGCCGCCCGCCGCCGCGGTCACGTCCGAGACGTCGCCCACGAGCGCGCACCTGACCAGCCGGGTGCCCTGCGCGCGGGCCACCTGGTCCGCCCGGGCGCAGGCCGCCGCGGCCCCCTCCGCCCAGTGGTCGGCCGCCGCCAGCGCCGCGAGGTCGGCGCCGCCCGCCGCGCGGTGCCGGGTGACGACGGCCTGCCCCAGGGCGAGCACGACCCCGAACACCACGCAGAGGACGGCCACGACGGCGACGGTCCACACCGTGGCGGAGCCCTGGTCGCCCGAACGGCGGGAGTTCATCGGCTCACCCCTCGCGTGTCCGAGGGCGCCGGTGGGACCTGCCCAGGAGCCGCCCCGGCCGCGTCCCGCACCCCCGTCACCCCTTCCGCCACGGCCTCTTCCGCCGCCGCCACTGCCTCTTCCCGTACCTCGAAGGGCAGTCCCCGCAGCGCCGGCGGCTTGGCTACGACGATCACCCGGACACGGTCGCCGGTCCGGCTGACGGTGACCTCGGCGCCCGACGGGGCGGCTTCCTTGGTCACCGCCACCACCGCGTCGGCCGCGTCCTGGCGAGCCGCCGCGCGGGCACCCGTACGAGCCGCGTCCACGCACTGGATCTGGGCGGCGATGACCAGCAGCCCCCACACCAGCGCCATCGCGAACATGACCAGCACGGGCAGCACCACCGCGGACTCCGCCGTCACGAACCCCCGGTCGGCCGCGCTCTCTCCCCGCCTCCTACATCCGCGCATCGAGCGCCTTCTTCACGATCGCCTGCAGTTCCGCGCTGACCTGCCCGCTGGTCACCACCTTGTAGAGGACCACGGCGAACGCCACCGCCGCGATGATTCCCATCGCGTACTCCGAGGTGACCATCCCCGAGTCCCGCCGCGCGCCGAACGCCCGCACACGTGCCCGTACTGCTCGCATCGCCTGTACTGCCTTGTTCATGTGAACCCCCGTGGGAATCAGTCCTGTTGCCTACGAATGCCGCGTGCCGAACGAATGCCGTCGCCCCGTCTGTGCCGTCGCCTCCTCAGCGCCGACAGCCGCTCCAAACCGTTCTCTCGTCATCCACCACCCCCTCCCAGCACCCCGTCCGCCAGCCCGATCACCACCGGCAGAACACCCACCGCGATGAAGGCGGGCAGGAAGCACAGCCCCACCGGCGCGGAGACCATGACCGCCGCCCGCCGCGCCCGGGCCGTAGCGCTGCGCGCCCAGGTCGCGCGGGCGTCCGCCGCCAGCCGTGCGGCCGGTCCGGCCGCCGGAAGCCCAGAAACATCGGCACGCTCCAGCAGCCGCGCCAGATCACCGGCCCCGGGGAGTGCCGCCAACTTCCGCCAGGCCTCGCCCGGTTCGCCGCCCAGCCGCACCTCCGCCGCACCTCGCGCCAGCGCCTCCCCCACCGGACCGCCCAGCGCCTCGCCCACGGCCTGCGCCGCGATCACCGGTCCGGCGCCGGCGGCGACACAGGCCGCCAACAGATCGGCGGCGAGGGGAAGTTGCCGGGCCGTCTCGGCGGCGTCGTGCTCGTCGTCCACGGAGGCCGCGCGCCGCCCGCCCCACCGGTCCACGGCGACCGCGCCGACCAGTCCCACCCCGACCCCCGCGACACCTCCCACCAACACCCACCCGGCGCACCCCACGGCCACGGCGGGAACCCACCGCCGCACCAGGCCCCGTACGTCGAACCTCGGCGCGACCGGAACCACCGCCCCAGCCGTCACGAGCCCGACCAACCGCCGCCGAACCCTTCGCTCACGCCGCACGGCGCTCACCCACCGCACCAGCCACACCAGGCCCAGCGCCATCCCCACAACAACCCCCAGCCTGTGGACAACTTCCGCACTCACAGCCCCTCCTCACCGGACCTCCGACGTACAACCCATCGCCTCCGCGAACCCCGTCGCCTCCTCGAACCCCAGCCGCCCTCTCACACCCCCTTGGCCCTCCAACCCCCGCCCGCCTCTCACACCCCCTCCGCCCCCCGGACAATCCGCAGCGCCCACCAAACCCCCACCCCTTCCAGGACCCCACCGGCGAACAGGCACCCCAGCCCCGCCCCGGTGTGCAGCAGCACCCGCAGCGGATCGGCGCCCATGACCGCGCCCAGGAGCAGCCCCAGGACGGGCAAACCGGCGAGCATCAGTGCGGTGGACCGGGCGCCCGCCAACTGCGCTCGCAGGTCCGCACGTTGGTCCCGCTCGGCCCGTAGCGCCGCTTCGAGCCGGTCGAGTCCGGCCGCGAGGCCCGCGCCCTGATCCACGGCCACCCGCCAGCACGCGGCGAGTCCGCGCAGCCCCTCGGCACCCGGCTGCCGTGCCGCCGCGGCCAGGGCGCCCGGTACCTCCCCTCCGAACCGCGCGGCCGCCAGTACCGCCGTCTGGGCGTCACCCAGCCCGCCGGAGTCCCGCGCCGCACGCAGCAGCGCCTCGCCCGGCTGCCGTCCCGCGCGCACCTCCCCGGCGAGCGCCGCGCAGAGCGCGATCACCGCGTCGCCGCGCCGTTCCCGTGCCCGCCGCCCCTGGCCGGCCACCCGCACCCGCCGCAGCAACGGCACCCCGGCCGCCCCGGCGATCAGCGGCAGCACCGACGCCCCGAGCACCGCGAGCCCGAGCCCGACGACCACCGCCCACCACTCGGCCCGCAACCGCCTCCGGATCCGCCGCAGTTCCTCGACCGCCAACCGCCGGGCGGGCGGCGCGGCACCCAGCGCTCCGCCTCCGGCCATCAGCAACCGAGCCCGCCGCGCCCCGGTGTCCCGCCCGCTCAGCAGCCACAGAGCAGCACCCGCCACGACCACGGCCGCGCCTGTCGAAGGGCCGCCCATCGCCGTCTCACCCATCACGCTCCCCGCTCCCCAGATCGAAGCCCCCGTCCCGGAGCAGCCCCCGCAACCGGCCCCACCCCCGCTCCGCCATGAACGCCCCCGCCCGCCACCGCAGGGCCGGCACCGTCCGCACCAGCCCGGAGGTGTCCCGCTCCAGTACCTGCACCTCGGCGATCCGGCGTCGCCCGTCGCGCCCCCGTACGAGATGCAGGACCACCGACAGCGCGGCCGCCAACTGGCTGTGCAGCGCGGCCCGGTCGAGCCCGGCCGCCGTGCCGAGTGCCTCGAGCCGGGCCGGCACATCGGCCGCCGCGTTGGCGTGCAAAGTGCCGCAGCCGCCCTCGTGGCCCGTGTTCAGCGCGGCCAGCAGATGGACCACCTCCGGCCCGCGCACCTCCCCCACGACCAGCCGGTCCGGCCGCATCCGCAGTGCCTGGCGGACCAGGTCCTGGAGCGTGACGAGCCCCGCGCCCTCCTGATTGGCGGGTCTGCTCTCCAGCCGTACGACGTGCGGGTGGTCGGGCCGCAGCTCCGCGGAGTCCTCGGCGAGCACGATCCGTTCGCCCGGCCCGACGAGGCCGAGCAGCGCGCTCAGCAGCGTGGTCTTGCCGCTCCCGGTGCCGCCGCTGATGAGGAAGGACAGCCGTGCCTCCATCAGCGCCCGCAGCACCCGGTCCCCGCCCGGCGGCACCGTGCCCGCGGCCATCAGCTCGTCGAGCGTGAAGGCGCGCGGCCGTACGACCCGAAGGGACAGGCAGGCGCAGCCGACGGCCACCGGGGGCAGCACGGCGTGCAGCCGGGTCCCGTCGGGCAGCCGGGCGTCGGCCCAGGGCCGCGCGTCGTCCAGGCGGCGTCCGGCCACGGCGGCCAGGCGCTGCGCGAGGCGCCGTACGGCGGCCGCGTCGGGGAAGCGCACCCCGGTCAGTTCGAGGCCGCCGCCGCGGTCCACCCAGACCCGGTCCGGGGCGGACACGAGTACATCGGTCACCGAGGGATCGGCGAGCAGCGGTTCGAGTGGTCCGCTGCCGACCAGCTCGGACCGCAACTGCTCGGCGGCGCCCAGAACTTCGGCGTCCCCCAGCACCCGCCCTTGCTCGCGCAGCGCCTGTGCCACGCGCGCGGGCGTCGGCTCGGCCCCGCTCTCCGCCAGCCTGCGCCGCACTCCGTCGAGCAGCGCCGGCGTCAGATCGGCCCCGCCCGAGGCGGGTGGCGCCTCACGTCCCGGGAACACGGTCATGCCGGCCCCGCCTCCACCAGTGCCCGCTCCCAGAACTCCCGGCAGAAGCGCGCCAGTGGGCCCCGGCCCGCCGCGGCGGGTGGCGTCCTGCTCTCGTGCGCGCGGCGCAGGCCGGCCTCGACCGGCACCTCTCCGGCCAACGGGAGCCCGAGGAGACGGGCCACCTCGCGGTCGTCGAGGCCGGGGGCGTACGGTCCGCGCACCGCCACCCGCAGATCCCCGAGCACCATGCCGACCGCGGAGGCCACCCGCCCGGCCGCCGCCACGGCGCGCAGTTCGCCGGGGACGACGAGGAGGCCGAGGTCGAGCTGGGCGAGCGCCTCGGCGACGCCGTCGTCGATCCGGCGCGGCAGGTCGACCACGACGGTGCCGCCCCGGCGCCGGGCGGCGGCCAGCACCGCCCGTACGGCCTGCGGCGGGACGGCGACACAGTCCCCGCGGTCCCAGCTGAGCACCCGCAGCGAGTGCAGCTCGGGCAGCGACTCCTCCAGGGCGCCGCCGCCGACCCGCCCGCGCGAGGCGGCGAAAGCCGGCCAGCGCAGTCCTTCAGCCGTCTCGCCGCCGAGGAGTACGTCGAGCCCGCCGCCCAGAGGATCGGCGTCCACGAGCAGGGTGCGCAGCCCCTCCCGCGCGGAGGTGACGGCGAGGGCGCACGCGAGCGTGGACGCCCCCGCGCCGCCCCGCCCGCCGATGACGCCGACGGTGAGCGCGGGCCTGCCCACGCCCTCGGCGACGTCGGCGATCCGGTCGACCAGCCACTGCTCCCCGTCGGGAAGCATCAGGACATGGTCGGCGCCGATCTCGACGGCCCGCCGCCAGACCCCGGAGTCGTCCTGGTCCCGGCCGACCAGCACCACCCCGCGTCTGCGGGCGGCTCCGCGCACCCGGCGTGCGGCGTCGTCGCCGACCAGGACGAGCGGCGCGGCCTCCCAGTTTCCGTGCGGTTCCGGGACGCCGTGATGAACCTCGGGCGTGGCGCCCGCCGCCGCGCACAGGCGCAGCAGGTCGTCCAGCAGATCGGCGTCCTCGGTGACGATCAGTGGTGCCCCCGGCCGACCGGAGGCGGCGGGCGGTGGTTCCTTTGTGACGGCTGCGGCCACTTCTCTCCCCCTTCGCTGCTTCTTCCGCGCGGCCCCTGCGGCCCCGCGATTCCCGAACGTGTGAAGAACCGGCAACCGGTCTCCATATGAGCGGCCGATACGAACCGGCCAAAACACGCCCGACTAACCGCAACCGGCCATGAAGTCGGCTCGGTGGGGCGCGTTGGAATCACGGTGCAGCGATGCCGGAAATCGTGTGGATCTTGGTCGATAACTGTGGACAACTCAGTGGTTGTGAATATCGCTGTCACCCATACCGGTGACCTCAGTACGGGGTGCGCACGGGGTTCGCACCGGCCCCGGGTGGACTTCCACAGAGCAGCGCAGCGACTACGCAGAGTGACGAATCCTGGGCATGACTAAAGGGCGGCCGCAGCCGCCTCGGATCGGCCCTGCGGCCGCGTAAGGGAGAGAAAACCCGTCCGGACATGCGACGACCCCCGCCGGGGGGGAGAGCGGGGGTCGTCCCCACGGCCGACTCGGGGGGGGAGGAGTCGGGCCGGGTTAGCACGGTCGCGAACGATCCGTGACTTCCATGGTGTACCCGAGAGCCCTCTCAGGCAAACCCACGCGCCCCACCTTACGCCGAATGGGCTGCGCCTATGCTCGGGGTCGTGGAAAACCACTCCTTGCCCCGCACAGCGGCCTTCTTTGATCTGGACAAGACGGTCATTGCGAAGTCGAGCACGCTCACGTTCAGCAAGTCCTTCTACCAAGGCGGACTGATCAACCGCAGGGCCGCCTTGCGGACCGCCTACGCTCAGTTCGTCTTCCGGGTGGGCGGTATGGACCATGACCAGATGGAGCGCACCCGCGAGTACCTCTCCGCGCTCGTCCGCGGCTGGAACGTCCAGCAGGTCAAGGAGATCGTCGCCGAGACCCTGCACGACCTGATCGACCCGATCATCTACGACGAGGCCGCCTCCCTCATCGAGGAGCACCACACGGCAGGACGCGACGTCGTGATCGTGTCCACCTCGGGCGCCGAGGTGGTCGAGCCGATCGGCGAACTGCTCGGCGCCGACCGCGTGGTGGCCACCCGCATGGTCGTGGGGGACGACGGCTGCTTCACCGGCGAGGTGGAGTACTACGCGTACGGCCCGACGAAGGCGGAAGCCATCAGGGAGCTGGCCGAGTCCGAGGGGTACGACCTCTCCCGGTGCTACGCCTACAGCGACTCGGCGACCGACCTGCCCATGCTCCAGTCCGTCGGTCATCCGCATGCCGTGAACCCGGACCGGGCGCTGCGCCGAGAGGCACTCTTGCGCGGGTGGCCGATTCTCGACTTCCACCGCCCGGTACGGCTCAAGCAGCGGCTGCCCGCGCTCTCCGTCCCGGCCCGTCCGGCGCTCGTCGCGGCCGCCGCCATAGGTGCCGCGGCGGCCACCGCCGGGCTCGTCTGGTACGCCAGCAGGCGCCGCACGGCGCTGGCCTGACCTGCGCCGACGCCGGACCGTGGAGCGATCCGACCGGCCGGTGCCCGTTTGACTCAGGTTTGGGCCCAAAAGTAAAGAACAGCGGCCAGGACTTCCGCTTGCTCCGGAGTCGGAGTAGAAAGGAGTCAACGGCCCGCGAGACCAAGGACATCCGAGAGGATCACCTTAAAAACGCAATTGGCCCCACGGACCGAGCATGAACACCGGGCACCCACGCGACGTCGACCCGTCGATTACGGGCCAGCCGCACCAGGTGACGGGCAAAGTCCCCGGCCTGATGGGCAATATATCGAGGACGCTTGGTAACCCGGTGAACATGCCAGCGGCGGTACGAATCCTCGTACCGCCGCAACCCTTTGTCAGGGGCTTTTACGCGGCTCCGCGCTGCAGCGCCTCGCACACCGCCGTCGACTCGCGCGCGCCCAGCTCGACCGCCTTGCCGCAGTGGGCGATCCAGGCGGCCATGCCCTCGGGAGTGCCGGAGACGTAGCCTTCGAGCGCCGCGAGATAGGCGGCGCGGCCGAGTTCGGCGTGGCCGACCTCCGAGGGGCAGACGGACTTCGGGTCGAGTCCGCTGCCCACCAGCACGATCCGCTCGGCAGCCCGAGCGACGAGGCCGTTGTGCGAGGTGAAGGGGCGCAGCGCCAGCAGCTCACCGTGCACGACGGCGGCGGTCACCAGCGCCGGGGCCGAGCCGCCCGCGATGATCAGCTCGGACAGGCCGTCCAGCCGGCCGTGGACCTCCGCGGCGCTCGGCGGCGGCAGTTCCACGAGGGGCTCGTCGACCGGCTCGCCCGCCTGACGCGGACGCCCGACCTCCGGGCCGTTGGTCGCCGCCGCCACCAGGTGCAGCCGGGCCAGCACCCGCAGCGGCGACTGGCGCCAGATGGACAGCAGTTGGCCCGCCTCGGCGGTCAGCCGCAGGGCGGCGCCCATGACGCGCGCCTCGTCGTCACCGCTGAAGTCGGTGCGGCGGCGCACCTCCTCCAGGGCCCAGTCGGCACCGGAGAGCGCCGCCGAACCCCGGGCGCCGCGCAGCGCCGCCTCGGAGGTGATCTCGTTGCTGCGCCGCCGCATGATCCGGTGTCCGTAGACCCGGTCCACGGCCTTGCGCACGGACTCCACGGAGTCGGCCACACCGGGCAGCGCACCCAGGGCGGCGAGCGGATCGGCGGTCGCGCCTGTCGTACTCATGAGTACGACATTACGCATCCGGCGGCCGGCCCCCACGATCGAGTGGCGTTCTTCACGCAAATCCATCCCGCGCCGCCGACTCGCCACTACCTTACTGAACATGAAAATTGCTTTCGTCGGGAAGGGTGGCAGCGGCAAGACGACCCTGTCCTCCCTGTTCATCCGGCATCTCGCGGCGGCCGGGGCGCCGGTGGTCGCGATCGACGCCGACATCAACCAGCACCTGGGTGCCGCGCTGGGCCTGGACGACGCCGAGGCGGCCGCGCTGCCCGCGATGGGCGACCGGCTCCGGCTGATCAAGGACTATCTGCGCGGCTCGAACCCGCGCATCGCGTCCACCGAGACCATGATCAAGACGACCCCGCCCGGCGAGGGCTCACGGCTGCTGCGGGTGTGCGAGCCCAATCCGGTCTACGACGCCTGCGCGCGGCCGGTGGAACTCGACGGCGGCGCCGTCCGTTTGATGGTCACCGGCCCCTTCACCGACGCCGACCTGGGGGTCGCCTGCTACCACTCCAAGACGGGGGCGGTGGAGCTGTGCCTGAACCACCTGGTGGACGGGCCGGGCGAGTACGTCGTGGTGGACATGACCGCCGGCTCCGACTCCTTCGCCTCCGGCATGTTCACCCGCTTCGACATCACGTTCCTCGTCGCCGAGCCGACCCGGAAGGGGGTCTCCGTCTATCGCCAGTACAAGGAGTACGCCCGTGACTTCGGCGTCGAACTGAAGGTCGTCGGCAACAAGGTGCACGGTCAGGAGGACCTCGACTTCCTGCGCGCGGAAGTGGGGGACGACCTGCTCGTCACGGTGGGGTACTCGGCCTGGGTGCGTTCCATGGAGAAGGGCCGACCGCCCCGGTTCGAGCTCCTGGAGGACGTCAACCGCCGCGCCCTGCACCGGCTGCGGGAGGCGGCGGACGCGACGTACGAGGGGCGTGACTGGGAGCGCTACACGCGCCAGATGGTGCACTTCCACCTGAAGAACGCCCAGTCGTGGGGGAACGAGCGGACGGGGGCCGACCTGGCCGCGCAGGTCGACCCCTCCTTCGTACTCGGCGAGAGCGTCGCCGCTCCCGCCTGAGCCGGAGCTACTGCCGGGCCGCCGGCGCCCCGGGCACGCCCTTGGGGGCCGGGGCCGGGCGGTCCGAGAGGAAGGACTCCCAGCCCTGCCTCGGGGCCTCGCCGACCGTCAGGGTGGTGAGCTTGGCCAGCACGTCGGGGTCCTGGGCGTCCAGCCAGTCGGCGAGCTGACGGAAGGAGACGCAGCGCACCTCGGGCTTGGTGCACACGCCCTCGATGACCTCCTCGACGGCGCGCATGTAGGTGCCGCCGTTCCAGGACTCGAAGTGGTTGCCGATGATCAGGGGGGCGCGGTTGCCGTCGTAGGCGCGCTGGAAGCCCTGGAGGAGGCCGTCGCGCATCTGGTTGCCCCAGAACTCGTACTTGTCGGGGTCACCCTGGCTGGTGGTGCCGGACTGGTTGACCATGAAGTTGTAGTCCATGGTCAGCTGCTCGAAAGTGCGCCCGGGGAACGGCACGAGCTGCATCGACAGGTCCCACAGGCCGTCCTTCTTCTTCGGCCAGACCTGGTTGTTGACCCCGCTGGTGTCGTAGCGGAATCCCAGCTCGCGGGCGGCCTGCATGAAGTTCTTCTGGCCCTCGAGGCAGGGCGTGCGGGCGCCGATGAGCTCCTTGTCGTAGTCGAAGGGCAGCGGCGAGGAGTTCCTCATCCCGGTGTTGGTCTTCCAGGACTTCACGAACTGCTTCGCCTGGGCGATCTCGTCCTTCCACTCCTCGACGGACCACTCGCCGACACCGCCGCCCTTGCCGCAGAAGTGGCCGTTGAAGTGGGTGCCGATCTCGTTGCCCTCCAGCCACGCGCCGCGCAGCTGCTCCACGGTGTCGGCGATGCCCTGCTCGTCGTTGAAGCCGATGTCGGAGCGGCCGGGCGAGTGCTGCGGCGGCCGGTACAGGTCGCGCTTGTGCTCGGGCAGCATGTACACGCCGCTCAGGAAGTACGTCATGGTCGCGTTGTTGTCCTTGGCGACCTTGCGGAAGTGGGAGAACAGCCGCTGGCCGTCCTCGCCCGCGCCATCCCAGGAGAACACCACGAACTGCGGCGGCTTCTGACCGGGCTTCAGCCGTTCGGGCCTGGGCAGGTGCGGCTGGGCGCCGGTGTAGGCGGTCGAGCCGTCGCCGATCAGCCGGACCACGCTCTTGGGCGGGCCCTGGGCCGGCTTCTCCTTCTGCGGGCCGGGGGCCGCGGCCCGGGAGGCGTCGCTGCCGATCGAGCAGCCGGCGAGTGATGCGGCACAGACCGCGGCGACCACGGCGCCCGCGGCGATCCTCTGGGTGGCGGCCATGTTCCGCCCACCTACTTCCTTCTCTCAGGCCAACGCGGATAGGGCGTTTTCCGCCGATATGCCGGAAAGCGCCGACAGCGCCGCCAAAGTCGCACGAGGCCGAGAAGGAATTAGTACGACAAGCCGACCAAAAGGCCACTTCACCCGTCTGGGTGAGCTATTCGCCCATTTGCCCGGAAAGTCTATGCGCTTCCTTTACTCTGCATTACGATCCGTTTACTGAGCGTTGAAACATCCCGCCGCTGCACGCCGTGACCCACGGCCGCGACCCGCCCCCGCATCCCACGGGGGACCACCACATCCGCGACCGCGCTGCCCCGGAGGAGACGGGAAACCATGTCAGCCTGCGTCCCCACACGTACCACCGACCCCACTCGGACCGAGCGCGACCACGAGCCGCACAGTCCGCCGCCCCACCGTCCCCGCCGGTTCCGGATCGCCGGCGCCGATGTCTCCGCGTCGATCGCCGTCTTCCTGATCGCCCTGCCGCTCTCCCTCGGCATCGCCCTCGCCACCGGCGCGCCCCTCCAGGCCGGGCTTGTGGCCGCCGCCGTGGGCGGGCTCGTGGTCGGCCGGCTCGGCGGCTCCGCGCTCCAGGTCAGCGGCCCCGCCGCCGGTCTCACGGTGGTCACCGCCGACCTCATCCAGCGCTACGGCTGGCGCACGACCTGCGCCATCACCGTCCTCGCCGGGCTCGCCCAACTGGGCCTGGGCTGCCTGCGCGTGGCGCGCACCGCGCTCGCCGTCAGCCCCGCCATCGTGCACGGCATGCTCGCGGGCATCGGCGTCACCATCGCCGTCGCTCAGCTGCACATCGTCCTCGGCGGCACTCCCCAGAGCTCCGTCCCCGACAACCTGCTCGCTCTGCCCGCCCAATTGGCCGACCTGCATCCGGCCGCCGTGTCGGTGAGCGCCCTCACCCTCGCGCTGCTGCTGCTCTGGCCGCGCCTGCCCGGCCGGGCCGGACGGCTGCTGCGGAAGGTCCCGGCCGCCCTCGTCGCCGTCGCCGGCGCGACGGCGACCGCCTCACTCGCCGGACTGCGGCTGCCCAAGGTCGACCTGCCGTCCTGGAGCAGCCACGCCCTGGCCGGACTCCCCGAGGGCCCGGTGCTCGGACTCGTGGCCGCCGTGCTGACCACCACCCTGGTGTGCAGTGTGCAGTCCCTGCTCGGGGCGGTCGCCACCGACAAGATGGTCGCCGCCCGTCCCGGACTTCCCGTCCGTGTCGGCCGGTCCGACCTCGACCGCGAACTGCTCGGACAGGGCGCCGCCAACATCGTCTCCGGTGGCCTCGGCGGACTGCCCGTGGCGGGGGTCGCGGTGAGAAGTACGGCGAATGTGCACGCCGGTGCCGTGAGCCGGAACTCCACGATGCTGCACGGCGCTCTCGTAGTAGTCGCCACGCTGCTGATGGTCCCGCTCCTGGAGCTCATCCCGCTCGCCTCGCTCGCCGCCCTGGTGATGGCCGTCGGCATCCAGATGGTGTCCCTGCACCACATCCGCACGGTGACCCGTCACCGGGAAGTGCTGGTCTACGCCGTCACCACCGCCGGCGTGGTCTTCTTCGGCGTCCTGGAGGGCGTGACGCTGGGGATCGCCGTGGCCGTCGCCGTCTCCCTGCACCGCCTCGCCCGCACCCGTATCACCCATGAGGAGAAGGAAGGAGTCCATCACGTACACGTCCGTGGCCAGTTGACCTTCCTCGCCGTGCCGCGGCTCAGCCGAGCCCTGCACCTCGTGCCCCAAGGGGCCGGTGCCGTGGTGGAGTTGGACGGGTCCTTCATGGATCACGCGGCGTACGAGACACTCCAGGACTGGCAGAACTCGCACACCGCGCAGGGCGGTTCCGTCGAGATCACGGGCCGCCGTGCGGGCCTGCGGATCGCCGAGCCCGGCGTTCCCACCACCTCGCACACCGAGGCGGGCGCCGCCGACCTGGCCGCCTCCACCGGTTGCCGGTGCCGTCCCTGGACGCCCTGGCGCAACCACCAGTGCGAGCGCCCGGACCCGGCACCGTCGCCCGGCGCGCGCCCGGACGCGCCCGGCGGGGACGTCGAGGCGGACGCGCCCGGACCCGGCCAGGGGCCGAGCGGGCATGAACTGGCGCGTGGCATCAGCGCGTTCCAGCGCCACACCGCTCCCCTGGTGCGCGGTGAGCTGGCCCGGCTGGCGCGCGAGGGGCAGCGGCCCTCCCAGCTGTTCCTCACCTGCGCCGACTCACGCCTGGTCACCTCGATGATCACCTCCAGTGGTCCGGGAGATCTGTTCGTGGTGCGCAATGTGGGCAACCTGGTGCCGCTTCCGGGCGAGGAGAGCGGGGACGACTCGGTGGCGGCCGCGATCGAGTACGCGGTGGACGTGCTGAAGGTGCGCTCCATCACGGTGTGCGGGCACTCCGGGTGCGGGGCGATGCAGGCACTGCTGAACTCCGAGCCGGGCGGTGCACGGACCCCTCTCAAGCGGTGGCTGCGGCACGGGCTGCCGAGTCTGGAGCGCATGGCCGAGGAAGGGCGCCCGGGGGCCCGGCTGGCGGGGCGGGCGCCGGCCGACGCGGTCGAGCAGCTGTGCCTGACCAATGTGGTGCAGCAGTTGGAGCATCTGCGAGCCCATGAGTCGGTGTCCCAGGCGCTGCGGGACGGGGTACTGGAGCTGCACGGAATGTACTTCCACGTGGGTGAGGCACAGGCGTATCTGCTCGCCGGGTCGGACGAGGACCAGGTGTTCGATCACGTGCGGGCGGCCGACCTGTCCGCCTGAGCGGCGGGGGCGGGTTGTGAAAGGCGTTACAGCGACTGAACTCCGCCAGGTCAGCGTCCGTGGGTACGGATGACACCGACTGCCGGACCACGGCCGTGGACAGGGCCGCGCACAGGTCTAAACCAATTTCCCGTCGGCCCTTGTCACCGGGCCCCCGGGTCTGATGAGCTGTGGCCTGGGACACAACGGACACCCTGGGAAAGGGAGATGTCGTGAGCAACGAAAGCCTGGCCAACCTCTTGAAGGAGGAGCGACGCTTCGCGCCGCCCGCTGACCTGGCCGAGCACGCCAACGTCACCGCGGAGGCGTACGAGCGGGCCAAGGCTGACAGGCTCGGCTTCTGGGCCGAGCAGGCCCGTCGGCTGACCTGGGCCAAGGAGCCGACGGAGACGCTGGACTGGTCGAACCCGCCGTTCGCGAAGTGGTTCAAGGACGGCGAGCTCAACGTCGCGTACAACTGCGTGGACCGGCATGTCGAGGCCGGGCTCGGGGACCGGGTCGCCATCCACTTCGAGGGGGAGCCCGGCGACAGTCGCGCGATCACCTACGCCCAGCTCAAGGACGAGGTCTCCAAGGCCGCGAACGCCCTGCTGGAGCTCGGTGTGCGACAGGGTGACCGGGTCGCCGTCTACATGCCGATGATCCCCGAGACGGCGGTCGCCATGCTCGCGTGCGCCCGGATCGGCGCCGCCCACTCGGTCGTCTTCGGCGGCTTCTCCGCCGACGCGCTCGCGACCCGTATCCAGGACGCCGACGCCCGTGTCGTCATCACCTCCGACGGCGGCTACCGGCGCGGCAAGCCCTCGGCGCTGAAGCCGGCCGTCGACGAGGCCGTCTCCAAGGCCGGCAACGTCGAGCACGTCCTCGTGGTCCGGCGCACCGGCCAGGAGGTCGCCTGGGACGACAGCCGGGACGTGTGGTGGCACGAGGTCGTGGAGCGGCAGTCCGCCGAGCACGCGCCGGAGGCGTTCAACGCCGAGCAGCCGCTGTTCATCCTCTACACCTCGGGCACCACGGGGAAGCCGAAGGGCATCCTGCACACCTCCGGCGGCTACCTCACCCAGGCGTCGTACACCCACCACGCCGTCTTCGACCTCAAGCCCGAGACCGACGTCTACTGGTGCACCGCCGACGTCGGCTGGGTCACCGGGCACTCGTACATCGTGTACGGGCCGCTGGCCAACGGCGCCACCCAGGTGATGTACGAGGGCACCCCCGACACCCCCCACCAGGGCCGGTTCTGGGAGATCGTGCAGAAGTACGGGGTGACGATCCTGTACACGGCGCCCACCGCCATCCGTACGTTCATGAAGTGGGGCGACGACATCCCCGCGAAGTTCGACCTGAGCAGCCTGCGGGTGCTCGGGTCGGTCGGTGAGCCGATCAACCCCGAGGCGTGGATCTGGTACCGCAAGCACATCGGCGGCGACCGCACCCCGATCGTGGACACCTGGTGGCAGACCGAGACCGGCGCGATGATGATCTCGCCGCTGCCCGGCGTCACCGCCACCAAGCCCGGCTCGGCGCAGACCCCGCTGCCGGGCATCTCCGCGACCGTCGTCGACGACGAGGCGAACGAGGTCCCCGACGGCGGCGGTGGCTACCTGGTGCTGACCGAGCCGTGGCCGTCGATGCTGCGCACCATCTGGGGCGACGACCAGCGGTTCCTCGACACCTACTGGTCGCGGTTCGAGGGCAAGTACTTCGCCGGTGACGGCGCGAAGAAGGACGACGACGGCGACATCTGGCTGCTCGGCCGCGTCGACGACGTCATGCTCGTCTCCGGGCACAACATCTCCACCACCGAGGTCGAGTCCGCCCTGGTCTCCCACCCCTCGGTCGCCGAGGCGGCCGTGGTCGGCGCCGCGGACGAGACGACCGGCCAGGCCATAGTCGCCTTCGTGATCCTCAGGGGTACGGCGGCGGAGACCGACGGCCTGGTGGCCGAGCTGCGCGACCACGTGGGCGCCACCCTCGGCCCGATCGCCAAGCCCAAGCGCATCCTGCCGGTGGCGGAGCTGCCCAAGACCCGCTCCGGCAAGATCATGCGCCGACTGCTGCGGGACATCGCGGAGAACCGCGAGCTCGGTGACGTCACCACCCTGACCGACAGCAGCGTCATGCAGCTCATCCAGGCCAAGCTGCCGGCGGCACCGAGCGAGGACTGACAGCCGTCACCGCGGAAACGCCCGGCACGACGCGTGCCGGGCGTTTTCCCGTGCCCGGGGCGGGATCCCGCATGTGCGCCACCGCCGTACGTTAGGTAGGCTAAGCAAAAAGTAAGTCCCCAAAAGGTGCGCCGGGAAGTCTGGTCGGCAAGTGTTTGTGCTGCCCCACCACCGGAGGTCCCCGTGCCCGCGCCCAGCACCCCCCGCAAGGTCCTAGACCGGCTCACCCTGTCGGAACGGACCTTCGTCGCGGACGCGCTGCGCACCGAGACCGTCGGTGGTGTGCTGCTGCTCATCGCCGCCGTCGCCGCACTGGTCTGGGCGAACGTTCCCGGGCTGAGCGACAGCTACCAGAGCGTCAGCCACTACCACCTCGGCCCCGAGGCACTGGGCCTGGATCTGTCGGTCGCGCACTGGGCCGCCGACGGACTGCTCGCGATCTTCTTCTTCGTCGCCGGCATCGAGCTCAAGCGCGAGCTGGTCGCCGGTGATCTGCGGGACCCCAAGGCCGCCGTCCTGCCGGTGGTGGCCGCGCTGTGCGGGATGGCCGTACCGGCGCTCGTCTACGTGCTCACCAACCTCAGCGGCGGCGGCTCCATGGACGGCTGGGCCGTGCCCACGGCCACCGACATCGCCTTCGCGCTCGCCGTGCTCGCCGTCATCGGCACCTCCCTGCCGAGCGCCCTGCGCGCCTTCCTGCTCACCCTGGCGGTCGTCGACGACCTCTTCGCCATCCTGATCATCGCGGTCTTCTTCACCGAGAAGCTGAACTTCGCCGCGCTCGGCGGCGCCCTGCTCGGCCTCGCCGTCTTCTGGCTGCTGCTCCGCAAGGGCGTACGGGGCTGGTACGTGTACGTTCCGCTGGCGCTCGTGATCTGGGCGCTCATGTACAACAGCGGCGTCCACGCCACCATCGCCGGTGTCGCCATGGGCCTGATGCTGCGCTGCACCCCGCGCGAGGGCGAGGAGCACTCCCCCGGCGAGCACATCGAGCACCTGGTCCGGCCGCTCTCGGCAGGGCTCGCGGTACCGCTGTTCGCGCTGTTCAGCGCAGGTGTCACCCTCTCCGGCGGGGCGCTCGGCGATGTGTTCAGGCAGCCGGAGACCCTGGGTGTCGTCCTCGGGCTGGTGGTCGGCAAGGCGGTGGGCATCTTCGGCGGCACCTGGCTGACGGCGCGGTTCACCAAGGCCTCCCTCAGCGACGATCTGGCCTGGGCCGATGTGTTCGCGGTGGCGACGCTGGCCGGGATCGGCTTCACCGTCTCGCTGCTCATCGGCGAGCTCGCCTTCGAGGGCGAGACGGCGATGACGGACGAGGTCAAGGCCGCCGTACTGATGGGCTCCCTCATCGCGGCGACGCTGGCGTCGGTGCTGCTGAAGATCAGGAACGCCCGATACCGCCGGATGGTGGAGGCGGAGGAGCGGGACGAGGACATGTCCGGCATCCCGGACGTCTACGAGCAGGACGACCCGGAGTACCACCTGCGGATGGCCGCCATCCACGACCGCAAGGCCGCCGAGCACCGCCGGCTCGCCGAACTGAAGGCCGCCGAGCGAGAGCGGCTTGCCGAAGTGACGGGTGGGGCAGGCGAGGACAACGACCGTCGGGCATGATCTGACGGGACGGTACAAAAGACGAGTCTCACCCACATGGTCAGAAGAGGGAGAACGCGATGAGCGCACCCGACGGCAGCCCGGTCGGCGCCGAACGCAGCATCGGCCAGCTGTTCGCCTCGGCGACGACCGAGATGTCGGCGCTGGTGCACGACGAGATCGCGCTGGCCAAGGCCCAGCTGAAGCAGGACGTCAAGCGCGGCGCCACCAGTGGCGGCGCGTTCATGGTGGCGGGCGGGGTGCTGGTGTTCTCCCTGCCGATGCTCAACTTCGCGCTGGCGTACGGCATTCGGACCTGGAGCGACTGGAATCTCGCGATCTGTTTCCTGCTGTCGTTCGCGGCGAACGTGCTCGTCGCCGTCGTGCTCGCCCTCATCGGCGTGGTCTTCGCGAAGAAGGCCAAGAAGAGCCAGGGCCCGCAGAAGGTGGCCGCGTCGATGAAGGAGAGCGCGGGAGTCCTGCAGAAGGCCAAGCCGCATCCGCGCCCGGTGCCGGCCCTGGAGGACCGGTCGCCCGCGGCCATCGAGGCTGTGGCACGCTCGACGTCATGACGGACCCGGCCCTCACCCCTACGGCGCAACCCGCCTCGGTCGTACGACTCGACGGTCCCTGGACCCATCGGGACGTGGCCGCCAACGGCGCGCGCTTCCACATCGCCGAGATGGGTGACGGGCCGCTGGTCCTGCTCCTGCACGGCTTCCCGCAGTTCTGGTGGACCTGGCGGCACCAGCTGCCGGCCCTGGCCGACGCCGGGTTCCGGGCCGTCGCCATGGACCTGCGGGGCGTCGGCGGCAGCGACCGCACCCCACGCGGTTACGACCCGGCCAACCTGGCGCTCGACATCACCGGGGTGATCCGCTCCCTCGGCGAGCCGGACGCCGCCCTCGTCGGGCACGACCTGGGCGGCTATCTGGCGTGGACGGCGGCCGTGATGCGCCCGAAGCTCGTACGGCGGCTCGCTGTCGCGTCCATGCCCCATCCGCGGCGCTGGCGCTCGGCGATGCTCTCGGACGTCAAGCAGACCGCCGCCGGCTCCTACATCTGGGGATTCCAGCGCCCCTGGATCCCCGAGCGCCAGCTCACCGCCGAGGACGGGGCGCTGGTCGGCCGGCTGGTCCGGGACTGGTCGGGCCCACGGCTGCCGGAGGACGACGCGGTGGACACGTACCGCCGCGCGATGTGCATCCCCTCCACCGCGCACTGCTCGATCGAGCCGTACCGCTGGATGGTCCGCTCGCTGGCCCGCCCCGACGGCATCCAGTTCAACCGCCGGATGAAGCGGCCCGTCCGGGTGCCGACCCTGCATCTGCACGGCTCGCTCGACCCCGTGATGCGCACCCGCAGCGCGGCCGGCTCCGGCGAGTACGTCGAAGCCCCCTACCGCTGGCGCCTGTTCGACGGACTCGGCCACTTCCCCCACGAAGAGGATCCGGTCGCGTTCTCGGCCGAACTGGTCAATTGGCTGAAGGATCCCGAACCCGATCGGTGACCGTTCCGACGCGCCCGGTATGCGGATCTGAACATCAGTACTACGAACAGCCAATTGCCCGGCGCATAGGCCAATTGGGGGCCCTGGGGGCGGTTATCGACCTTGGGGCGGGGGCACACGTCGGGGTATGGGCTGGACGCACGACTACAGTGACGCAGCACGCAACCGACGCTCGGGCAACGCCCTGAGCCCCCACCAGGGAGGCGCCGCTCCGCAGATGGCGGGCACCGACCTCCGGGTGGGCATTCCGCGCATCCTGCGCCGCCGGGCCCGCTGGGTCTCGGTACGCCTGCGCCACCCCCGCGGCTGACCCCGCCGGGCCCCAGGGCTACAGCGCGCAGCTGTCGCTGTCCACCTGCTGGTTCGCGGTACGTCCGGCGGCGATGTCCTCCTGGATCTCGTCCGCGGTGAGCGCGTAGCCGGTGTCGGCGTCGTCGAGGGACTTCGCGAAGACCACGCCGTACACCTTGCCCTCGGGCGTGAGCAGCGGGCCGCCGGAGTTGCCCTGGCGGACGGTCGCGTACAGCGAGTACACGTCGCGGTGCACGGTGCCTCGGTGGTAGATGTCCGGGCCGTTGGCCGGGATGCGGCCGCGGACGCGGGCGGCGCGGACGTCGTAGGCGCCGTTCTCCGGGAAGCCGGCGATGATCGCGTCGTCGCCGCTGCGGGCGTCGTCGGTGGTGAACTCCAGCGCGGGCGCGTCGAGATCCGGTACGTCGAGCACGGCGATGTCGCGCTTCCAGTCGTAGAGCACGACCTGCGCGTCGTACTTGCGGCCCTCTCCGCCTATCTGGACGGTGGGTTCGTCGACGCCGCCCACCACATGGGCGTTGGTCATCACCCGGCGGTCGGCGAAGACGAAGCCGGTGCCCTCCAGGACCTTGCCGCAACTGTCCGCCGTGCCCACGACCTTGACGATGGATCGCTTCGCGCGCGTGGCCACGGCACTGTTGGCGAGCGCCGGGTCGGGCGGCTTTACGTCGGTGATGGGCTCGTTGGAGAACGGGCTGAAGACCTGCGGGAAGCCGTTCTGCGCGAGGACCGAGGAGAAGTCCGCGAACCATGTGTCGGCCTGCGCGGGCAGCGCCCGGGACACTCCGAGCAGCACCTTGGAGTTGCGGACCTCCTTGCCGAGCGTCGGCAGGGTGGTGCCGGCCAGCGCCGAGCCGATCAGCCAGGCGACCAGGAGCATCGCGACGACGTTGACCAGGGCGCCGCCGGTGGCGTCCAGGGCGCGGGCCGGGGACCAGGTGATGTAGCGGCGCAGCTTGTTGCCGAGGTGGGTGGTCAGGGCCTGGCCGACGGAGGCGCAGACGATGACCACGACCACGGCGACGACCGCGGCCGTCGTGCTCACCTCGGAGTTGTCCGTCAGGGCGTCCCAGATCACGGGGAGCAGGTAGACGGCGACGAGGCCGCCCCCGAGGAAGCCGATCACCGACAGGATGCCGACGACGAAGCCCTGCCGGTAGCCGACGATGGCGAACCACACCGCCGCGACCAGCAGCAGGATGTCCAGCACGTTCACCGCTTCAAGCCTCGCCTCGTCACTTACCGGCCCCCCGGATTACAGAACACGGCGCCCACCCTGTCATGACCGCCAGTCCAGCGGGACCTGCTTCTCCCGGTCCCAGGGCCGCTCCCAGCCCGCGAAGTGCAGCAACCGGTCGATGATCCCGGCGGTGAAGCCCCAGACGAGGGCCGATTCGACCAGGAATGCCGGACCTCGGTGGCCGCTGGGGTGAGCGGCGGTGGCGCGGTTGGCGGGGTCCGTGAGATCCGCCACGGGGACCGTGAAGACCCGGGCCGTCTCGTTCGGGTCGACGACCCCGACCGGGGTGGGCTCGCGCCACCAGCCGAGGACGGGGGTGACCACGAAGCCGCTGACCGGGATGTACAGCCGGGGCAGGACGCCGAAGAGCTGGACGCCGGCCGGATCGAGCCCGGTCTCCTCCTCGGCCTCGCGGAGAGCGGCCCGCAGCGGCCCGTCGGCCTTCGGGTCGCCGTCCTCGGGGTCGAGGGCCCCACCGGGGAAGGAGGGCTGGCCCGCGTGGGAGCGCAGGGAACTGGCCCGCTCCATCAGCAGCAGCTCGGGGCCGCGCTCGCCCTCACCGAAGAGGATCAGGACGGCGGACTGCCGGCCCGCGCCGTTCTTCGGCGGCAGGAACCGGCTCAGCTGCAGCGGCTCGACGGTCTCCACCGCCCGCACAACCGGGTCCAGCCAGTCGGGCAGCCCCTCCTTGCTCAGCGCCACCGGCCCGCCCTGTGTCTCGCTCGCGCGCGTCATCGCACCCCCCGTCGTCCTGCCCGTTCCAACGTGGGCGCGCTGCTGGAAGTGCCGCGAGATGCCGTCCGGCCGCCGCGGAGCCGTCGCGGCGACCCGTCGCCCAGTTCCCCGTGGGTGCCGCCCCATGCCCCGTGCGGGCCGCAACCTGCCCTGGGTGTGCCGCAACCTGCCGCCCGACCGCCGCGGAGCCGTCGTGGCCCGGCGGCCAGTTCCCCGGAAGTGCCGCCACATGCCCCGTGCGGGCCGCAACCTGCCGCCCCGCCGCGGCGGCGCCGTCGCGGCCCGGCGGGCAGTTCCCCACAGATGCCGCCACATGCCCCGTGCGGGCCGCAACCTGCCCTGGGTGTGCCGCAACCTGCCCTGGGGGTGCCGCAACCTGCCGCCCGACCGCCGCGGAGCCGTCGCGGCTGGTCGCGCGGTTCCCCGCGCTCCTTCGGTGCGTTGCCGTCCCGGTCGGTCATCCAGTCGCCCCCAGTGGCGGTGCCGCCCGGCCGCCCGCGTCCAGGTAGGACCGCGGGGGCTTCAGGCGCTGGCCCGGGAAGCCGCCCTTCTCGTACTTGAGCAGCTTCTTCGCCTTCTCCGGGTCCGTCTCGCCCTCGCCGTACGCGGGGCAGAGCGGGGCGATGGGGCAGGCGCCGCAGGCCGGTTTGCGGGCGTGGCAGATACGGCGGCCGTGCCAGATGACGTGGTGCGAGAGGTCCGTCCAGTCGCTCTTGGGGAAGAGCGTGCCGATCTCGGCCTCGATCTTGTCGGGGTCGGTCTGCTCGGTCCACTGCCAGCGCCGTACGAGCCGCTGGAAGTGGGTGTCCACGGTGATCCCGGGCCGTCCGAAGGCGTTGCCGAGCACCACGAAGGCGGTCTTCCGGCCGACGCCGGGCAGCTTGACCAGATCCTCGAGGCGGCCCGGCACCTCACCGCCGAACAACTCGGTCAAACCCTTGGACAGCCCTATGACCGACCTGGTCTTGGCGCGGAAGAACCCGCACGGGCGCAGGATCTCCTCCACCTCCTCCGGGTTGGCGGCGGCCAGGTCCTCGGGGGTGGGGTACTTGGCGAAGAGCGCCGGGGTCGTCTGGTTGACGCGCAGGTCGGTGGTCTGGGCGGACAGGACCGTGGCGACCAGGAGCTGGAAGGGGTTCTCGAAGTCCAGTTCCGGATGGGCGTACGGGTAGACCTCGGCGAGCTCGCGGTTGATCCGGCGGGCCCGGCGGACGAGGGCGGTGCGGGACTCGGCCTTCGAGGGCTTCACGGCGGTCTTCTTCGCAGCGACGGCCTTCTTCGCCACGGCAGCCTTCTTTGCCGCTTTTGCCGGTTTCCTTCCGCCACCGGGGTCCTGTTCGCCCACAGCGGAATCACGACGTACAACCACCCGCCCAGCCCCCTTGGCCTGTGCTCTCACCGGCGATTTGGACACCCGGCCAGCCTAAAGCCCGGCACCGACATCCGCCCCGGGCCCTGAAGATCAGCCCCCAATTGGACCCCTGCCGCTTACCCCGGGACACCTGTGCGGCATCCTTGTGACAGATCACACTGTTTGGACCGTCCGGCAAGATGGGGAACACGGTCCCCTGGTACCAAGGGGGAAGCAAGATCCCCTGAGCAGGTCGACAAGGAGAGAACTCGTGGACGACGTTCTGCGGCGCAACCCGCTCTTCGCGGCTCTCGACGACGAGCAGTCCGCGGAGCTGCGTGCCTCCATGAGTGAGGTGACCCTCGCGCGTGGGGACTCCCTCTTCCACGAGGGCGACCCCGGTGACCGGCTCTATGTCGTCACCGAGGGCAAGGTCAAGCTCCACCGCACCTCCCCCGACGGACGCGAGAACATGCTCGCCGTCGTCGGCCCCGGCGAGCTGATCGGCGAACTGTCGCTGTTCGACCCGGGCCCGCGTACGGCGACCGCCACCGCGCTGACCGAGGTCAAGCTGCTGGGCCTCGGCCACGGCGACCTCCAGCCCTGGCTGAACGCCCGCCCCGAGGTGGCCACCGCGCTGCTGCGCGCCGTCGCCCGCCGACTGCGCCGCACCAACGACGCGATGTCCGACCTGGTCTTCTCGGACGTGCCCGGCCGTGTGGCGCGCGCGCTGCTGGACCTCTCCCGCCGCTTCGGCGTGCAGTCGGAGGAGGGCATCCACGTCGTCCACGACCTCACGCAGGAAGAGCTGGCCCAGCTGGTCGGCGCGTCCCGCGAGACGGTCAACAAGGCCCTGGCCGACTTCGCCCAGCGTGGCTGGCTCCGCCTGGAGGCCCGCGCGGTGATCCTGCTGGACGTGGAACGCCTCGCGAAGCGCTCCCGCTAGCCCGCACAGCCCCTACGAAGGGTCCCGCCGCATGGCTGGGGCCCTTCGTGCGTGTTCGGGCCCGAGGTGTGGTCCGGATCGGCTCGCCACCGGCGGACCGTGCCACGTTCGGCGCAGCCGCGCCCGCGTCATCGCCGTAAATCATCTGCGTCGGGGCCGGTCCCCGGGCACAGTGAGCCCATGGCCGGTACTCGTCACAGCAGGGGACTCGACGCACAGGGGTACATCGAGCGGGAGGGATCGCTCGCGCGTGTTGCCCACGACTTCCGTCCGGTCGTCACCGCCGCGCGGGACCGGCTGCTGGACGGGTTCGGGGCGCGGCTGCACAGCGCGTACCTCTACGGCTCGATTCCGCGCGGTACCGCGCGCGTGGGGCGCAGCGATCTCGATCTGCTGGTCGTGCTGCGGGCGGAGCCGACCGACGGGGACCGGGAGGACGCCCGGGTGCTCGGTGAGGCGCTGGACAAGGAGTTCCGGCAGATCGACGGGGTCGGCACGCTGCTGCACAGCCGCGCGCAGGCGCTGAGCGAGCTGGAGCGGTACGACATGGGCTGGTTCGTGGCCTGCTGCCTCTGCACGCCTCTCCTCGGCGAGGACCTGGCCGAGCTCCTCCCGCGCTACCGCCCCGGCTCCCTGCTCGCGAGGGAGACCAACGGTGATCTCGGCCGCCTGCTGCCCCGCTGGCGCGAGCGGATCGCCGGCGCGGCCGACTCCGAGGAGGCCCGCAGGCCGCTCGTACGGTTCATGTCGCGCCACCTGGTCCGCACCGGTTTCACGCTGGTCATGCCCCGCTGGAACGGCTGGACGAGCGATCTGCACGAGATGGCGGAGGCGTTCGCGTCGTACTACCCGGAGCGCGCCGACGCGATGCGCGCCGCGGCCGTGCTCGGGTACGAGCCGAGCGGGGACGCCGCCGTCCTGCGGTCGTACGTCGACGACCTGGGCCCCTGGCTGGCCGAGGAGTACGCGCGCGTGCACGGCGTGAAGGCGCCGCGCCCCGGGGAGTCCGCCTAGACCGTGCGCTCGCCCGGTGCCCCCGGAGCGGGCCTAGATGAGGCCGTGCTCGGAGAGATAGTCCAGCTGGGCCCGCACCGACAGTTCCGCCGCCGGCCACAGGGAGCGGTCCACGTCGGCGTACACATGGGCGACGACCTGCTCCGGCGTGCCGTAGCCGTCCTCGACCGCCGTCTCGACCTGGGCGAGGCGGTGGGCGCGGTGGGCGAGGTAGAACTCGACGGCACCCTGGGCGTCGTCGAGGACCGGCCCGTGTCCCGGCAGCACGGTGTGGACACCGTCGTCGACCGTGAGGGAGCGCAGCCGCCGCAGGGAGTCGAGGTAGTCGCCGAGACGGCCGTCAGGATGGGCCACGACGGTCGTTCCGCGCCCCAGGACGGTGTCACCGGTCAGCACGGCCCGGTCGGCCGGGAGATGGAAGCACAGGGAGTCGGCGGTGTGGCCGGGCGTGGGCACGACCCGAAGCTCCAGTCCGCCCACCCGCACGACGTCTCCCGCCCCCAGCCCCTCGTCGCCGAGGCGCAGCGCGGGGTCCAGGGCGCGCACCTTGGTGCCGGTGAGCTCCGCGAAGCGGGCGGCGCCCTCGGCGTGGTCGGGGTGGCCGTGGGTCAGCAGGGTGAGGGCGACGCGCTTGCCGGCCTGCTCGGCGGTGTCGACGACGTGCCGCAGGTGGCCCTCGTCGAGCGGACCGGGGTCGACCACGACGGCGAGCGCGGAGTCGGGCTCGGACAGGATCCAGGTGTTCGTGCCGTCCAGGGTCATCGCGGAGGCGTTGGGCGCGAGGACGTTCACCGCGCGCGGGGTGGCGGGGCCCGAGAGAACCCCGCCCCGCGGCTGGCCGGGAAGAGTGCTTGCGTCCGTCATGCGGGGGCTCCACCGGTCGGTGTGGTCGGGATGTGCTTGGTGAACTCGTCGTGCCCCGGCCAGGACAGCACGATCTCGCCGCCCTCCAGTCGGGCCTCCGCCAGCACGGGCGTCATGTCCCGCGCGGGGGCGGCGGCGAGCGCCTCGGCGGCCGTGCCGTAGGGGGCGAGCTGGCGCAGGGTGGCGATGGTGGGCGGCATCATCAGCAGCTCGCCGCGGTCGTACGACCGAGCCGCCTCGTCGGGCCGGGTCCACACCGTGCGATCGGCTTCCGTGGAGGCGTTGCGCGTGCGCTGGCCCTCCGGGAGGGCGGCGACGAAGAACCAGGTGTCGTAGCGGCGGCTCTCGAACTCCGGGGTGATCCAGCGGGTCCAGGCGCCGAGCAGATCGGAGCGCAGGACGAGGCCTCGGCGGTCGAGGAACTCGGCGAAGGAGAGATCGCGGGCGACGAGGGCGGCGCGGTCCTCTTCCCAGTCGGGCCCGGTGGTGTCGCCGACGACGGAGTCGGGCGCGGGACCGGCGAGCAGGACACCGGCCTCCTCGTACGTCTCCCGCACGGCGGCGCACACGATGGCCTGCGCGCCCGCCTCGTCCACGCCGAGCCGCTCGGCCCACCACGCGCGCGTGGGGCCCGCCCAGCGGACGTGCCGCTCGTCGTCGCGGGGGTCGACCCCGCCGCCGGGGTAGGCGTAGGCCCCGCCCGCGAAGGCCATGGAGGCCCGTCTGCGCAGCATGTGAACGGCGGGCCCGCTGTCGGTGTCCCTGAGCAGCATGACCGTGGCGGCGCGCTTGGGCGTCACCGGGGTGAGGGCCCCGTCCGCGAGCGCGCGGATGCGGTCGGGCCACTCCGGGGGATACCACTGACCGTTCGCCATGTCGGGAGGCTATCTCGGGGCGCGCGGATGTTCGAGAGGTGCCTGAGGTGAGGGCGGCGGCTTGCGTGGCGCGCGCGGCGGCTCGTACGGCGTGCGCCAACGGTGCAGGCCGCGGCCCGTACAGCGCGCGCCCGCGGTGCAGGCCATGGCATGTACGGCGCGCGCCCGCAGTGCAGGCCGCGGCCGGTACGGCGCCGCCGGGGCCTCCGCGGTCGTACGACTGCCCGCGGGTGACGCGTGTCGCCGGGCGGAGCGGCAGGCGCCGCCGACGGGGAGGGGACGCGGCAGGGGTGTACGCCCGCTACGCGCACCCCCGCCCGAGCCGCACAGGCGCCGTGGGCGTCACGCGTGCGTGAGCTCCACCTGCACCTCGACCTCGACCGGCGCGTCCAGCGGGAGCACCGCGACGCCGACCGCGCTGCGCGCGTGGACGCCCTTGTCGCCGAGGACCTCGCCGAGGAGCTCGCTCGCGCCGTTCACCACGGCCGGCTGACCCGTGAAGTCCGCGGCCGACGCGACGAAGCCGACGACCTTCACCACACGCGCGATGCGGTCCAGGTCACCGGCCACGGACTTGACCGCGGCGAGGGCGTTCAGAGCACAGGTGCGCGCGAGTTCCTTCGCCTCCTCCGCCGTGACCTCCGCGCCCACCTTGCCGGTGACCGGAAGCTTGCCCTCCACCATCGGCAGCTGGCCGGAGGTGTAGACGTACACACCCGACTGCACGGCCGGCTGATAGGAGGCCAGCGGCGGCACGACCGCCGGCAGCGTCAGACCCAGCTCGGCCAACCGGGCCTCCACCACGCTCACGCCTTCTTCTCCTGCTTCGCGCGCTTCAGGTAGGCCACCAGCTGCTCGGGGTTGTTCGGCCCGGGCACGACCTGGACGAGCTCCCAGCCGTCCTCGCCCCAGGTGTCCAGAATCTGCTTCGTGGCGTGGACGAGCAGCGGCACAGTTGCGTATTCCCACTTGGTCATGTGGCCGACTTTAGCCGCTGCCGTACAGGGCCTCGCGCACACGTTGTCCACAGCCTCCGGCGTGATCCGGCGGCCGACTGGTTAGGCTCGAAGACGTGAGCAGGCTTCAGGTCGTCAGCGGCAAGGGCGGGACCGGAAAGACCACGGTCGCCGCCGCCCTCGCGCTCGCCCTCGCCACCGAGGGGAAGCGGACGCTTCTCGTCGAGGTCGAGGGCCGGCAGGGCATCGCGCAGCTCTTCGAGACGGAGGCGCTGCCCTACGAGGAGCGGAAGATCGCCGTCGCTCCGGGGGGCGGGGAGGTGTACGCCCTCGCCATCGACCCCGAACTGGCCCTTCTGGACTACCTCCAGATGTTCTACAAAATGGGCGGCGCGGGCCGGGCACTGAAGAAACTCGGCGCCATCGACTTCGCCACCACCGTCGCGCCGGGGCTCAGAGACGTCCTCCTGACCGGCAAGGCCTGCGAGGCCGTACGCCGTAAGGACAAGGGCGGACGGTTCGTGTACGACTACGTCGTCATGGACGCCCCACCCACGGGCCGCGTCACCCGCTTCCTGAACGTCAACGACGAGGTCGCGGGCCTCGCCAAGATCGGCCCGATACACAATCAGGCCCAGGCGGTGATGCGGGTGCTGAAGTCCAAGGAGACGGCCGTACACCTGGTGACGCTGCTGGAGGAGATGCCGGTCCAGGAGACCGCCGACGGCATCGCCGAACTGCGCGCGGCCCGCCTCCCCGTGGGCCGGGTCATCGTGAACATGGTGCGTCCCCAGGTGTTGGACCCGGCCGAACTGGAACTCGTACGGACCACACCGCGTACGGCCATCGCGCAGTCCCTGTCGGCGGCCGGCCTCGGCGGCGCGCGGCGCGGCGGGCACGCGGAGCGCCTCGTGGACCCGCTGCTGCAGCAGGCGGAGGAGTACGCCGAGCGCTACGAGCTGGAACACGAACAGCGGGCGGTCCTCGGCGAACTGGGTCTGCCGCTGCACGAACTGCCGCTGCTCACCGAGGGAATGGACCTGGCAGGGCTGTACGAACTGGCCACCGAGCTGCGAGAGCAGGGGATGACATGAGCCCGGAAGCCGGCGCCCAGGCAGGCACGCAGACAGGGGCCCACTCGGGCCCCCAGATCCACCACCTCTCCCCCGCCCGCAACCTGGACGTGGACCCGCTGCTCGACGACCCCAAGACCCGCATCATCGTGTGCTGCGGTTCCGGCGGCGTCGGCAAGACCACCACCGCCGCGGCCCTCGGCCTGCGCGCCGCCGAGCGGGGCCGCAAGGTCGTGGTCCTCACGATCGACCCGGCCCGCCGGCTCGCCCAGTCCATGGGCATCGACTCGCTCGACAACACCCCGCGCCGGGTGAAGGGCGTCGAGGGCGACGGCGAACTGCACGCGATGATGCTCGACATGAAGCGCACCTTCGACGAGATCGTCGAGGCGCACGCGGACCCCGAGCGGGCCGCCGCGATCCTGGGCAACCCCTTCTACCAGTCGCTCTCGGCGGGCTTCGCGGGCACGCAGGAGTACATGGCGATGGAGAAGCTCGGCCAGCTGCGGGCGAAGGAGGAGTGGGACCTGATCGTCGTCGACACCCCGCCCTCCCGCTCCGCCCTGGACTTCCTGGACGCCCCCAAGCGGCTCGGGTCCTTCCTGGACGGCAAGCTGATCCGGGTCCTCCTCGCCCCGGCCAAGGTCGGCGGCCGGGCCGGCATGAAGTTCCTGAACGTCGGCATGTCGATGATGACCGGCGCGCTCGGCAAGCTGCTGGGGGGTCAGCTGCTGAAGGACGTCCAGACGTTCGTGGCCGCGATGGACTCGATGTTCGGCGGCTTCCGTACGCGCGCGGACGCGACGTACAAGCTGCTCCAGGCGCCCGGGACGGCGTTCCTGGTGGTCGCGGCGCCGGAGCGGGACGCGCTGCGCGAGGCCGCGTACTTCGTGCAGCGGCTGGCCGCCGAGGACATGCCGCTCGCGGGTCTGGTGCTCAACCGTGTCCACGGCAGCGGCGCCGACCGGCTGTCGGCCGAGCGGGCGCTCGCCGCCGCGGAAAATCTTGAGGAGTCCCGCATTGTCGATCAGGAGGGCGGGAAAGCTGGACTTCGTAACTCTCCCGACACGTACGGCAGTTCAGAAGCTCCAGCGACCGAGGCCCCGTCCGAAGCCGCAGCGGCAGGCTCCCCCGCCACCACGGACCCGGTCCCGGCACAGCCCGACCAGCTCACCGCCGGCCTGTTGAGGCTGCACGCGGACCGTATGCAGTTGCTCTCCCGCGAGCAGCGCACGCGTGACCGCTTCACCGCACTCCACCCCGAGGTGGCGGTGGCCGAAGTGGCCGCGCTGCCCGGCGACGTACACGACCTCGCGGGGCTGCGGGACATCGGAAACCGGCTGGCGACGGGCCGACCGGAGCTGCCCAGCCCCGGGGCCTGAACCAGACCAGCGGAGCTGCCCACCCCGTGGCCTGACCCTTGACGTGAACCAACCGGAGAGCTGTCAGCTCACCGCCGCGTAGTTCTCGTACACCTCGTCATCGTCGAGGGGCAGGATGCCCGCCCCGCGCTCGTACTCCGTACGAGCCGTCTCCAGCAGCCGGCGCCACGAGGTGACGGTGGGACGCCTGCGCAGCAGTGCGCGGCGCTCCCGTTCCGTCATGCCTCCCCATACGCCGAACTCGACGCGGTTGTCGAGCGCATCGGCCAGACATTCCGTGCGTACCGGACATCCGGTGCACACCGCCTTGGCCCTGTTCTGCGCTGCTCCCTGCACGAACAGTTCATCCGGATCGGTAGTGCGGCAGGCCGCCTGCGCACTCCAGTCGGTTACCCAGCCCATACCGGCGCCGTCCTCTCCCGAATCGAGGCTCCCCCACGGCGGCAGCGGCATATTCACCGCCGCCAGTTGAGGACGTTACGGAAGGTGGGCACAGCGCAACACCCCCAGCGGGCCCAATCTTGAATGGCCCGAACGGACTATGGGTAAGCGGCAGATCACCCGGGGGAGTGAGCTGGTGACATGCGTGATCATCCCGGCAAACCGGGACAGTTCCATTGAGTCACAACGGGCGCCAAGTGACACACAAGGCGGATTCGGACACGCCCCCATCAAAAAGTTGATGGCCGACCGGAACGATTCGGGGTCGCCGGACGTATTGATACGTGGCCCTACTGCTGTGACAGTTGAGAGCAGCTTAGGCCAAGGCATATACGCGTGTCCGGCGAATGAGAACGTAGGCTGCCCTCATGCCAAAGAAGCGCTCGGGCGGTGGTCTGTCGCCAACGCAGCAGGCCGCCAAGTTCCTCGGTGTCAGTGTGCTCGCCGGAGCCGTCCTGGCGGGGATCGCCCTGCCCGCGGTCGGTGCCCTGGGGCTCGCCGCCAAGGGCTCGGTCGAGAGTTTCGACGAGCTCCCCGCGAACCTCAAGACTCCTCCGCTGAGTCAGCGCACGACGATCCTGGACTCCGAGGGCGGCACGATCGCCACGGTCTACTCACGCGACCGCACGGTGGTGGACCTCAAGGACATCTCGCCGTACATGCAGAAGGCGATCGTCGCGATCGAGGACGCCCGCTTCTACCAGCACGGCGCGGTCGACCTGAAGGGCGTCCTGCGCGCCCTCAACCGCAACGCGCAGAGCGGCGGGGTCGCCGAGGGCGCCTCCACGCTCACCCAGCAGTACGTGAAGAACGTGTTCGTCGAGGAGGCGGGCGACGACCCGACGAAGGTCGCGCAGGCCACCCAGCAGACCCTCGGCCGCAAGATCCGCGAACTGAAGTACGCGATCCAGGTCGAGGAGGAGCTCGGCAAGAAGAAGATCCTCGAGAACTACCTGAACATCACCTTCTTCGGCCAGCAGGCCTACGGCGTCGAGGCCGCCGCCCAGCGGTACTTCTCCAAGTCGGCGAAGAACCTCAAGGTGCAGGAAGCGGCCCTGCTCGCCGGCATCGTGCAGTCGCCCTCGCGCTACGACCCGGTCAACGACGAGGCCGAGGCCACCAAGCGGCGCAACACCGTGCTGCAGCGCATGGCCGAGGTCGGCGACATCTCCCAGGGCGAGGCCGACAAGGCCAAGGAGAAGCCACTGGGCCTGAAGGTCAGCAAGCCCAAGAACGGCTGCATCACCGCCGTGAAGGGCGCGGGCTTCTTCTGCGACTACGTCCGCGCGGCCTTCCTGAGCGATCCGGTCTTCGGCAAGACCAAGGAGGCCCGGGCCAAGATCTGGAACCAGGGCGGTCTGACCATCCAGACCACCCTCGACCCGCAGGCCCAGGAGTCGGTCCAGGAGTCGGTCAAGGACCACGTCTACCAGAGCGACGAGGTGGCGACCGCCGCGACCATCGTCGAGCCCGGCACCGGCAAGATCCTGGCCATGGGCCAGTCCCGCCCGTACGGCTTCGGCAAGAACGAGACCCAGATCAACCTCTCGGTCGACGCGGCCATGGGCGGCGGCGCGGGCTACCAGCCCGGTTCGACCTTCAAGCCGATCGTGGCCGCGGCGGCCCTGGAGGGCGGCATGCCCGCCAACAAGGTGTACGGCTCGCCGTACCAGATGGACTACCCGACCCCGGTCCAGGCCTGCGACGGCAAGATCTGGGACGAGAAGGGCGTCCCGCTGGAGAACGAGAACAGCTCCGAGGTCGGCCCGTACGACATGCGGGAGGCGACCGCGAAGTCGGTCAACACCTACTACGTCGAGATGATCAGCGAGATCGGCATCTGCCCGGTCACCGAGATGGCCGAGAAGATGGGCGTCGAGCGCGCGGACGGCGACAAGATGCAGCAGGCTCCCTCGATCGCCCTCGGCACCCAGGAGATGTCCCCGCTGACCATGGCGAACGGCTACGCCACCTTCGCCGCGCGCGGGATGTACTGCACGCCGATCGCCATCGAGTCGATCAGCCGGCGGGTCGGCGGCGAGACCAAGTCCCTCGAGGTCCCCAAGTCGACCTGCTCACGCGCGATGTCCGAGAAGACCGCGGACACCATCAACACCCTGCTGCGGGGCGTGGTCGAGGACGGTACGGGCCAGCAGGCGGGCCTCGGCGGCCGCCCGAGCGCCGGTAAGACCGGTACGACGGACGAGCGCTACGCCGCCTGGTTCGTGGGCTACACCCCGAACATGGCCGGCGCGGTCTGGGTCGGCGACCCGGCGCACAAGCGGAAGATGCAGAACATCACCATCGGCGGTGTCCCGCACGCCAAGGTCTTCGGTGGCCAGGTGCCCGGCCCGATCTGGCGCGACATGATGACCGGCGCCCTGGAGGGCTGGGAGGCCCCCGAGTTCAACCTGGTCGACATCCCGCGCAGCGACCGGGGCGACGACGAGGACCGCGGCGACGACGAGGACAACGACAACGGCAACGGCGACGAGAACGGCAACAACGGCAACGGCAACGGCGGTCTGATCGGCGGCCTGGTCGACGGCGGCACCGGCGTCGACGGCGCCACGACCACGGGCTCCGACGGCGGTACGACCGAACCGACGCCGTCCTTCTCGATCCCCGAGGACTTCATCCAGGGACAGACGAACAACGGGAACGGCAACGGGGGTGGCTGGGGCTGAGGCCCCGCGTACCTCGTATGACCGCGGCCGCTTTCCCCTCTTCTACGGAGGGGAAAGCGGCCGCGGTTCTGTTGGGCCGTAGGCCGGTGGTGAGCCGTAGGCCGGTGCTGAGTGGGCCGGTGCCGGCTTTGCTCAGTCGTACGGCCGGCCAGTCGGTCAGCCCGCGAGGAGCTTCTTCACGGCGGCGGCGACCCGGCCGCCCTCCGCCTGGCCCGCCACCTTCGGGTTCACGATCTTCATGACCGCGCCCATGGCCCGCGGGCCCTGGGCGCCACCCGCCTTCGCCTCCTCGACGGCCTGGGCGACGATCCGCTCCAGCTCCTCGTCGTCGAGCTGCTTGGGCAGGTACGCGGCGAGCACCTCGCCCTCCGCCTTCTCCCGCTCGGCGGACTCGGGACGACCACCCTGCGCGAAGGCGTCGGCGGCCTCGCGCCGCTTCTTCGCCTCGCGGGTGATCACCTTCTGCACCTCGTCGTCGGAGAGCTCGCGCTTCTCCTTGCCCGCGACCTCCTCCTTGGTGATCGCGGCGAGCGTCAGCCGGAGCGTCGAGGAGCGGAGCTCGTCGCGCTCCTTGATCGCGGCGTTGAGGTCATCCTGCAGCTTCGACTTGAGCGTGGTCATGGGGACGATTGTCGCAGGTGCGGGTGAGCGGACGCCTGTTGATTTCCCGCGCGAGCGCTTGAGGGCCGCCGAGCACGGGAGTTGAGGACGGCCGGGCACGGAAGTCGGGGGCGGTCTGACACGATGGAGGTATGCGCGCGCGATACGGAGTACCTCTGGGAATCGCGGCGGCTGGTGCCGCCGGACTGCTCTACTCGGCGGGTTTCGAGGCCCGCTCCTTCCGTCTGCGACGGGTGACGGTCCCCGTCCTGCCCGCGGGGATGGGCCCCCTGCGTGTGCTCCAGGTCTCCGACATCCACATGGTCGGCGGACAGCGCAAGAAGCAGCGCTGGCTGCGCTCGCTGGCGGGCCTGCGCCCCGACTTCGTGATCAACACGGGCGACAACCTCTCGGACACCGAGGGCGTGCCCGAGGTGCTGGACGCGCTGGGCCCGCTGATGGAGTTCCCTGGCGCGTACGTCTTCGGCTCGAACGACTACTACGGCCCGAAGCTCCGCAACCCGGCGCGCTATCTGCCCGAGAAGGCGCAGGGGCGGCACGGCCTGAACGGCAACCCGCCGGCGGTGGGCGCGATCCACAACCCGTGGGAGGAGCTGCGGGACGGCTTCGACGCCGCGGGCTGGGTGAACCTGACCAACACGCGGGGGATCCTGAAGGTCGACGGGGTGTCGGTGGAGCTGACCGGCCTGGACGACCCGCACATCAAGCGGGACCGGTACGCCGAGGTCGCGGGCGGTCCCTCCGATACGGCGGACTTCTCGATGGGCGTGGTGCACGCGCCGTATCTCCGCGTACTGGACTCCTTCACGGCGGACGGCTACCCCCTGGTACTGGCCGGCCACACGCACGGCGGTCAGCTGTGCGTCCCCTTCTACGGGGCCCTGGTCACCAACTGTGACCTGGACACGGAACGGGTGAAGGGCCTGTCGAGGCACACGGCGGAGGGTCGCACGTCCTTCTTGCACGTCTCGGCGGGCTGCGGCACGAACCGCTACACCCCGTTCCGCTTCGCGTGCCCACCGGAGGCGACGCTGCTGACGCTGACGGAGAAGGTCTGACGGAGAAGGTCTGACGGAGCGGGTCCGAGGGCGGCGGGTAGCCAGCCGGGGGCAGCCGAGGGCGGCGGCTGCGGCGTACAGGTCGGCCGGAGGCGAACAGGGCTAGCCGTAGTCGGCGGCGAATGGGGCCGACCGGCGGCGGCTGGGGGTAACCCGCACGGACCGCCCGCATAGCCCCTTTTGTCCCCTCTGCTTAGCGTGAGGGACATGACCGCCCCCATACCCAGGGACATCCCGGACCTGCCCGCCGTGCCGGGCATCCCGGGGCTGTTGCCCTCCCCCGTTCCCGCCACCGCGGTGGTGGACCCCGTGCGCCGCCGGCTGGCCGCCGCCTTCCGCCTGCTGACCGCCTTGGTGGCGGCGGGGGCGGTGACGATCGACCTTGTCCTCGGCAGCCCACTGCGGGTCCTGAGCTACTTCACGATCCAGAGCAACATCCTGCTTGCGCTGGTCATGGTGTTCGCGGCACGCCGGGCGTGGGCGGCCCGCAAGCCGCTGCCGTCGGCGATCACGGGCGCGACCCTGCTCTACGTCGCGGTCACGGGCCTGGTGTACCACGTACTCCTGGCGAACGCGTCGAGCCCGTTCTCGATGACGGGGGAGACGGCGCCGCCGACGGGCTGGCACGCGGTCACGAACGTCGTCCTGCACACGATCACCCCGATCGCGGCGGCCCTGGACTGGCTCCTGCTGACTGCGCCGGGCGCCCTGCACCTGCGCCAGGCGACAGCGTGGATGCTGTACCCCCTGACCTACCTGGCGTTCTCCCTCTCAAGGGGCGAGCTCCTGGCGGAGGGCACGCCGGCCCGGTACCTGTACCCCTTCCTGGACGTGGACCAGCACGGCTACAAGGGCGCCCTCGGCAACGCCCTCCTCCTCGGTCTGGCCATCTACGCCCTGGCGGTCCTCCTGGTCGCCCTGGACCACGCCCGCCCGAACCCCGTCCGCCACCGCGCCCACCACCGCGCCAAAACCGGATTTCGTCTCCAGCCACCGGTGGGCTAAAGTAAACGACGTCACCGCGACGAGCGGCGACATCGGGGTGTAGCGCAGCTTGGCAGCGCGCTTCGTTCGGGACGAAGAGGTCGTGGGTTCAAATCCCGCCACCCCGACAGTGAAGTACCAGGTCAGGGGCCTGATCCGCTTAGCGGGTCGGGCCCCTGAGTGGTTTCTAGGGGCTCCTGGGAGAAATCGGGGAGAAGATCTTGGGAATCACCCCTCATGAGCCCCTAGAGACGAACGTGCGAAGGAGCCTGAAAGGCAGTCATACCCTGGCCCACCGCACTGGCCGCCAGACCGGAGGCTGACCCGAGACGGACCGTACCTTCAGTGCAAAGCAGCGCCCCTGCCAGCTGGCAAGCTGGCAGGGGCGCTGCCCACCTGAGGCGCCGAGAAGAATCAACTCTTCTGCGGAGCCAGTTTGGCGATGTACTGATGTGAGACACCGAGCATCGAGCCCGCATCCCGGACCGTGGCCTTCCCGGTCAGGGTTCGCGCCGCAGCTGCTAGGGCCTCAGCAGCGGCCTTGCTAGCCAGTTCGGCTTCCTCCCTCGCCTTCTCTGCCGTGACGATCGCATCGGCCATTTCAGGATCGGCCGGCCGCATCACTACGTCGAAGGACTCTTCGGGAACCTCCAGCAGCAAGGCCACCACATCAGCAGCCATCTTCCTTGCTTCACTCCAGGTACGTCCCTGGGTAACTCCGACAAGCCCGTCCGGCAAGTCGTCGATCTTGACTACCCAGTGCGCCCCGTCGCGGGTTGCAACTGCATGGTAGGTAGCGGTGTCCGTCATCTCTCCTTTCTCCTTCCCGATTCCTTTTTCCTTGTCTGTGCGCCCCGCCGAAGTCGTGGGAACCTGATCGGAGGGGGCCGACCTACACTCGGCCCCCCAGTCGATCACGCTCCTTCCGCCGCCTTGATCAGAGTCGTAGCGGTTCCCTCGGCGATCTCTCGATGTCGCGGGACAGGAAGCGAGACACCCCGGAGGGCGTAGATCTCATGCCTTGCTCCCTGCCTTACAAATTCGAGATCCGCGTCCTTGCTTGCGGCGATACGCCGAAGCTGCTGCAACAACGCGTTTTTACGCACCCGGCTTGTCTATCATAGGCGACACGCACTGTCTAATCCATGCGACAGAGTCTGTCTACTCCAGGCGTCACGCCGGGGGGCCTTACTTCTCCGGAACGATGTGCCTACTCTTGCGGTGCTGCTTCAGGAGGTCGTCGAGCACAGCAACCGGTGAACTAGGGCTCATACCGAGCCGGGCGTCCAGGGACGCCGACCACTCGGCGGTGAGATTCACCAACAGCTCCTCACGCATCTCCCGGGTGATGTGCGAGTAGCGCGCCTGTACCGAGCCGTCGATGTGTCCCATGCGCTCATCCATCAGCTTCGGCGGGGTGCGGAACCCTTCCATGCGCGTCTTGTGCGTGTGGCGTAGCCCGTGGGGTGTGAGCCCCTTCGCGATCGGCACCCAACAACTGTCCGCCCGAGCCTGCGCACCTCTCCCCCGCGCTGGGACGCCAGGCCAAGGGTCGGCGAGCACAGGCACCGGTCGCGCTTCCTGTGGCGCCTTCTTCGGATACCAACCCGAGACGGCCGGAGTGAAGAGCCAGGTAGCGAATCCGTTCCGGCGCCAGTGCTCAGCCTGCTCAATGGCTCCCCCGCCGCGAGTGAAGCCGAGCGCGTCGATAGCTTCCCGCACACGGGTCCTGGTGGCTTCGGCTACGACGTCCGGTCGGTTGAGGACGTTGGACACGGTGCCTGTCGATACGCCGGCACGTCTCGCTACGTCCACCACCTTTGCGCCGGTCTCCCCCGTTCGGGAGACACCCTGTCCACGGAACATGTAGGTGTTGCCATGGCAAGAACAGGGCTTCGGTTGGGTACGGGCAATGTGGCCTGTCCAGAGCCGAGTTAGCCACGTCGGAGCGTCGATGGTGCGGTAGCTGTCGTCTTTGGGTGGGCAGCGCTCGAACTCTCCCGAGTCGAGTTCGTAGAGCTGCCACTCCACACGGAGAGCAGCGCGACGGATGAACTGGGTCTCCAAGCCGACGATTTCGCCCCATCGCATCCCTGTGTAGCCCTTGGTCACCACAGCAACGAATTCGTCGTCTCGCCCTGACAGCAGGGCAGCGCGCTCAGCACTCAGGAGAATGCCGAGCGGACTCGTGACGACCTTCTCCGGCCCGCGGTCACGCGAACGCCCCGCGCGCTTCCCTCTGCCTCGCCGCTTCGTCGCAGGATTCGCAGTGATGAGTTCGTCCTGTACCGCGTCTTCGAGGACCAGGTGAAGGGTGCCGCGCCACGTCTTAACGCTCGATACGGCATAGAGCGCCTTCTCCTTCTTCTCCCATGCGTCGACGTCCGTGCGTTGGATCGAAGCAAGCGAGCGGTCTTCGAACTCGGGAAGTAGGTGTTCCTCCAGGTGGCGACGGTAGTTCTGCATGGTTGAAGCAGCGAGATCCTGAGCGGCATACCACCGTGAGGCGTACTCACCGAAGGTGATCTGTCCCGCGGCCGGGTCCTTCCAGGCGCCCGCGCGCACCTTCGCCTCTTCAGCGTCGGCCGCCTGCTTGGCTTCGCGTTTCGTTCGGAAGCGGATGGTGTTTCCCTGGTCGTCGGCGACCGTGCCGTACTTGCCCGGTGCGATTTTGTAGCGGCCACGCCAGTACGTGCCGCGGTCTTCTACGAACCCCATTCGTCCTCTCATCACCAGCAATGGGCGGGAGCCTTGACTCGGCTCCCGCCCATTGAGGTCTTTCGTTCTTCGTCAGACAGCGTTCCGAGCGCGCCGGGGGCGTCGTGCTTGAAGCGGCACGGTGGGCACGTCGAAGGGGACGAACGTGCGTCGGCGAGTCGAAGTAGCGCTGATCTGAGGTGTATTCACCGGGTCGGGTCGTTCTTCGAGGATGTGGAAGATCTCCTCCACGTGGTTTCGGGTGAAGCGGTAGCCGCTGCCGCTCCTGAGGAACGGGATACGGCGTCTCCGTGCCTGCTCCTTCACCCACCACTCGGAGCAATCGAGCGCCTCGGCAACTTGCGCAGCGGAGTAGGACTTGGGGAGGTCGGGGTTCTTCTCACCCGAGTGCATTGGCTCCTCTTCCTCTCAAGTCCGCTACCGCCGCTACCTCCGCTACCTCCCAGGTCAGGGGCATGATCCAGGTAGCGGCAGGGGGTAGCGGTAGCGGATGGAGCCGCTACCGGCCCCGCGTTTGTGGCCGCGGGACCGGTAGCGGGAAGGGCGACGCGGTAGCGGATGCGGAGTGCCGATCCGCTACCGGCTTTAGGGCTCTGACCTGCTCGGTAGCGGCGGTAGCGGAAGTAGCGCACTTTCCGCGGGGGGTGGGCAGTACCGCTGCCACGCGTCGTGAAGGTCCGTCGCGTAGTACCCCTTCATGACGCTCCCGCCTGCCTTGATGTTGCGGGCCGCGATGGGGGTGTTGTCCGCGGTCATGTACTCCCGCAGCATCCTCGACAGCCCGCGGGCATCGAGCGGCTTGCCACTCATGTCCGCCCAGGGCGCCTCTTCGAGGCTGTGCAGCCTGTCGAGGATGGCGACGGTGGGCAGGCGGTCGATGCCGTTGAACACGTAGTCGCGCAGGTCGGTCAACAGCCGGATGCCGATGCTGCCCTTGTCGCTGGTCTTGGCTGCGTTGACCAGTTCGATGCAGGCGGCGCGGGCCCGCTCCGGCCATGTGCCGCCCGCCGCGTCCGCAATGGCGAGCAGGGGCTCCCACACGTCCGCGGGCCGGTCGCTGACACCTTCCGGCAGGGCCGGGAACACTCCGTCGACCAGGTGGCGGACGGACTGTGCCCATGCGGCAAGCCGGTCGCGCAGCGCGTGCCCTTCCTTCTCGTGAATGCGCTGACGGAACGGCTCGACGCGCTCGTTGGGAGCACGGCGACGCATGCGGACGATGACCGAGCGAGTCAGGATCGTGTCGGGCAGTGAGCCGAGCCCGGCGACCGCAACTCCGCAGAATGAGGGGAACTCCTGTACTTGCTGGTTGGCTCCGTCACCGACGCAGCGCCACATGACGCCGGAGCGGCGGTGGCCCGCATTGAGGAACCCGCGGAGTTGCTCGTTCTCTCCGGCCTTGGGCCCGAATACGGTGTCGATCTCGTCGAAGAGAATCGTCGGCCGTCCCTCCATCCCGGACACCGCGCGGAAGAGGGCGGAAGCCGAAGCGTTGACCGCGACCATCGGCTGCGGCACGAGGGTTTCCACGATCTCCAGCGCGCGGGACTTACCCGAGCCCGGCTCCGGCGAGAGGAACGCGAGCCGCGGTGTGGAGTCGAAGCAGTCGAGCAGATGGGCGTGCGCGTCCCACAGCGTCACGGCGACGTACGCGGCTTCGAGGGGGAAGATGTTGAAGCGGCGGTGGAACGCTTCGACTTCATCGAGCAGTGCGGAGCCGTCCATGGCGGGTGCCGGCGGGTTGGTGCTCATGCCGCCTGCCTCCCTTCCTGATTGGTGCGGAGCGGGCATGCGTCACGGTGGGCAGCGTGGTCGTCGACCAGGGCGAGCACCTTCGGGCGTCCGACGGCGCTTCGGTCCCTGCCGCACAGGCACTTCGAGGTAGCGGTGGGCACGGCGCCGGGCGGCGCAGCGATGCACAGCCACGCGACCGGATACCGGCCGTCGCCCGGGTGCGGGCCGGGACGAAGAGCAGAAGGGACGCCCTTGCGGGCGGCGCCTTTCGGCTCGCCCACGGCCGAACCAGGCCCGGCTTCAACGGCGACGCACGGACCGGTGGGAGTAGTGGAATGGCTCTTCAGGGAGGGGCGGAGAGGGGTGCTCATGCCGCCCTCCGCTGACTGTTGCGAGGGATGGACCACTCCAGACCGCTGCGAATGGTCGCCTCACACGACCGCGGCGACAGACCGGCCTGCTCCCCCGCCCACTGAAGAGCCTCCTCAACCTGCTCCCTGGGAAGGTCGCCCCACGCGACGAACCGCCCCAAGGCTCGCGCCGCTCGGAGCAACGTGGCGTTGCGCTCACCCTCCGGAGCCTGCCGTACGGCCGCGGTTTCCGCGTTCAAGCCCGATGCCGCGTAGCTGGAGGCTCGAACGGCTGACGGTGCAGCCGTCAATGCCCGCGAAGCCTGACGAACCGTCAGGCGAGCGCACAGCCATTCCGGCAGAGGCGCGGGCGGTACGTCGTTGACGATCGCGTATGCGCCCGTGGGGGTGAGGCTGCCAGGGGCGACGACATAGCCGCCCCACGCGCGGGTGTCGATGCGCTTGCCGAGCCGTCCGGCAGTGTTGCCGAGCCGGACCCCGGGCGGGGCGGCGAAGTACAGATGCACCCCGCCGCCCGCGGTCCGCACCGTACGTGTGGTGGGCACGGCCTGTCCGGCGCGCTCGCAGAGCGCCCTGAAGGTCATCACGCCGTTAGGCGTGTCCGCACTGCTCCTCCGCTTGGGCATGTCGAGGTCGACGACGACCAGCCCGGACGGGCCGGTCGCGATACCGACGTTGCACGCCAGATCGCCCCACGCGCGGCGGATGCGGTCCGGGTCGATGGTGGCGCGCTCTTCCCACTTGCGGTGACCACCCGCGCAGTCCCCGATGCCGGGGCAGACGTCTTCACCGTGCAGAGCCGGACGCTTGTCGCCGGGGCGGAGGGGGAGGACGGCCCATCCCTGCTCAGCAGCGGCAAGCGCGGCGTACAGGAGGTGACGGTTCATGCCGTCACCTCCGCCGCGCTCGAAGGGGTGGCATGGGCCGGACGGCCCTCGCCGAATCGCGCTCGTTGGGTCATGCTGGAGATCTCCTGCTCTCTTGGAGGGACTGGAGAACCGGGGCGGGCGCAGGCTTGTGGTGAGACGGCGCCCGCCTCGGGCGTAGCTAGCTGTGGAAGTGGTTGCGCTTGAAGATGGCCTTGCGGATGTGGACTGTGGTCCCGCCGCGGTGGTCGCTCGCGCTGAAGACCTGCACAGCGACCCAGCCACCGAAGATGACGGCGGCGAGGGTGATGAGCTGAGTGATCAGTGCGGTCAGCGCGGTGATGAACGCGGTCAGCAGGAACAGCCCGCCGCAGACCGCACCGAATCCGATGCCCGCGAGCGCGATGTTCACGGCCGCGCGGGAGACGGGCGGCTTGGCCACGGTGGCTTCGGGCTTGGCGGGTTCGACGGCGTAGCCGGTGACGACACGGCCGTCCGGCAGAACGATGCTCGTCACCGCCGAGATCGTGCCCGGCTGCGCCGGTACGAATGGCCCGGACGGCATCGGGGCAAGGAGGGTAGGCCGGTGGACTTCTACGGGCGCCTCACGGCGGCCGGATACGGGGTTGGCGTGCTCGTACACAGCGAGCCTCCTTCAGTTGCCGAGGGCGGACAGGGCGTCGGCGGACGCCTGCACGAGGTTGTGGATGGGCTCGTAGGCTCCGGTCCCGGCGGCGAAGAACCCGAAGAGGAACAGCACGATGGCCGAACCGCCCCCCGCAGACTTGGTCTTGACGGCGAGGGCGGACGCGGCGCCGAACAGCAGGACGGCGGAGATGCTGAGGATCATCGGAAGCCTTCCGGTCAGGGGGTGTTGGTGCCGGAGCGGTAGATGCGGGCCCAGCGGTTGTAGAGCCAGCGGCCGACGCGGATGCGCTTGCCGGTGGCGTTGCAGCGGCGGCAGTCCTTGCCGCGCTTCTGGCGGCCCTTGCGGTCGGTCTTCATCTGGAAGCCCCAGCCGTTGCACTTGCGGCAGTTGCCGAACGGCGAGGCAGCGCACACAGCGACGTAACAGAACGTGACGCCGAGAATGAGGGTGATAGCGATCAGGGCAGGGGTCATGACGGGCCCTCTCAGGCGGGTTTCAAGGGTTTCCGCAGGTGGGCCGCTATCCGCTAGCAGCCTGATCAGAGCGGGTTTTAGGCGCTAGCGGGGCCGCTAACGTTAGCGGGGTGTGCCGCTATCGCTAGCGGCCCCGGAGCGTCAGCCCGCGTCCTGGTTTCCGTCACGCTCCGCAATCACAGTGGTGATGTGGGAGCGGTCGATGCCGCGCCGGTTGACGACCTTGCCGTTGACCCGGCGACCCACCTGGATCGTGGCGATGCCGTGCGGCTTCAGCGCGGCGGCGAGCCCTTCGGGGTCCCAGCCGTCATAGACCTCAGACCGGAGTTCGGCGAGGCGGGAGACGACCGTCTCGGACCACACCTTGGGTTCGTCGGCCGGGACCACGGCGAGGATGTCGCGCAGCAGGTCATACGCGCTCATCTCGTCGACCTCGGGCTCTTCCCCGAGCGCGTAGCCGGACAGCGTGCCGGCGAGTTCGCGAGCCTTGCGGGCGCGGGCGCCGATGGCTTCGGCGGCCGGGGCGTCCACGTAAACCGAGCCGACGATCCGGGCGTCCGAGCCTTCACCCACGAAGTAGTGAATGCCCTTGTCAGCCCAAGAGAACATGGTGGCGCGGACGCCCCGCTTGTAGGCGGATGTGCCCAGCACCATGTCGTTCTCCAGCTGGCCCATGACCTTCAGGCAGAACCGGGCCGACGCATTTGCGGAGATGCCCGTGGGCAGCGCCTTCGCGTCCGGGCGCTGGGTGGCGAGCAGCAGCACGATCCCGGTGGCCGGGCCGCGCTTGACCAGGTCGGTGCAGATCTCTTCGAGTTCCTTGCCGTACTTCTCGTGCTCGAACCAGACCTGGCACTCGTCCACCCCGACCACGATCGGGTGCAGTCCCAGCGACGCCTTGTTCGCCAGTTCCGACGTCACCTTGGACTCGGGGCAGATGTCTCGGGGCAGGGAGCGGATCATCTTGGCGCGGCGGCGGAGTTCCTCGCGCAGTGCGCGCAGGTCGCGGACCGCGTACTCGATGTCCTCCTCTTCGTCTCCGGCCCGGTGCCGGTGGCTCACGGCGTTGCCGACCGGGTCAAGGTCGCCAGTGCCCTTGAGGTCGTAGGTGTGCAGCTCAGCGCGCGGGTCCAGGGCCGCGATGAGCAGGAGGAGGCGGAGCAGGAAGGTTTTGCCCATGCGGGGAATCGCGCCGATGACGGCCGCGATGTACATGAGCGTGATCTCGACCCAGCGTCCGCGCTGGTCGGTGCCGAACGCGACCGGCTTGAACAAGTCCACCGAGCCAGACTTGAGCAGCGGCCACACAGGCTTCTTGGCCTTGGACATGTCCTGGTCGCCGACCCACAGCACGAGGTGACCGGTGTGCTCGCTCGGGACCGCCTCCGGCCACACGCAGCCGAGCGGACGGCGCAGACCCGAGGCGAGCCGCTCACGCCGTTCGATGATGTCGGTAACCGTGACACCGAAGGGAAGGTTGCCCTCCGCACGCCAGCCGGGCCCGTCGCGGGTGATCGGGGCGGTGAACTCGAACCCGTCCCGGCCCTTGCCCTGCGCCTGATTGATGGCGGGGATGCCGAGCGAGCCGAGCGCCCGCAGCACAATGTCCGACGTGAGCTTGACCGAGGTTGGCAGTTCCACCGCGCGGTGGATGACCGGGGCATCCGCCTTACGCCCGGCCGCCCCGAGCGCCATCACAACCGCGCCAACCGACAGAGCCTGAAGCCAGTCGGGGGCGAGGACGTAGATGGCCAGCGCAGAGCCGAGCCCGATGAACATGGCGAGTACGGCAACCAGGGTGCGCAGTCGGACCCGGCCGTCACGCTGCCTTGAAAGCTTCAGGTACTCGGCTGCGTCCTCGCGGCGGACAGCAGCGAGTCGGACCGGCTCGCCCTCGCGGTCGGCAACCCACCGCATCGCGCCGCCCACGAACTTCGCGGCCCCGGAAGGAGCTTGGAGGGTGAGGCGGGCGGCGTAGACCGGGGAGCGCAGGGCGTGATAGCCGAGCGAGTGGGCGTAGTGGCGGGCCACCCACGCCGCAGCCGTCTTCAGTTCCGCGGTGGAGCGCAGCCACTCGGGAACGACCGCACGGCGCTTGGCGGCGAGCAGCCGACCGAGGTAGCCCGGACCGACCGCGGTCGTCGGCTGGTCGACCATCACGCGGGCGGTCGGGTCGTCCGACTCGGCATCCGACCGACCCGGGTTGGAGTCGGCCGACCGGTCGGAGTCGGGTCGGGTGGTCGGGTCGGCCGACTCGGTACGGGCCGACCGTGCCTTATCGAGGTCGACTACCTCGCCCCCGGAGTCGGGGCGGGAGTCGGCGGTCATCTCGGCTTCGAGTCGGTCGAAGAGTTCGTTGTCGTCGTCGGGGTGCTTCACTGAGAGTCCTTCCACTTTCGGGTGTGAGGGGGAGGCGGGGCCGGTCCGTCGCTGTAGGAGGTGAGCGGGCGACACCCGCCGGATGAGTGCTGTCAGGTCATGCACCAGCCGGAGTCACAGCCGGTGTCTTCGTCATCGAACGGCAGGGTGTCCACCCCGTCCGGGATGGCCTTGCGCAGAGGCCGGTTGAACCGGGTCAGCCACACGTGGTCCTTGCTGAGTTCGTCGCGGCGGCGGTTGAGCAGCTCTTCGAGCTGGCACGCCTTCTCGAACAGCTCCGGCTCGTTGCGGCGCATGTCGTGCCAGGTCTCCGGCCGGTGGAACGGGCAGAACCAGCACGACGACTTCGGCGGCACTGGCAGCCCCGCGCGGCGGATGATCCGCATGCAGTCGATGCGCCGGATGCCCCGTTCCAACAGCGGGTATTCGATCAGCTCGTGCGGCTCGCAGCGCCGTTTGTTGGCCCGGGCGATCTCATCCAGACTGATGCCGATCCCGACCGTGGCCGGATGGTCCGCGGTGGCGCCCCGGCGTTTGAGTTCGTCGCCGATGACCGCGATTTTGAAGCTGGCGGTGCACGAGCGCGTGCCCGGGGCCCCGTTGGACATCCGCACCGGGATCTTCAGAGAGCGCGATCCCTCACGGGTCAGGTCCTGATACAGCGTGCGGACTGTGCGGGTGCGCTTCATGATCCGGTCCAGCACGACCAGCTCAATCCCGTGCGCCTCGGCATACGGGATGGCGTACTGGTGCAGGTAGCGCAACGTCCCGGGGTGCTCGGAGTCGTCGCCGACGTTGGCCATCAGGAACGTGCGGTAGTCGAGATCCCCGGACGCTGCCATGACCAGAGCAGTCATGGACTGCACGCCACCACCGAAGCTGAACGCCTTCAGCGGCTCGGTCTTGGTGGCCGTCATGCCGCCACCGCCGTTCCGTCAGCCTGCCCCGAATCGGTAACGACGCCGTCGACCGCGTGCAGCTGGCCGCCCTCGGCCCGCTCGGCCTTCAACTGCTCCCGGAGCTTGCGGGCGTTAGCCTGCGAGACGTGCAGCGTGGTGCGGATGCGGTCGGCGGTCAGTGCCGCCTCGGTCCACTCCGCGGTGGCCGTGCGTGCATCGGTCAGCAGGTCCTCGAAGGTGCGCTGCGTCTTGGGCTTGCCCTTGTCGGAAGTCCGGCGGGGCGGGCGCGGCTTGGGCTTGGCCGGGAGTGCCGGCGGGGTGTCCACCGGGGGCGGTGCGGGCGTCTCCTGCTCGGAGGCGGGCGCGAGTTCACCCATGCGCAGCATCACGCGCTCGCGCTCGGGGGTCTTCGAGCGCCACTTGCGGCCGTACTGCTCACGCAGATCCGCACGGGCCAACTGCCGTTTTTTCTCCAGCTTCAGCGCCTCGGAGTACGAGGTGACCTCCCACAGCGTCATGCGGCGCCACAGCGCGAAGGTGGAAGGGAAGGCGAGCAGCCAGCGGGAGAACCGGATCTTCTCCATACGGCGGCCGGTCGCGGCGCCGATCCGGACGGCGTAGATGTGCGCGCCGATCTCGGAGAACACCACCCACAGCAGCGGCATGGTGCCGTGCGCGACCTTCGCAGACAGGGAGTGTCCGGCCGCGATGTTCAGCCCGCACGTGATCAGGGTGAGTGCCCAGGGCACGAACCGCACCCACGCGAGCGCCATGTCCATCCGAGTCAGCAGCAGGTTGGCGACGGTAAACACGGGGATGGCCACGTCGATACCGACCGGCAGCATCCACGGCTCACCGAAGCCCCACCGCAGCGCGGCGGCGGAGACAGCGTCGAAGGAGGAGATCAGGCCGAGCGCGCCGACCCCGGCCGCGGCGAGGGCGCCGAGTCCGGCGAGCCCCATCTCCGGGCGGGTCAGCGGCGGCACGACCGCACGCTCGATGGTGGGCGTCGTCATGCCGCACCCCCGATCAGCGGCGGGTTGACCAGGCCGGTCAGGGCGGCGATTTCGTCGCCGGTCAGAACCGTGCGCTCGGTCATGGCGTGCGCGACGGTCCGGATCTCCTGCCACAGATGGCCGACCTTGCGGCGGGCCATGCCGCGCACCATCCCCCAGGACTTGCCGCCCTCCGGCGCGCGGTCGCGACCGAGGTGGAAGCCGAACTCCGCGAGCACGTCGATGGCCAGCTCACGGTCATGGTCGGCGGCGCACGCGGCGGCGCGCTCCGGCGTCCACAGCCCGTACGCCATGAGGTAGTTGACGTGCGCGATCTCTCCGGCAGCGCACTGGGCGGCGTAGTGCCACGGCGGGGTGTTCTGCGCCTGGTGCTTGGTGTTGCCAGTGACGGCCCACATGCCGGGTTCCGGCTCGAACGCGATGACCTCGGAGGTGATGATGTGCATGCCGTAGGCCATGGACAGGACGGCGTGAGCGGCCTCGTGAAAGGCCGTACCCAGCCGGGCCTGCTCGTAGGTGAGCGGCATGTCGACGAACGGGCGTGGCTTGCCGGTGTGGTCGGCAAGCATCTCGGGAGCGGGGATCGCAGTCCTCATGCCGCCACCGCCTTGCGGGCAGCACGGCGCCGGGCGGGGCGCGGCAGCGGCACCGCGTCGAACAGCTCGGGGTGCATGTCGATGACCTCGGCAGCGATGCGGGCCACGTCGTCGGCAAGGCTCGGATTGTCGGCGAGGATGTCGCGGGCCGCGTCCAGCCGGGCCGCGCGCTCGTCCTCGGTCTCGCCCTCGACTCCGAGCCACAGCTCAACCGGGGTGCCAAGCGCGAGTTCCACGAACTCATCGGTGGTGACGGCCTGCTGTTGGCCGATGAAGGTACGCATGTCGGAGCTCCTGGTTGGAGGGACAGGGAGTCGGAGAGCCGCAGGCGTGTTGGTGAGACGGCGGCTACTCCGGGCCCCGGCCGCGAACGCGGCAGGGGTGAGCGCCCCGACCGGGAGTCGAACCCGGCCTACGACCATCGGGGCGGAACGAAGAAACGTGCGCGGCGAGAGCCGCGCGACCGTCTTTTCAACTCGGGGAGACGGGGCCCACGTATTCAGTTCTCAAGGGACGATCAGCGCGGGGCCCGCGGCGTGCGACCGAAGCCGCCTTCCGACCGCCGCTAGCGGCAGTCATACGGGCAATCCCGAGCCAGTTCATGCAGGTCAAGCACTTGCGAGGCACAGCCGGTGAGCCCTTCCGGGCTCCCCGTGCTGATACGTGACAGCATGTACTAGCACGCATCACGCCGCAAGAGGGTCGCCGAGATTCGTGCTAGGTCGTACTAGTGGTGGGTACGCTCGATGCCGTGATGAGCGCTGAAATCTCGAAAGACGACCCCAGACCGGAGTCCGAGCAGGCTGCCGACATCCTGCGGAAAGAGATCCTCCGTGGCGACATCAAGCCCGGGGCCCATGTGGGCTCCGTGCGAGACTTGGCCACACGGTTCAAGATCTCGGGAATGACAGTTCAGCGAGCCCTTGCGATCCTGCGTGAGGATGGGCTCATCCTGACCACGTCGCGCGGCAGCTACGCCCGCGATCCGCAGCAAGCCACCGAATCCAGCGAAGCCGACGCGGGCGTCGACCTTCCCGAAATCCTGCGCCAGCTCGAACATCTCACCTCCGAAGTCTCGGACCTTCGCAGCAGGCTCGAAGCGCTCGAAGGTCGCTCCGTGCCGGGTGGTGCTTGATCTGCAACCAGCATGCGTGGAACGGGAGTTGAGAGGTAAGTGACAGCCAGGGGACGGAAGATCGGAGGAGGGGACATGTCAGGTGACACCCGCCTGTCACCTTCCCTGTCCCCCCGCCTCACGCGCGAGACTCGGAGCAGGCACTCGGAGGAGGGCGCATGAACGACGACAGGCCGGCATGGGCGCGGCGCATCGCTGCGGAACGAGCGGCCCGTGATTGGTCGCAGCGTGACGCCGTGAGGGCACTGCGGGGGCACGCTCCGACAGAGTTGCCCGCGGAAGACAGCATGATTCGCCAGTGGAAGCGCTGGGAGTCAGGCCAGATGCCGAACGACTTCTACCAACCGATCATCGCGGCCGTCTTCGGCACGGTGACGCACGCGCTCTTCCCTGCGCCTTCCCGGCGAGACGGGGACACCGAGATTCTGGCAGCGTCCGGCATGGAGACGCTGGAGATCGTAAGCCGCCTCAACCGGTCGGACGTCGACAACGCCACGCTCGACGCTCTGCGGATCACGGCTGACCGGCTCTCGTCGGAGTACCCGTTCATGCCGAGCGAACAGCTCCTCGTCGAGGGGCGCCAGTGGCTTCGCCGCGTCGTCGACCTGCATAAGAAGAGCCTCACGCTCGCCCAGCACCGCGAAGTTCTCGCACTGTCCGGGTGGCTCGCGCTCCTGGTCGGCTGCGTCGAGTACGACACGGGCGACCGTCACGCGGCCGAGTCGACGCGACAGGCCGCGCTCTCGCTCGCGACCGAGGCCGACCATGCGGAGGTCGCCGGGTGGGCACACGAAATGCGGGCCTGGTTCGCCCTCACGACCGGCGACTACCGCGGCGTCATCGCAGCGGCGCGGGCCGGGGCGGAAGTGGCGCCGCATCACGGCGTAGCTGTGCAACTCGCAGGCCAGGAAGCCAAGGCGTGGGCGCGGCTCGGGGACCGCCGGCAAGTTGAGGTTGCCCTGGACAAGGGGCGGCGGCTACTCGAAGCGATGCCGTACCCGGAGAACCTGGACAACCACTTCGTGGTGGACCCCGCCAAGTTCGACTTCTACGCGATGGACTGCTACCGCCTGGTCGGCGAGGACAGGCTCGCGCGCACGCTCGCAGAAGAGGTCCTGCGGGCGGGAACAGACTTCGACGGCACCGAGCGCTCGCCGATGCGCAACTCTGAAGCCCGCGTCACGCTGGGCGTCACAGCGGCCCGCGAGGGCGACTTGGAGCAGGCCCTCATCATGACCAGTCGAGAACTCGCTGCCGAAATGAGGCGCCGGTACAGCTCCGAACCGGGGGCACAGGACTACCTCGCACGGCTTCACTCACTCGCCGAGCAGAAGCCCGGGTTTATGCCTCGATAAGCGGTCTACCTCCACGTGGAGGACGGAACCGCGCAGAAAAGGCGGGTGCCGAGCACGCTCTGCGCGGCACCCGCCTTTTCCATCCAGGCGTCTTTATCTCCTGCCTTTTCCTCGCGTGAATCCACTCATACGACCTGTAACGCTGTTGATCTCAACATAGGCCGAGTAGAGTCGCGGAAGAATCACCACGAAGATCAGCAGGACGTACAGGCTGATCCCCGCCGAGAGGGCCGCCCAGAATCCTGTTAGGTGCCCCTCCTTGTCAAGGCTCACATTCATTCCGATGACGAGCGAAGCCGCGTCGAGAACACAGGCGAGTGAGCCAGTCAGAAGGTGAGCAGCGGTTTCGTCAAGCATGTCTTTCTCTACGCTGAAACGGCTTACGCCATCATCACCGTCCCACTCCGTTATCTTGAGGCGAAGCGTAGAGAGGTGTGTGAATGCACTGAGCATTCCACCCGCTAACAGTGCAGCACCTGTCAAAAGTGCGGCAGGGGACGCCAGACTCGCCCCACGCCAGAACAGGTATCCGAACAGCAGGAGCGGAAGCAGCAAAATAGCCCTGGCTGCCAAGTCCGGCCTGTGTACGAGGTACTGGCCATTGGTCAATCCCTTCCAATGGCCGCGCAGGATGGGAGCGACATTGAATCGATCAAGCACGCTTACCCCCTCGTTTGCTACAGCTGGGGCCACTCGATGGCCAGCTTCGCCGCTGGCTGTAGCCCCTTCGCAGTCTCTCGTACCTCAGCATAGAACTTGGGTGTGACAACGGGCTCGTCCTCGGACAGCTTGTATGTGAACACGTCCGTGAACGTCGTTGGGTTGATGCGCCTGACCTGGTCGTCTGGATCGGCAAGAACTACCCAACCGTCATCGAGGTCAAGATCCTTAATCTCGGGGCTCACAATCGCAGCCAATTGACGAGCAGCCTGCGCGTTAGTCGTCACAGGCGTCCCATCACCCTCTTTTGCCTGTGAAGCCCAACCCCTTACAAGGCTCGCTACCTGCTTCACCTTCCCATTATTTACCAACGGGGCCCGGATTTCAAACTCTTTTTCCGCCCGCGTACGTCCGGGGGTCACAGACTTCTTCACCAGAACCAGGCCTTGAGCGAGCCCCGCCTCGATCATTTCTGCCAGCCTCGCTTCATCCGCGAGACCCTCTATCTTTGGGCGCCACCACAACACCGCAGCGTCGGAATCCTTGGCCTTATTGAAGCTCTCTTCATGCGATTTATAGCGCAACCACTTAATCAAAGGAGCCACAGGGCAAGTCCTGCTGATCGACTCAACGGCCAATATCCCGTGGGTCCCATCCTCAGGAAACGCGAATATGACACGGAATCCGTTGATGGCAGCCTTGTCAGATATGTCAAAGTCCAAGGAGCCGTCATGACTCATAGCCTTTTCATGGCTACCGATACGTCCAACCCAGATCTTGGCTCGTATCGTGTTGTCCACGACCTCTACGCCCTCTACGCGAAGAGCAGGCTTGCCGCGAACGTCGCCGGTTTCGCTCGCCAGAGGCTCATCAGGGGAGGTAGGTGGGTCGCCGATCACAGGGTCAGAAAGAGCCTTAAGCAACCGGGCCGCGATGTCCCTGTAGGGCTCGCCCCCACACTCCTTCAGGTTCACAGGGCTACGCTTCGTCCCGCGATACACCGAGACCGTAAAGAGCCGATACCCGAAGCTCGTCATGTCCGCCCCCCAGCGACGTTGATCCTGTACGCAGGGTAGCCGCAAGCCGCCGGGACGTTGAACCCTCTGTAGAGGGACACAAGTGTTGAGCCATCAATGAGTCCTGAAATAATCGAACAGTCTTTTCCCTCCCTCCTCTGGGCTCGATGAGAGGAAGGGTCGGACGGCGCATGGCCACGGCATGCAGCCAGGACGGTCACCCGCTCTCCGGCGTCAGCTTTCCCTCCAAGGCACGATCTTGAGTCAGGCATTCGGGGGGCCAAATCGAGAGCCAAACGATGCAGCCGCGCTAGGTCGTGTCTTCAATTGATCTTGCTTAGTGGATCATGGTCGGGTGATTCGTCGCCATGAACTGTCTGATGCAGAGTGGGAGTTCGTCCGGCCGCTGCTGCCCGCGTCCCTGCGGGGCCGGAAGCGG
>NZ_JBSFOK010000010.1:0-194659 GCF_053587635.1 Streptomyces sp. NPDC003635 | reverse complement strand
ACCCCTACGTCAAGGTCAAGGCCGCGACCGCCCTGGCCCGCAAGAAACTCGGCATGCGCTACCGCATGGCGGTCGTGCCCCTGGATCCCTCACCTATTCGCGGCAGCCACGGTCGACTTCCGGCGAGCGACGACGACGGTCCGCTCCTCATCTGCTCCACCCCCCGTGCTGTCGGTGACCACCTCGCGGCCACCGATGTGAAGTCGCTCCTGCTCCAACTCGCCGGTCTCACCTGAGGGGTGAACCCCTCCGGCCCGACTGGTCCCCAGTGAAGCACTCACCACTGACAACGCCCCGTCCTCACGAGGAGTTCCAGCATGAGCCGCACCTCCGGAACCGATCCCGAACTCAGCCACCGCCTCAGCAGACGCGGCATGCTCGGTGTGGCCGCCGGCACCACCGCCGCGGCCCTGCTGGGCACCGCGGCGACCCCCTCCTCGGCCGCCGCCGGCGCCGGGACCGCCGCCGATGCCGCGGGCCGCGGCCGCCCCGTCCTGCCGCCCGGCAGGCTCGGCATCCAGCTCTACAGCCTGCGCGACAAGGTCTCCACCCTCGGCTTCGCCGCCGTCTTCGCCGAACTGGAGAAGTACGGCTACGACGAGGTCGAGTTCGCCGGCTACACCCAGGGCTCGGCCGGCCCGATCACCCTCGCCCAGCTCAAGCGGCTGGCCCGCAACCACGGCCTGAACCCGATCGGCAGCCACGTCGGCTACTACGCGAGCGACCCCGACGCCTACACCTTCGCCCAGAACCTCACCAAGGTCCTCGACGACGCCCAGGCCCTCGGCCTCAAGCACATCGGCACCGCCTCCGGGCCCTTCCGCTACGGCTCGACCGTCGACGCCTGGAAGCGCGCTGCCGAGGAGTTCAACACCTACGGAGCGGCGGCCAGGGCGCGCGGCATGAAGTTCTACCAGCACAACCACTCCGAGGAGTTCTCCTTCGCCACCGACAACCCCAGGGTCCGGCTCTACGACGTGCTGCTCGCCGAGACCGACCCCGACCTCGTCTTCCTGGAGATGGACATCTTCTGGGCGTACTCGGGCCAGTTCCGCTTCTCCAAGCGGCCCGACGGCACGCCCGCGCCCTTCGACCCCCTCGACTACGTGCTCCGGCAGCCCCACCGCTACCCGCTCTTCCACGTCAAGGACGGCGTCAGTGACCCGGCGAACACCTACGGCTACCGGATGGTCGACGTCGGCGACGGGGACATCGACTACCGGCGGTTCATCTCCGGTGTGACCCGGCTGCGCGGCGAGCGGCTCGCCCACCACTGGCAGGCCGAGCACGACAACCCGGCCGAGTCCTTCACCTTCGCCCGGCGTTCGAGCGAGCACCTGCACTCGCTGCGGGAGAAGTGCTGACGGTTCCGCGCACCCACGCGCGAGGAGGCCCTCCCCGCGGCGGGGAGGGCCTCCTCGGTGGACGCGGCCTCGGAGTCGGTCACCTGGTGGTGGGGACGGTGTGCGGCGTCGGACGGTTCGGAGAACCGTTCGCTGCGGACGGGTCTGCTGTCATCTCAGGCCGTGTCCTCGCCGAGCGGTTGCGGGTTGGGAACGAGGCGCTTCTTTTCGTTGTCGCGTCCCGGCGGGCTGAGGAACAGGGCGACGAAGCCGGCGAAGAACGAGATGGAGCCGGCCAGGATGAAGGCGCCGTTGAGGCCCCAGGCCGCCACCACGACGGCTCCCATGCCGGAGCCGAGGCCGGAGACCAGCTTGGAGCTGTACACCATGCCGTAGTTGGTCGCGTTGTTGTTCTCCCCGAAGTAGTCCGCGGTCATCGCCGCGAACATCGGGAAGATGGCGCCGCCGCCGAAACCGGAGATCGCGGAGAAGATCAGGAACAGCGGCAGGTTCTTCATCTCGGCCGACCAGATGATGCCGAACTGGGCGAGGCCGAGAATCACACAGACGTACAACAGGCATTGCTTGCGGCCGTACAGGTCGGAGAGCCAGCCGATGACGCCGCGTCCGGTGCCGTTGACGACCGCCTTGAGGGACATGGCGGTGGCGACGATCCCGGCGGCGAATCCCGCGTGCTCGCCGATCTCCACCTGGAAGGCGATACCGAAGATGTTCACGCCCGAGGTGCAGGCGAGACAGAACCACATGAGGGCCACGCGGCCGGTCCTCCACGCCTCCACGGGGCTGTACTGGTGGACGGCCGGCGGGTTCCTCTCCAGGGAGCGGCGGGCCCGGGGGTCGTCCGGCGGATTGAGCGGGTCGATGTGGGGCGGCCACCAGTTCTTCGGCGGGTCCTGGAAGAAGAACCCCGCCGTGGCCACCATCAAGGCGAGGAACACGCCGACCGAGATGAGGATGACCCGGAAGTTGGAGAGGTCCATCACCGTGCTGAACAGGAAGACGAAGGGCACCGAGCCGTAGGCGAAACCGCCGTTGACGAACCCGGTCTTGCCGCCCTTGCGCTCCGGATACCACTTGCCGACCATGTTGACGCAGGTGGCGTACACCATGCCCGCGCCCATTCCGCTGAACATGCCGAAGCCGATGAAGGCGAGCAGGACGTGCGGCGCGTAGGCCAGGGACAGATAGCCCATCAGCGTGCCCGCCGCGCCGAGCATCATCGCCCACCGCGCGGGCAGTTTGCCGGTCTCCCGCAGCCGTCCCGCGGGGAAGGCCACCGCGGCCTGGAAGAACACCCAGACGCTCAGCATCCAGAAGATGCTGCCCTCGGACCAGTGATGCGCCTGGTGGATCGTCTCCTCGGCGGACGCGAAGGCGTATTCGGCCGAGGAGATGCCCATCATGCCCACCCAGGGCAGGATGACCATCCACTTGCGTTTGCGGCCCATGATGTCGATGTCGGACTCGCCGACGCGGTAGACGCGTCCGTTCTTGTCGGTCACCTCCCGGTAGACGGCGACCTGTGGAACGTCAGTGGTTGTCACTTTAATCGCACCCCTTGCGTCGAAAGATCTGGCCAGCGCCCCCTGTCCAATGCCTTTCGTGTGCGCACGGGCCCTGGGGTCGGCCGACGCGCACCGTCGGCCGACCCCGTCCCCCCTCACCTCATGAACCGCCCCCCAACAGTCCCGCCGCCCGCGCCCAGCGGTACTTCGCGCCGAGCACGGCCACCGGCCTCTCGGTCGTGTACGGATACGCCACGACCCCTCGCTCGTAGAGGTACTGGCAGGCCTGCTCGACCTCGACGTCGCCCGCGAGCGACGCCACCACCGGCTTCTCGATCCCGCGCTCGCGGAACTCGGCCACCACGCGCGCGGTGAGCTCGGCGAAGACCATGGGGGGAGTGACGATGGTGTGCCAGTAGCCGAGGACCAGCGCGTGGATGCGCGGATCCGTAAGGCCCAGCCGGATGGTCGCCTCGTACGTCGACGGCGGCTCGCCACCGGTGATGTCGACCGGGTTGCCCGCGGCCCCGAAGGGCGGGATGAACTTGCGGAAGGACTCGTCCAGGTCGGGCGGGATCTCCATCAGGGTGAGGCCGTTGTCGGTCACGGCGTCGGAAAGCAGCACCCCGCTGCCGCCGGCCCCGGTGATGATCACCACGTTGTCGCCCTGGGGGGTGGGAAGCACCGGCAACGCGCGCGCGTACTCGAGCATGTCGTGCAGGCCGGGCGCGCGGATCACTCCGGCCTGCCGCAGGATGTCGTCGTACACCGCGTCGTCGCCCGCGAGCGCCCCGGTGTGCGATCCGGCCGCCTTCGCTCCGGCGGCGGTCCGGCCGGCCTTGAGTACGACGACAGGCTTCTTCGGTACGGTCGCCCGCGCGGCCTCGACGAAGGCGCGCCCGTCCTTGAGGTCCTCCAGGTGCATCGCTATGCACTCGGTGTGCGGGTCCTCACCGAACCAGGTCAGCAGGTCGTCCTCGTCCAGGTCCGACTTGTTGCCGAGGCCGACGATCGCCGACACGCCCGTTCTCGTGGTGCGGGCGAACCCCAGGATGGCCATGCCGATGCCACCGGACTGCGAGGTCAGCGCGACGCCGCCCTTGACGTCGTACGGCGTGCAGAACGTGGCGCACAGGTCCTGCCACGTGGAGTAGTAGCCGTAGATGTTCGGCCCGAGCAGCCGGATGCCGTGCCGTTCGGCGATGGCCACGATCTCGGCCTGGAGCTCGTGTTCGCCGGTCTCGGCGAAGCCGGAGGGGATCAGCACGGCGTTCGGGATCTTCTTGCGTCCCACCCCCTCCAGGGCCGACGCCACGAACTTGGCGGGGATCGCGAAGACCGCCACATCCACCTCACCAGGAACGTCCGTGACACTCTTGTACGCCTTGCGGCCCAGAATGTCATCGGCCTTGGGGTTCACCGGATGGATCTCCCCGGCGAAGCCGCCGTCGACGAGGTTGCGCATCACCGAATTGCCTATCTTCCCCTGCTCGTTGGAGGCGCCGATCACGGCGACCGAGGAGGGCTGCATCAGACGGCGCATCGAGGTGAGGATCTCGTCGCGGGTGTACGTGCGGCGAGATGGCGGCTGCTTCTCGGCGAGGATCACCCTGATGTCGGCAGCGACCGCGGCCTCCGGGGTGGCGATGACCGGGTTGAGGTCCACCTCGGCGATCTCGGGGAAGTCGGCGACGAGTTGGGACACCCGGCGGATCTGCTCGGCCACGGCCCACCGGTCCACGGCCGCCTGGCCGCGTACCCCGCGCAGGATCTCCGCCGCCCGGATCGAGTCCAGCATCGACAAAGCCTCGTCGGCGTCGACGGGGGCGAGCCGGAAGGTGACGTCCTTGAGGACCTCGACCAGCACCCCGCCGAGCCCGAAGGCGACGACCTTCCCGAACGTCGGGTCCGTCACCGCGCCGACGATGACCTCCTGCCCCTTGGGTAGCAGCTCCTGGACCTGGACGCCCTCGATGTGCGCGGACGCGTCGTACGCCCGCGCGTTGTCGATGATCCGGTGGAACGCGGCCCGTACGTCGGCGGCGCCCTCCACTCCGACGATCACTCCGCCGGCATCGGTCTTGTGCAGGATGTCCGGGGAGACGATCTTCAGCACCACCGGTCCTGCGAAGCGCGCCGCGTAGGCCACCGCCTCCTCGACATCGGTGGCGAGCTCCTCGCCGGGTACGGCGATCCCGTACGCGTCGGCGATCACCTTGCCCTCGGGCGCGGTCAGCGCGGTGCGTCCTTCTGCCCGTACGGAGTCGAGGAGCGCGCGCACCCTCAGCCGGCGGTCTTCGGCCATCACGTCAGATCACTCCGTTCGACTTGAGCAGGCGCAGCTCCTCGTCGCCGAGGCCGAGCTCTTCGATGAAGACCTCTTCGTTGTGCTGGCCGAGCAGGGGTGAAGTGGTCACCTCCACGGGGGAGTCGGACAGCTTCAGCGGGCTGCCGACGGTCACGAAGTCGCCCCGCTCGGGGTGCGGCACGGTGACGACCATCTCGTTGGCGACCAGCGAGGAGTCCTCGATGATCTCCTTGGTGGAAAGGATCGGGCCGCACGGGATGTTGTGCGCGTTGAGCCTCTCCAGGACCTCCCACTTGGGCAGGGTGGAGGACCACTCCTCGATCAGCTGGAACATCTTGTTCAGCTGGGGCAGCCGGGCCTCCGGTGTGGCCCACTCGGGGTCCTCGGCGAGTTCGGGCCGGCCGATGAGCTCACTGATCGGCTTCCAGCCGACGGGCTGCACGATGACGTACACGTAGTCGTTGGGGCCGCCCGGCGCGCACTTCACCGCCCAGCCCGGCTGGCCGCCGCCGGACGCGTTTCCGGACCTGGGAACCTCGGTGCCGAAGTCCTCGTTGGGATATTCAGCGAGGGGGCCCTGTGCCAGTCGTTGCTGGTCCCGCAGTTTCACCCGGCACAGGTTGAGTACGGCGTGCTGCATGGCCACGTTGACCCGCTGCCCACGCCCGGTGTGCTCGCGCTGGTACAGCGCCGCGAGTATCCCCGCCACGGCGTGCACCCCCGTCCCCGAGTCCCCGATCTGGGCCCCCGTCGCCAGCGGCGGCCCGTCCTCGAAACCGGTGGTCGACATCGACCCGCCCATGGCCTGGGCGACGACCTCGTACGCCTTGAAGTTGGTGTACGGGCCGTCCCCGAACCCCTTGATGGAGGCATAGACGATCCGCGGATTGATCTCCTGGATGCGGTCCCAGGTGAAGCCCATCCGGTCCACCGCACCCGGGCCGAAGTTCTCGACCATGACGTCGGAGCGCCGGATCAGCTCGGTGAGGAGTTCCTTGCCGCGCTCGGTCTTGGTGTTGAGGGTGATGCTCCGTTTGTTGCAGTTGAGCATCGTGAAGTAGAGCGAGTCGACGTCCGGGAGGTCGCGCAGCTGCTTGCGCGTGATGTCCCCGGTCGGCGCCTCCAGCTTGACGACGTCCGCGCCGAGCCAGGCGAGCAGCTGCGTCGCGGAGGGCCCGGACTGGACGTGCGTCATGTCCAGGACGCGGATGCCCGCGAGGGCCTTGGCCTGCGTGCCAGTCATGGGAGTCACCTCACTTGTACATGGTCTGGTTCATGGTTCCGGGGGCGTACGCGTCGGGGTCGACCCAGACGTTGATCAGCGACGGCTTCCCGGACTCGCGGGCGCGCCGCAGCGCGGGACCGATGTCGGCGGGGTCGCGGACCTCCTCGCCGTAACCCCCCAGCATCTGGGCGAACTTGTCGTAGTGGACGTCGCCGAGGGTGTTGCCGACGCGCTCGCGTGCCTCGCCGTACTTGGCCTTCTGGCCGTAACGGATCTGGTTCATGGAGGAGTTGTTGCCGACGATGCCGACGAAGGGGAGGTCGTAGCGCACGAGGGTCTCGAAGTCCCAACCGGTGAGGGAGAAGGCGCCGTCGCCGAAGAGGGCGACCACCTCCTTGTCCGGTCGGGCCTGCTTGGCGGCGAGCACGAAGGGGACACCGACGCCGAGGGTGCCGAGCGGGCCCGGGTCCATCCAGTGGCCGGGCGACTTGGGCTGCACGACCTGGCCGGAGAAGGTGACGATGTCGCCGCCGTCGCCGATGTAGACGGAGTCCTCGGTGAGGAAGTCGTTGATCTCGCTCACGAGCCGGTAGGGGTGGATGGGGGAGGCGTCGGAGCGCAGTTGCGGCAGCCGCTTCTCGAGCGCGGTCTGCTCGGCCGAGCGCAGCTCGTCCAGCCACTCCTTGCGCTTGGAGGCGCCGCCGTTCAGGCGCCCGGAGGCGGCCTCGGTCACCGCCTTCAGCACCAGGCCGGCGTCCCCGACGATGCCGAGGTCGATGTCGCGGTTCTTGCCGACGGTGCGGTAGTCGAGGTCGATCTGCACGACGGTCGCGTCCGGGGACAGCCGCTTGCCGTAGCCCATGCGGAAGTCGAAGGGCGTGCCGACGATGACGATGACGTCGGCGCCGGAGAAGGCGTACCGGCGGGACAGCTGGAAGTGGTGCGGGTCGCCCGGCGGCAGGGTGCCGCGTCCGGCGCCGTTCATGTAGGCCGGGATGTTGAGGGTGCGCACCAGCTCGATGGCGGCCTCGGTGCCCCGGGTGGTCCACACCTGGCTGCCCAGCAGGATGGCGGGCTTCTCGGCGTGCACCAGCAGGTCGGCGAGCTTCTCGACCGCCTCCGGGTCGCCGGCGGACCGGGTGGAGGCGCGGTAGGCGCCGGGCCGCGGCACCCGGGCCTTGGCGGTGGGCACCTTCCCGTCGAGGACGTCCCGCGGGATCTCCAGGAAGGAGGGACCGGGCGCGCCGTGGTAGCACTCGCGGAACGCCATGGACACCATGTCCGCCGCGCGCGCCGTGTCCGGCACGGCCGCCGCGAACTTGGTGATCGGGGTCATCATGTCGACGTGCGGGAGGTCCTGGAGGGACCCCATCTTGTGCTGGGTGAGGGCGCCCTGGCCGCCGATCAGCAGCATCGGCGACTCGGCGCGGAAGGCGTTGGCGACGCCGGTGACGGCGTCGGTCGTGCCGGGGCCGGCGGTGACGACGGCGCAGCCGGGCTTGCCGGTGATGCGGGCGTAGCCGTCGGCGGCGTGCGCGGCGACCTGTTCGTGGCGCACGTCGACGACCTCGATGCCCTCGTCGACGCAGCCGTCGTAGATGTCGATGATGTGGCCGCCGCACAGGGTGTAGATGCGGTCGACCCCCTCGGCCTTGAGGGCCTTGGCTACGAGATGACCACCGGAAATGACGTCCTGGGTGTCGTCGGGCATGGCGAAGTCCTGTCCCTTCGTAGGGGGTTGGAACGGCTCTCGCGGTACATTGCATACAGTCGACGAATACTGTATGAAGCTTGTTATCCCGCATCCGGTGGGTGGTGTCCAGGGGGCGTGCGGCACTTTTGAGTCAGGAGCCGGAATGGACCTGTACGAGCACCAGGCAAGGCAACTCTTCGAAGAACACGGCATCTTGGTGCCGAGGGCCGAGGTCACGGACTCCGCCAAGGAGGCGCGCGAGATCGCTCGCCGGCTCGGCGGGCGGGTGGTCGTCAAGGCGCAGGTGAAGACGGGCGGTCGGGGCAAGGCGGGCGGAGTGAAGCTCGCCGCCGACCCGGCCGCCGCCGAACTGACGGCCCGCCAGATCCTCGGCATGGACATCAAGGGCCACCGCGTCGACACGGTGATGCTGGCCCAACCCGTGGACATCGAGGCGGAGTTCTACGTCTCCTACGTCCTCGACCGCGCGGCCGGCCGCTTCCTCGCCATCGCCTCCGCGGAAGGCGGCATGGAGATCGAGGAGGTCGCCGCGAGCAGGCCCGAAGCCGTCGCCCGCGTCCACATCGACCCGGCCGAGGGCGTCACCTCGGCGAAGGCGGGCGAGATCGCACGGGCCGCCGGACTCCCGCCGCAGACCGTCGACGTGCTCGTACGGCTGTGGGAGGTGCTGGTCCGCGAGGACGCCGTGCTCGTCGAGGTCAACCCGCTCGTCCGTACCCGGCAGGGGCGGATCCTCGCTCTCGACGGCAAAGTCACCCTCGACGACAACGCAGGCTTCCGGCAGATACGTTGGGGAGCGGAGGCCGAGGCACACGACGACCCCCTGGAGGCGGCCGCCGCGGCGAAGGGCCTGAACTACGTCAAGCTCGACGGCGAGGTGGGCGTCATCGGCAACGGCGCCGGCCTGGTGATGTCGACGCTCGACGTGGTCGCCGGCTGCGGCGCCCGCCCCGCCAACTTCCTCGACATCGGTGGCGGGGCGAGTGCCCAGATCATGGCCGACGGGCTGTCGGTCATCCTCTCCGACCCCGCCGTGAAGTCGGTCTTCGTGAACGTCTTCGGCGGGATCACCGCCTGCGACGCGGTCGCCGACGGCATCGTGCGGGCCCTGGACACCGTGCGGTTGACCAAACCGCTCGTCGTCCGCCTCGACGGCAACAACGCCGCCCGTGGCCGCGCCATCCTCGACGAGCACGCCCATCCGCTGGTCCAGCAGGCCACCACCATGGACGGCGCCGCCCGCCGAGCCGCCGAACTCGCCACCACGGCCTAAGGAGACGGGACACCATGGCGATCTACCTCACCAAGGAGAGCAAGGTCCTCGTCCAGGGCATGACCGGCGGCGAGGGCATGAAGCACACCCGGCGCATGCTCGCCGCCGGCACCAACGTCGTCGGCGGCGTCAACCCCCGCAAGGCCGGCCGCACCGTCGACTTCGACGTCCCCCCGGGCCTCGAGGGCCTGGGCGGTGCCCCCACCGCCGTGCCCGTCTTCGGCTCGGTCGGCGAGGGCATCGCGGAAACCGGCGCGGACGTCAGCGTCCTGTTCGTGCCGCCCGCCTTCGCCAAGGCCGCCGTCACCGAGGCCGCCGACGCCGGCATCGGCCTCGCCGTCGTCATCACCGAGGGCATCCCGGTGCACGACTCCGTGGCCTTCACGACGTACGCGCAGGCCAGGGGCACGCGTGTCATCGGGCCCAACTGCCCGGGCCTGATCACCCCCGGCCAGTCCAACGCGGGCATCATCCCGGCCGACATCACCAGGCCGGGCCGCATCGGCCTGGTCTCCAAGTCCGGCACGCTCACCTACCAACTTATGTACGAACTCCGCGACATCGGCTTCTCGACCTGCGTGGGCATCGGCGGCGACCCGGTCGTCGGGACGACCCACATCGACTGCCTCGCCGCCTTCCAGGACGACCCCGACACCGAGATCATCGTCCTCATCGGGGAGATCGGCGGCGACGCGGAGGAACGCGCCGCCGCGTACATCCGCGACCACGTCACCAAGCCCGTCGTCGGCTACATCGCCGGATTCACCGCCCCCGAGGGCAAGACCATGGGCCACGCGGGCGCCATCGTCTCGGGCTCCTCCGGTACGGCCGCCGCCAAGCAGCGGGCCCTGGAGGCGGCCGGAGTGCGGGTGGGCAGCACCCCGACGGAGACCGCCAAGCTCGTACTCGCCCGTCTCGAAGAGCAGAGGTAAGCCGCGTACCACCGCCCCCGACTGTGCACCGAGAGCGGAGCAACCCATGGCAACCACCCTCACCCTCAAATCCGGCACCTCCTGGGCCGACGCCTGGCAGCGCTGCCTGACCGTCGCCCCCGAGGCCTTCCGTGACGACCGCGTCCTCAACCTCTGGAACGGCACCTGGCAGGCGGACGGCCGCGCCCTGCCCGCCACCAGCCCCGTCGACGGCAGCCCCATCGCGGGTCCGCCACGCCTGGACGGGGCCACGGCCCAACAGGCCGTACGCGCCTCGCTCGACCAGCACCGGGCCTGGCGGCACATCCCCCTCGACGAGCGCCGTGCCCGGGTCGCGGCCACGCTCGACGCCCTCACCCGGCACCGCGAACTCCTCGCGCTGCTGCTGGTCTGGGAGATCGGCAAGCCCTGGCGGCTCGCCCAGGCCGACGTCGACCGGGCCATCGACGGCGTGCGCTGGTACGTCGACGGCATCGAGCCGATGCTCGACGGCAGGGCCCCGCTCGACGGACCGGTGTCCAACATCGCGAGCTGGAACTACCCGATGAGCGTGCTCGTTCACGCGGTTCTGGTACAGGCTCTGGCAGGCAACGCGGTCATCGCCAAGACCCCGACCGACGGCGGCGTCTCCTGTCTCACCCTGGCCTCGGCGCTCGCCGCCCGCGAGGGAATACCCGTCACCCTCGTCAGCGGCAGCGGGGGCGAGCTGTCCCAGGCGCTGGTCCGGGCGCCCGAGATCGGCTGCGTCTCCTTCGTCGGCGGCCGCGACACCGGCGCCGCGGTGGCCACGGCCGTCGCCGACCTCGGCAAGCGACATGTACTCGAACAGGAGGGACTCAACACCTGGGGCATCTGGAACTACACGGACTGGGACGCGCTCACCGCGGTCGTGCCCAAGCTCTTCGACTACGGCAAACAGCGCTGCACGGCGTACCCGCGCTTCGTCGTCCAGCGAGCGCTGTTCGACGAGTTCCTGGCGGCGTACCTCCCGGCGGTGCGTACGCTCAGGGTCGGCCATCCGCTGGCCGTCGAGCACGCCGATGACCCCTGCCCGGCGCTGGACTTCGGTCCGGTGATCAACGCGGCCAAGGCCAAGGAGCTGCACGACCAGGTCGCCGAGGCCGTCGACCGGGGTGCCGTGCCCCTGCACCGCGGCAGCCTGTCCGAAGCGCGCTTCCTGCCGGGCCAGGACACCTCGGCCTACGTCCAGCCCGTCACGCTGCTGGGGCCGCCGCCGTCCTCGCCCCTGCATCACGCGGAGCCGTTCGGGCCGGTCGACACCATCGTCCTGGTCGACACCGAGGCCGAGTTGCTGGCGGCGATGAACGCCTCCAACGGGGCGCTCGTGGCCACGCTCTCCACGGACGACCGGTCGGCCTTCGACCGGCTCGCCCCGCAGATCCGTGCCTTCAAGGTCGGCCACGGCAAGCCGCGCTCCCGCGGCGACCGGGACGAGCTGTTCGGCGGATTCGGCGCGTCCTGGCGCGGTGCGTTCGTCGGCGGCGAGCTGCTGGTGCGCGCGGTGACGCGGGGGCCGGCGGGGGAGCGGCTGCCGGGCAACTTCCCGGAGTACCAGCTCATGCCGTAGGGGCGGGCCTTCCCTGTGAAGGGGGTGGTTCGGGGACAGCGCATGGTCAGTGACGAACCTCCGGCGTCCCCCGACCCACCCCCTGCTGACCTGGGAGGACCGCACCGTGCTCACCCCAGGGTGACTGCCTTGTCGCTCTTGGTGAAACCTTCCCCCGGGACCTCCCCAGACCGCCCCGGGCCAAGAGAAACGCAGGTGAAGGGCGCTCCGAAAGCTTGGTATGGTTGTCCATGTCGCCGCGGGGAACACCCCCGGCAAGGCGGCAGACACCTAGTCCGGGTGGCGGAATGGCAGACGCGCTAGCTTGAGGTGCTAGTGCCCTTTATCGGGCGTGGGGGTTCAAGTCCCCCCTCGGACACCAGCTGAGACCCCTGTCCACCAGGGGTCTTTCGCTTTTCCCGGGCGGTCGTGCTCCGCTACGGCACCCCGAGCTCGAACAGCACGTACCCCGCGTACGACCCGGAGGCCACCGCCGCGACGCCGAGCGGCCAGCACATCATCACGGGGCTGAGGCGGCCGAGGGCGAAGGCGAGGGGGAGGAAGAGGGGGAACGCCGGGAGCAGGTAGCGGGAGACGTTCGCGAAGATCTGCTGGCTGCCGAGGATCAGCGCCATGGTGAGCACCGTGTAGACCACCAGGACCGCTGGTGGGCGGCGGCGCAGGAGCAGCCCGAGCATCGTGAAGCCGAGCAGGACCGTACCGACGCCGACCACGTCCGCGAACGGGTAGGCGAAGAGGTAGTCGAAGTGGCCGACCGGGACGGACGTGAGGACGTCCAGGGTCTGGTCGCCGTAGTCGAAGGTGTGCGCCCAGGCACCGTCCTGGAGCTTGAAGTATCCGCCGTAGTCGCCCATCTCGTGTCCGACCCAGCCCAGATAGCCGATCAGGCCGAGCGGTGCCACGGCCAGCGCGAGCAGCGGTCGTAGGAGTCCCTCCTCCTGGCGGTGCCGGTGCAGGGCGAGGAGGACGGCGACCGCGAGGGCCACGATCAGTGCGCCGGCGGTGGGACGGTTGAGGCCCGCGAGGCACGTCAGCGAGCCGGCGGTGAGCCAGTCGCGGTTCGTCATCGCGTGGCAGGCCCAGGCGGCGAGGGCGACGTAGAGGGAGTCGGAGTAGACCGACCACTCCACGCCGGAACCGGGCCACACCGCCCACAGCCCGGCCGCGGCCAGCCCCGTCCGCCGGTCGCCGAGGCGCTCCGCGACCCTGAAGATCCCCAGGGCCGCCGCGAAGGAGGCGACGACGGAGACCAGCAGCCCCGCGCCGTACGAGCCCAGGCCGGTGACCTCGGAGACCAGGCGCATCAGCGCCGGATAGAGGGGGAAGAAGGCGGCCGAGTTGCCTTCGAGGGTGATCAGGCCGGTGGCGCCGGGAACCTCGACGAGCGCCGGGTCGTAGCCGTGCTCCGCGATCTGCCGGTACCACCAGCCGTCCCACGTGGCGAGGACGTCCCAGGGGTGTGCGCCGCCGCCGAAGCGGGGGTGCTTCTCGCGGAAGTCGCCGGCGGAGTGCAGCAGGAACAGGAAGACGGTGAAGCCGGTCAGCTTGAGGGCGCCGTAGAGGACGAGTATGGGACCGTAGCGTTCGAGGAAGCGAGGGCGTCGGGGGCGCAGGTCTTCCGAGAGGCGGGCGTTCCAGGCCGTGGTGGCGGTCATCGGGTGGCCCCCGTGCGGAACACCCAGGCGCGGAAGAGGAGGAAGCGCAGGAGGGTCGCGGTGAGGTTGGCGGCGATGAGCACGGCGAGTTCCGTACCGCGCGAGGCGCCCGGTGTCGTCAGGTGCAGCGCGGCCAGCGCTCCGGAGGTCAGCGTCAGCCCCAGGGCGAAGACCAGCAGGCCGCGGGCATGGTGCCGCAGTGTTCCGTCGCGGCCGCGCAGGCCGAAGGCGAACCGCCGGTTCGCGGCCGTGTTGGCCACCGCGCACACCAGGAGCGCCAGCGCGTTGGCGGCCTGCGCTCCGGTCGCCGGGCGCAGGGCGGCGTACAGCAGCAGATGCGCGACCGTGCTGACGGCGCCGACGAGACCGAACCGCACCAGTTGCGGGAGCAGCCCGTGCCGCGTCCCGTCGGACGGCAAGGTGCCGCGCGCCAGAGCCGTGCCGATCCGGGCGATGCCGCGCAGGTCGGCGAGGGCGGTGGCGACGATGTCGACCCTGCTGTCCGGGTCGTCCACCCAGTCGACGGGCACCTCGTGGATGCGCAGCCCGGCCCGTTCGGCGAGCACGAGCAACTCGGTGTCGAAGAACCACTCCTCGTCCCGCACCAACGGCACCAGCCGCTCGGCGACTTCACGCCGTACCGCCTTGAACCCGCACTGCGCGTCCGAGAACCCGACGGCCAGGGTGGAGCGGAGCAGGGTGTTGTAGCCGCGGGAGAGGAACTCCCGCTTGGGCCCGCGAACGACCCGCGAACCGGGTGCGAGGCGGGTGCCGATGGCGAGGTCCGAGTGCCCGGAGATGAGCGGCGCGACGAGCGGGAGCAGCGCGGCCAGTTCGGTCGACAGATCGACATCGACGTACGCCAGGACGGGCGCCGACGACCGTGACCAGGCCGCCCGCAGGGCCCGGCCCCGCCCCTTCTCCTCCAGCCGCAGCCACTCCGCCTCCGGCAGTTCGCGGGCGAGGCGGGCGGCGATGCGGGGCGTGGCGTCCGTGCTGGCGTTGTCGGCGACGGTGATCCGGAAGGCGTACGGAAAGCCCGCGCGCAGGTGGGCGTGGAGCCGGCGCACACCGCGCTCGAGGTCCGCCTCCTCGTTGAAGACGGGGACGACGACGTCCAGGACCGGAACGCGGGGGTCGACGGATATCGGCCGTCGGGCGGGGTCGGGCTCCCGCCGCGTTCGCTGTTTCGTCATGGTTCGTCCTTGTCTGTGCTGTGGAACAGGGCATGCCGAAGGCAGCCGGGGCGGGCAGGGGTGGCCCAAGGGGTGGTTCAGACGGAGTGGTTCAGGGCGTCTCGGTCACGGGGGCCGATTGCGTGGCCGAGTACGAGGGCGGCGCCGTGGTCGACGAGGTGTCCCCGGATGTCGGGGGTGCCGCGGAGTCGGTGGAGTCGGTGGAGTCGGTGGACGTCGGCGGCGCCGAGCTGTCCGTGACCGAACCGTCCGTGGACGCGGGCGGCCCGGAGGTACTCGTGGATTCCGGCGGCTCCGGGGTGCTGGTGGAAGAGGGCGGCTCCGAGGTCGGAGTCGAGGTCGGCGTCGAGGTCGGCCCGGGCGCGGTCGAGGCGGACACCGGCGGCGGCGAGGTGGGTTCGACCTGCCGGCCTCCGTCCGGCCGGAGCAGGAAGGCGAGGGCGAGCGCGGCCACCGCCAGGACCGAACCGGCGGCGTTACGGGCCGCGCGCAGCCGGCGCCGGGTCCGTACCGCCTCGTGGAGGCGTTCGCGCTGGCTGGGCTCCAAGGGGCGGTACTCCTGCGAGGAGCGCATCATCTGTGCGAGCTGCCGTTCGAACTGGTCCATGGCTCCTCCTCACCCCACCGGCTCGATGACGTCGGCCAGGAGCTGTCGCAGCCGGGCGACACCGCGCGAGGCGTGCGAGCGCGCGGTGCCCGCCGGACAGCCCAGCGCCTCGGCGACCTGCCGGTCGGGCAGGTCCTGGTAGTAGCGGAGCACGACGGCGGCCCGCTGCTTGGGCGGCAGTTGGGCAAGCGCGGTCTCCAGCCGTGACCGCTCGGCGACGACCGCGGACACATCGCCGGGCAGCGCCACCTCGGGCACCTGCTCGACGGGCCGTTCGCCCCACCACCGGCGTCGGGCCGAGCGTGCGGCGGCGCGTGCCATGATCTGGCGGACGTACGCCTCGGGTGCCTCCTCACCGACCTTCGCCCACGCGAACCAGAGCTTGACGAGGGACTCCTGGAGCAGGTCCTCGGCGCGATGCCGGTCCCCTCCGGTGAGCAGGCGCGCGAGATGGAGCAGCCCGGACCACCGGGCCGCCACGAAATCGTCGAACTCACCGTCCCGAGTCCGTTGCATCCACCTGTCCCCGTTGTTCGCCGGTCACCTGCACCTGTGAGAAGGCCTTGAGACCCCCGAAACGCTGCACCCGCGGCAGGTGATCTGAGTCACAGCTCTACGCCCGGAGCGGGGCGGAGGCGCCGAGGGGGCAGGCGGGCCATGGTGGAGGAAAGAGCCGGTGATCATGCCGCCAGCTTTATTGCATATGATGTGCAAGTGCGTGATTACCACATCAGGACGGCGGGCCCGGCCGATGTGGACGGTGCTCGGAGCGTCATGCTCGACACCGTCTACCGGGACTTCGGCAGCGGGTACGTGCCCCGGTGGCATCGCGACATCGTTGATCCGCAAGGGGCCTACACCGCGCCGGAGCGGCACGCCCTTCTTGTCGCCGTCGAGGCGGCGACGGGTGAGGTGGTCGCGACCGGTGCGCTCGACTCGCGCGGGCCCGCTCATCCACCGAACCCCAGGGAGCTCGCCGAGCGGTATCCCTCGGGACCGACCGCGCAGCTGCGGCGGATCTATGTGCGGCCCGAACACCGGCGCCGAGGGCTGGCCCGGCGGCTCGTCGAGGAGTTGCTCGACTTCGCTGTCGCGGACGGCGGTTACCGGGCCGTGTATCTGCACACCGATCCCCGGGTCCCGGGGGCCGAGGCGTTCTGGCGGTCCCTGGGGAAAGTCGTGTGCGACGAGAGGGAGGCGCCCGGTGGCGGGCAGGGCATTGTGCACTTCGAGATACCGCTGAAGCGGTGACCCGAGCGCGCGCCGGTTTCGTCCTTCCCTCGCCCCGTGGCTCGTTGCGCTACAAGTCTCGTGCCCGCGGCCGGTTACGTGGTCCTGCGCACGCTCGGCCAGATGCCGGTGGCACCGGCCGCGCGGGTCCTGGGGGCACTGGCTGGTCCTGGCCGCCGTACCGTTGGCGGCGGCTGTGCTGCTGCCGCGTCAGACCGCGACCAGCTCCTCCGTCTTGACGACCTCCTGGACCCGCGAGCGCCGCCACAGCCACAGCACGTCCCGCCCGAACGACCAGACCAGCGCCGCCAGCGCGGTGGCGACGACGCCGAACTCCACCGGGCCCGGCAGCACACCCGATGCGGCCAGCAGCAGGAACACGCCCTGGAGCGCGGCCACGGTCTTGCGTGCCGTGCTGGGCGGCAGCGGGGCGTTGAGCCACGGCCAGAAGCGGGCGGCGGCGACGAAGCCGTAGCGCATTCCGCCGATGAGCAGCACCCACAGGCCCTGCGCCATCGAGACGTACACGCTGAGCACCAGGATCAGGAAGGCGTCGACCTCCATGTCGAAGCGGGCGCCGAGCGCGGTCGAGGTGCCGGTGCGGCGGGCGACCTTGCCGTCGACGCCGTCGAGGATCAGCGCGACGGCCGTCAGGCCGACGAGCAGGGTGAGCGGCGGCGGGCTCTGGAAGGAGTCCGCGACGAGGGCGGTCACTCCGCCGACGAGGATGGAGCGGCCGAGGGTGACCCGGTTGGCTGGGCCGAAGGAACGCAGGCGGGAGCGGTGCAGGGCCCGGGAGAGCACGGCCCAGGTGGCGACCGCGAAGGCGAGTCCGGTCAGCCAGCCCGCGGGCCCCATGCCGATCCCCGTGCCGAGCAGCGCCAGCACCAGGATCTGGACGCCCGCGCCGAGCGCCGTCTCCTGTTGGACCAGCCTCGCGTCATACGTGTTGTTCAGGGCCACCGAACATCCTCCGGCCGTGTGACAGAGTCGATCAACGCCGCGTACTGTGCGCGGCCTGTGCACACCTCGGTACGTGAACTACTTCCCGATCGTTCAGGAGGATGCGGATGAAGCCACCCGCACGCGCGTTCTGGCTCAGCAGTCCGGGTGAAGGTGAGCTCCGGGAGGTCACCCTTCCGGCCCCGGCCGAGGGGGAGGTGCTGGTCCGCGCGCTGTACTCCGGGGTGAGCCGGGGCACCGAGACGCTGGTCTTCCGCGGCGGCGTGCCCGAGAGCCAGCACAGCGCGATGCGGGCGCCGTTCCAGGAAGGCGACTTCCCGGCGCCGGTGAAGTACGGCTACCTCAGCGTCGGCGTGGTCGAGGAGGGCCCGGCCGACCTCGTGGGCGACACGGTCTTCTGCCTCTATCCGCACCAGACGCACTACGTCGTCCCGGCCTCCGCCGTGACCCGGGTCCCCGCGGACGTGCCCGCCGAACGGGCCGTCCTGGCCGGCACCGTGGAGACCGCCGTCAACGCGCTCTGGGACGCGGCGCCCCTGATCGGCGACCGGATCGCCGTGGTCGGCGGCGGCATGGTCGGCTGCTCGGTGGCCGCGCTGCTGGCCCGGTTCCCGGGCGTGCGGGTCCAGTTGGTGGACGCCGACCCGGCGCGGGCGAAGACCGCCGAGGCGCTCGGCGTGGACTTCGCGCTGCCCCGGGACGCACGAGGCGGGTGCGACCTCGTCGTGCACGCCAGCGCCACCGAGCAGGGCCTCGCCCGCTCCCTCGAACTGCTGTCCCCCGAAGGTACGGTCGTCGAACTGAGCTGGTACGGCGACCGCCGGGTGAGCCTCCCGCTCGGCGAGGCCTTCCACTCCCGACGGCTCGTCATCCGCAGCAGCCAGGTCGGCACCGTCTCCCCGGCCCGTCCCGGCCGCACCTACGCCGACCGGCTCGCCCTCGCCCTCGAACTCCTCGCGGATCCCGCCCTCGACGCCCTGGTCACGGGGGAATGCGCGTTCGAGGAGTTGCCCGAGGTGCTGCCGAGGCTCGCGTCCGGCGAGATTTCGGCCCTGTGTCACCGCGTGCGGTACCCGGCGGGCGCCTGACCTGAGAAAAGAGTGAGAGACGGCTGAACAACGGGAAGCGAAGAGCCGTACTACTCCACATCCCCGGCACGATCAGCCGGGGATCAGACGCGCCGCACCTGGAGGGTCGTCCGTTGTTCAGCATCACCGTCCGCGATCACATCATGATCGCCCACAGCTTCCGCGGCGAGGTCTTCGGGCCCGCGCAGCGTCTGCACGGAGCGACGTTCCTGGTGGACGCCACGTTCCGGCGCGAGCAGCTGGACGAGGACAACATCGTCGTCGACATCGGGCTCGCCACCCAGGAGTTGGGCGCGGTCGTCGCGGAGTTGAACTACCGCAACCTCGACAACGAACCCGACTTCGCGGGAATCAACACCTCCACGGAGTTCCTGGCCAAGGTCATCGCCGACCGGCTCGCCGAGCGGGTGCACAAGGGGGCGCTGGGCGAGGGCGCCAGGGGTCTCGCCGGAATCACCGTCACGCTGCACGAGTCGCATGTCGCCTGGGCGAGTTACGAGCGTGCCCTGTGACCGAACTGACCGAGGCGCCCGATCGGAGCGCCGACCGGGCGCGGTTGACGTATGTGCCCGTGCAGCACTCCGTCCTGAAGAACGCCGAGATCGTGCCCATGTCCCTGCGCTCCGTGCACTTCGTCCTGCCGGGGGGCGTCGACGACCCGGCCGCGCCGAGCGGCGGCAACGCCTATGACCGGCGGGTGAGTCTGGATCTGCCCGGCTTCGGCTGGCAGGTTCACCAGCACGCGGTGGCGGGGGAGTGGCCCCGGCCGGGCGGGTCGGCCCGGGAGGAACTCGCCCGCACTCTGGCGGAGTTCCCGGACGGCACGGTGGTGCTGATGGACGGGCTCGTCGCGTGCGGGGTGCCCGAGATCGTCGTACCCGAGGCGCAGCGGCTGCGGCTCGCGGTGCTGGTGCATCTGCCGCTGGGCGACGAGACGGGCCTGTCGGCGCAGGTCGCCGCGGACCTCGACGCCCGGGAGCGGGCGGTGCTGCGGGCGGTGCCGGCCGTGATAGCCACCTCCGACTGGGCCGTACGGCGTCTGGTCTCCCACCACGGCCTCGCCCCCGAACGGGTCCATGTCGCCGCCCCCGGCGCCGACATCGCCCCCCTGGCGTCCGGCACCGACGGCGTCTCGCGGCTGCTGTGCGTCGCCGCGGTGACCCCGCGCAAGGGCCAGCACCGGCTGGTCGAGGCGCTCGCGGCGGTCACCGACCTGCCGTGGAGCTGCGTGTGCGTGGGCGGCCTCGGCCAGGACCCGGAGTACGTGGCCGGACTGCGGGACCTGATCGGGAAGTACGGCCTCCAGGACCGACTGGTGCTGGCGGGACCGCAGGCGGGTGCCGAACTCGACGCCAGCTACGCGGCGGCCGACCTGATGGTCCTGACGTCGTACGCGGAGACGTACGGCATGGCCGTGACGGAGGCGCTGGCGCGGGGCATCCCGGTGCTCGCCACGGACGTAGGCGGCCTGCCCGAGGCGGTCGGACGCGCCCCCGACGGCGGGGTGCCCGGCATCCTCGTCCCGCCGGAGGACCCCGCCGCCCTCGCCGCCGAACTGCGCGGCTGGTTCGGCGAGGCGGACGTACGACGCCGGCTGAAGGCGGCCGCGCGCGGCCGCAGGGCCGCCCTCGACGGCTGGGCGACCACGGCCCGCAGCCTGGCCGCGGTACTGGGCCGACTGCCGAACGAGCCCAGGAGGGCGGCATGAGGAAGACGGCGGCGACAGATGGCACCGGGTGGATTCCGGGACAGCCGGGACCGAGGGACACGGCGACGGAGGAGCAGCGCACCGCGGTCGAGCGGGTCCGGTCGGCGGGGGAGCGGCTGCGCGCCGCAGGGGAGGGGCCCGGGCCCGAGGGCGGTGACGACCTCGTGATCCCCGGCGCCGGGCCCGCCCCCCGCCCCGGTGAGCGGCCCACGCTCAAGCTGCGGGAGGACGGTCCCGAGGAGCCGCCGCGGTACGCGCCGGAGTGGCTGGAGCTGCGGGAAGGGCCCGACGGGGACGCGCGGGCGCACGAGTTGCTCGATCCGCTGCGGATCCGGCTCGCCAACATGCCGCGCCGCTCCCGCGGATTCGTCATCCACGACCTGGGCTGCGGCACCGGCTCGATGGGCCGCTGGCTCGCGCCCCGGCTCGACGGCGCCCAGCACTGGGTCCTGCACGACCGTGACCCCTACCTCCTGCACTTCGCGGCCGTGGCCTCCCCGCGCGCCGCCGCCGACGGCAGCCGCGTCACCGTCGAGACCCGGCGCGGTGACGTCGCCCGGCTCACGCCCGACGGCCTGTCCGGGGCCTCGCTGGTGACGGCCTCCGCGCTGCTCGACGTGCTCACCCGGGAGGAGATCGAGACCCTGGTCGCCGCCTGCACCGGCGCGGGTTGTCCGGCGCTGCTGACACTGTCGGTCGCCGGACGCGTGGATCTCACCCCGGCCCACCCCCTGGACGGGGAGATCGCCGAGGCGTTCAACGCCCACCAACGGCGTACGGACCTGCTCGGACCGGACGCGGTCACGGTGGCGTGCGAGGAGTTCTCCGCGCGCGGCGCGACCGTACGGCTGCACCCGAGCCCCTGGCAACTCGGCCCCGCCGAGGCCGCGCTCACCGCGCAGTGGCTGCGCGGCTGGGTCGGCGCGGCGGTGGAACAGCGTCCGGACCTGCATGAACCCGCCGAACGCTACCTGCGCGAGCGGTTGGCGGCCTGTGCGGCGGGCGAGTTGCGCGTCGTCGTCCACCACACCGACCTGCTCGCCCTGTCCCGCCCGGCCGACGGAGCGACCTCATGAGCGCGGAGGCGGTCGGGGCGGCGAGCGGAACCCGGCTGTGCACGGGCGCGACCGGCCCGGCGACCCGCCGTGCGGGCACGCAGGCACGCGGGGCGGCGACCGGGCCCTTGGTCAGCCGTGCGTCGGTGGACCACGCCGTGCGCCGCCCGACCTCCCTCTCCCTTCCGGTGGCCGTCCTCGTCCCCGGCCCCCTTCCGCCCGACGCGACCGCCCCGGCCGAACCGTCGGCGGCCCCCCGCCCCCGAAAGAACCTCCGCACCCACCTCGGCACCCTGGCTGGCATCGCCATCCTCGCCGTGCTCATGTGGCGTCTGGGCACCGGCGTCTTCCTCGACGGGCTGCGCAGGATCGACGCCCCGGCCGTGCTGGCGGCCGTGGGGATCGGGGTCGTCACCACCGTGTTCAGCGCCTGGCGCTGGCAGTTGGTGGCCCGGGGGCTGCGGATCCGGTTGCCGCTCGGCGCGGCCGTCGCCGACTACTACCGCGCGCTGTTCCTCAACGCGGCACTGCCCGGCGGTGTCCTCGGCGATGTGCACCGGGCGGTACGGCACGGCCGCAGCGCCGGTGACCTCGGCCGCGGCGTGCGGTCCGTCGTCCTCGAACGGGCCGCCGGGCAGATCGCGTTGGCCGTGATCGGTGTCGTGGTGCTGCTGACCATGCCCTCGCCCGTGCGGGACGAGACCCGGCACATCACCCCGCTGCTCGCGCTCGCCACCCTCGGCGCGCTCGCGGTCGTCCTCGCGCTGCGGATGAACCGGCCGTCCCCCACCGGCCGTCGGCGCTTCCTGCGCGAAGCCCGGGAGGGGCTGCTGACTCCCGGCGTCGCCGTGTCGTCCGTCGTCGTGCTGGCCGGACACCTCGCCACGTTCGTGCTCGCGGCCCGTGTGGCCGGCGCCGGTGCCTCCGTCGCCGTTCTTCTGCCGCTGGCCGTGCTCGCCCTGCTCGCGATGAGTCTGCCGCTGAACGTGGGCGGTTGGGGGCCCCGGGAGGGCGTCACCGCCTGGGCGTTCGGCGCCGCCGGGCTCGGCGCGGGCAGCGGGCTCGCGGTGGCCGTCGTCTACGGCGTGCTGTGCCTCGCGGCGAGCCTGCCCGGTGTCGTGGTTCTGGTCCTGCGGTGGTGGGAGGGCTACCGTGCGGACGAGCCGTCCCCCGAATCCGAGGTGAGCAACGCGAAATACGCCCCGAAGGAATCCGCCAGGCTCGCCAGGAGTTCCTTCCCCTTTTCCGCCGAACCCAGTGAAGGGCGCCCGATGACACCCGAATCGGTATAGCCGGACATACCGAGGGAGAGCAGATGCCGGCGGTCGTCAGCGACGAAATCCGCGGTCTCGTATCCGGGTCGCAGCATTTCCGGATGAGTGTGCAGAAGAACGGAGGTCTCGATTTCTCCCGCGTGCATGTCGGTGAGGAGCGAGGTGGTCACCCCGGCCCGTTCCCGCGCCGACTCCCAGTCCTCCGCGGCCGGGAACAGCGCGATGCGCTCACCGCGCGCGGAGGACTCCTGAACGACGTTGCCCAGCACGTAGTTCCCGCCGTGGCCGTTGACCACCACCAGCGCGTCCACCCCCGAGCGGCGGAGCGAATCCGCTATGTCCCGTATCACCGCATGAAGGGTCACCGAGGAGATGCTGACGGTCCCCGGCCACGCCGCGTGCTCGTGCGAGCAGGAGATCGTCACCGGAGGAAGGAGGTGCACCGGGTACGCGGCGGCGATCTCCCGGGCGACGGCACAGGCGACGAGCGTGTCCGTGGCCAGCGGCAGGAAGGGGCCGTGCTGCTCGAAGCTTCCGACGGGAAGGACGGCGACCTGCCGTGAGACGCCCGCTCCGCGCGTCCGCACGTCTTCCGTGGTGTCCGTCGGCACCAGACCGGGTGCCGACCGCGTTCCCGAACCACTCATCTTTTCACGGCCTTTCGTCTCTGCTTAGGAACCAGATCATGACAGAAACAGTTGGCGTACTCGGAAAGAAGTCCCCGAAGCGCACCGGCGTGGAACGCATTGTGAATGCTCCGCTGCCCACGGTGTACGGGGAATTCCGCGCGGTCGGCTACCTCGACCACGACCGCGGTGACGAGCAAGTGGCCCTGGTCCACGGTGACATCGGCACCGAGGACGTCCTCACCCGGCTGCATTCGGAGTGCCTGACCGGGGACGCGTTCGGCTCCCAGCACTGCGAGTGCGGAGACCAGCTGGCCTCCGCGCTGCGCGCGGTCGCCGCCGAAGGACGCGGTGTCGTCGTCTACTTGAGAGGGCACGAGGGCCGGGGCATCGGCCTGCTCGCCAAGCTGCGGGCGATGGCTCTCCAGGCGGAGGGCCTGGACACGGTGGAGGCGAACCTCGCCCTCGGCCTGCCGGTCGACGCCCGCGACTACGGTGTCGCCGCCCGCATACTGGACGACCTCGGCGTCCGGTCCGTCCGGCTGATGTCCAACAACCCACGCAAGCGGGAGGCGCTGCTGGAGCACGGCATCACGGTCGCCGAGCAGGTGCCGCTGCTCATCCCGCCGTGCGAGAGCAACATCACCTATCTGCGGACCAAGCGGGAGCGCCTGGACCACCATCTGCCCCATCTGGACGCCGTGGCGCACTGGTCCTGATTCAGTCGCGGGCCGCCGGGACAGGAAGAGGGAATGACCGACGACGTCCTCTTCCTCTCCGGCGACCAGGTGAGCCGGCTGCTCTCGACGGACGCGGCGATCGCCTCCCAGCGGGCCGCCTTCACCGCCCTCGGTTCCACCGGCGCCGATCTGCCCGGGAAGATCATGCACCCGAGCCGCTTCGACGACAGCGTGATGTTCGCGTACCTGTCCCGGCTCTCCGCGGACACCGGGGCGGTCGCGAAGATCGGCAGCGTCAACCCGGGCAACGCGCGGGCCGGGCTGCCCACCGTGCACGCCGTGGTCACCGCCCTGGACCCAGTCACGGGCCGCCTCGTCGCGGTCATGGACGGCACCGCGCTCACCACCCTGCGCACGGCCGCGGGCAGCGCCGTCGCCGTCGACGCGCTGGCCGGCCCCGACAGTACGGACCTCGCCGTGCTCGGCTCCGGCGTCCAGGCCCTCGCGCACGTCCGGGCCCTGTCCCGGGTGCGGGACCTGAAGTCCGTACGGCTGTGGAGCCCGACCGTGGCCAACCGGACCCGGGCCGCGCGGACCCTGACGGCCGAGCTGGGGATCGCCGTCGAACCGGTCGGCACCGCCGAGGAGGCCGTCACCGGTGCGTCGCTCGTCGCCGCCTGCACCCTGAGCGCCACGCCGGTGGTGCGCGGCGCGTGGCTGGCGCCCGGTTGCACGGTGGTGAGTGTCGGCTCCTTCGAACCGACCCGCCGCGAGGTCGACGCGGAGGTCGTACGGCGTTCCGCGGCCGTCGTCGTGGACGATCCGGAGACGGCGGCCCACCACGCCGGGCCCGTCGTGGCGGCACGGCTCACCCCCGAGGACCTCGTCCCCCTCGGCGGCCTGCTCACCGGCACGCACACCGCCCGCACCGGCCCCGGAGACATCGTCTACTACAACAGCGTCGGCCTCGGCATCCAGGACGCGGCGGCGGCCTGGGCCGTGATCGACGCGGCGCGGGAGACGGGCCGGTGAGGGCGGAGGTGGTGGTCGTCGGTGGTGGAGTGATGGGAGCGAGCATCGCCTGTCAGCTGGCCTGGGCCGGGGTGCGGGACGTGGTGCTCGTCGAGCGGGACGAACTCGCCGCCGGTTCCACCTCCAAGGCCGCCGGCGGAGTGCGGGCGCAGTTCTCCGACGAACTCAACATCCGGCTCGGCGCGCGCAGCCTGGAGGCCTTCGACCGGTTCGAGGCGGACACCGGACAGGACATCGGCCTGCACAAGGTCGGCTATCTGTTCCTGCTGTCCACCGCGGAGGAGGTCGCCTCCTTCGAGGCGGGCGTACGGCTGCAGAACTCCCTCGGCGTGCCCAGCCGGATGCTCGAGCCGGCCGAGGCCCAGCGGCTCTCCCCGCTCATCGCCACCCACGGACTGCTGGCCGCCGCCTACTCCCCGGACGACGGGCACTGCACCCCCGAGTCCGTCGTCCACGGCTACGCGGCCACCGCCCGCAGACACGGCGCCACCGTCCTGCGGCACACCGAGGTCACCGGCATCGACCTGCGCGGCGACACCATCACCGCGGTGCGCACCAGCAGGGGCCCGATCGCCACCGGCACGGTGATCTGCGCGGCCGGCGCCTGGTCGCGGGCCGTCGGCGCGATGGCCGGGGTCGACCTGCCCGTGACCCCGCTGCGCCGCCAGATCGCGGTCACCGAGCCGGTCCCCGGACTGCCGCCCGACCTCCCCATGACCATCGACTTCACCACCAGCCTCTACTTCCACGCCGAAGGCCCCGGCCTCCTCGTCGGTATGTCCGACCCCGACGAACGCCCCGGCTTCGACACCGGCACCCACGACCGCTGGATCCCCCGGTTGTACGAGGCCATGGAGCAGCGCGCCCCTTCCCTCCTCGACCTGCGCCGCACCGGCGGCTGGGCGGGCCTGTACGAACTCACCCCGGACCACAATGCCCTGATCGGCGAGGCGACTTCGGTCTCCCGTTTTCTCTACGCGACCGGCTTCTCCGGCCACGGCTTCCTCCAGGGACCCGCCGTCGGCGAGGTCGTCCGCGACCTGTACCTCGAGCGCGTACCCTTCGTGGACGTCAGCCCGCTGAGCGCCGACCGGTTCGCGGCCGACGCCCTTCGCCCGGAGGCCAACCGCGTATGAACGAGCTCCATCTGTGGCTGCGTCACGAGGTCCGCTCCACCGAGCGGCGCACCCCGGTCGTGCCGTCCGACGCGCGGCGGCTCGTCGACAGCGGCGTGACGGTGACCGTCGAGGAGTCCCCGCAGCGGATCTTCCCGGTCGAGGAGTACGAGAAGGCCGGCTGCCGGATCGCGAAGGCGGGCTCGTGGGTGTCGGCGCCGGGCGACGCCGTCGTCGTAGGACTGAAGGAGTTGCCGGACGAGCCCGCCGCGCTGTCCCACCGGCACGTCTTCTTCGGGCACGCCTACAAGCGGCAGCCCGGCGCCGGCGGGCTGCTGCGGCGGTTCGCGGCCGGGGGAGGGGCGCTGTACGACGTCGAGTACCTGGTGGACGAGGGCGGGCGGCGGCTGGCCGCCTTCGGGTTCTGGGCCGGATACCTCGGGGCCGCGCTCACCGTACTGCGGCACCGGGGTCGGCTCGACGCGCCGCTCGTCCCGACAGCCAAGGAAGAGCTGGATCAACGCCTGCGCGGCGAGGCGGAGTTCACCGCCCTCGTGATCGGCGCCCTCGGCCGCAGCGGCAAGGGCGCCTGCGAGGCCTTCCGGGCGGCCGGGATCGAGCCGACCCGCTGGGACCTCGCCGAGACCCGTGAGCTGGACCGCCCCGCCCTGCTCGCCCACGACGTCATGGTCAACGCGGTCCTCGCCACGACACCCGTGCCGCCCTTCCTCCGGGACGCCGACCTCGACGACCCCGCCCGCCGGCTGCGCACCCTGTGCGACGTGACCTGCGACGTCGGCTCGCCCCTGAACGTCCTGCCGATCTACGACCGCACCACCGACTGGACGGCACCGGCCCGGCGACTGCGCGAGCGACCGCCCCTGGACCTCATCGCCATCGACAACCTGCCGTCCCTGCTGCCGAGGGAGTCGTCCACCGACTTCTCGGCGGCGTTGCTGCCGCTCCTGCTGGAGTTCGAGTCCGGTCCCCCGTGGGTGCGCTGTCTGGGCCGGTTCCGGCAGGCCTGCGCCGAAGTCGGTATCGAGGAAGGGGAGTTCCGCCATGACTGACCTTGTTCTGGCGAGCGGCACCGTCCACTGGGTCGGCGCCGGTCTGTCCACCGGCAGCGGGCTTGCCCGGCTGTGCGACACGGCCGAACGGGTACGGCTGTGGCACCGCACCGAGGAGCGCGCCGCCGAGGCCCTGGAGCGGCTCGGTCTGACCGGACGGGCCGGGCCACGCGCGTTCACGCTCGACGCGCTGACCGCCGAACTGGCCCCCGGCGATGTCGTCGTGTCGATGCTGCCCGCCTCCGAGCACGCCGATCTGCTGGCCGTCTGCGTGTCCCGGCGGGCCCACTTCGCGTGCTCCAGCTATGTGTCCGACGCCGTGCTGGAGCAGGTGCCGGCGGCGGTCGAGGCCGGTCTGGTCGTGCTCACCGAGGCAGGCCTCGACCCGGGCATCGACCACCTCTTCGCCCACTCCCTCGTCGCCCGCGCCCGGGCGGCGATCGGCGCCGGTACGGCGGCCTCGTACAGCCTGACCTCGTACTGCGGCGGTGTCCCCGCGGAGCCGAACGACTTCCGCTACCGCTTCAGCTGGGCGCCCGCCGGTGTCCTCAACGCCCTGCGTTCGCCCGCGCGTTACATCGAGGACGGTGCCGAGACCACCGCCGCGCGTCCTTGGGAGGTGACCCGGCGGCATGTCGTCGAGGTGGAGGCCTTCGAGGTCTACCCCAACCGGGACAGCCTGCCCTTCGTCGAGCAGTACGAGCTCCCCGAAGAGTGGAAGCCGCGCGCCTTCGTCCGCGGCACCCTGCGTCTGGACGGCTGGTTGCGCGCCTGGGAGTCCGTCTTCGACGAGCTGAGGCGCGGCGACGACGGCCGGATCGCCGCGCTGGCACGTGAGCTGGCGGCCACCTATCCCACGACGGACACCGACCGGGACCGGGTCGTGCTCGTCGTCTCGCTCGACGTGGCGGGAGCCAACGACCAGACCTGGAAGGGCAGTTACCTGCTCGACCTGGTCGGGGACGAGGAGGAGAGCGCGATGGCCCGCTGTGTCTCGCGGCCCCTCGCGCTGGGAGTGCGCCACATCCTGGACGGCTCGCTGCCGCCGGGCCTGAGCCGTGCCGCCGAGACAGCGGCACGGTCGGCCGAGTGGCTGCGGGAACTCGCCCTGGAGGGAGTGGAGTTCACCTTGCGCGTCAGTCAGTGACGGAGTCAGTCGGTGACCGCCTCGTACACCAGCCGCTTGAGGTCCGGGAACATCGTGTGCGAGGACTTCGGCCGGACCTGGGTCATGAACTGGACCGTCAGATCGCGGGACGGGTCGACGAAGAAGGTCGTGGTCGCCACGCCGCTCCAGCCGAACGTGCCCAGACCCGCGGGGGCTCTCGTGCGGGACGGGTCGATGACCACCGAGACGCCGAGGCCGAAGCCGACGCCGTCGTTGCCGGGTTCGTCGTGGGCCGGGCGACTGCCGAAGGAGCGCAGGTCGGCGCCGCCCGGCAGGTGGTTGGTCGTCATCAGGTCGACCGTCTCGGGAGCGAGCAGCCGGGTGCCGTCGAGTTCGCCGCGGCGGCGCAGCAGTTCCATGAAGCGGTGGACGTCATGGGCCGAGGCCGCCATGCCGCCGCTGCCGGACAGGAACCGGGGGCGGCCGCGCAGCGGCAGCCCGGGGATCGGGGTTATCCGGCCCTCGTCGGTCTCGCCGTACAACTCCGCCAGTCGGTGCGCCTGTTCGTCCCCGACCTGGAATCCGGCATCGGTCATGCCGAGCGGGCGGAAGACGCGTGCGGCGAGGAACTCGTCCAGCGGCTGCCCGGAGACGACCTCGATGACCCGGCCGAGGACATTGGTGGCGACCGAGTAGTTCCACTGCGTGCCAGGGTCGAACTGGAGCGGCAGGCGTGCGTACACGTCGACGGTCTCGGCCAGGTCCGAGCCGGGCAGCACCGCGGACTCCAGGTTCGCCGCGCGATAGAGGGCGTCCACCGGGTGGGAGTGGTAGAAGGCGAAGGTCAGGCCCGCGGTGTGGGTCATTAGGTGGCGGATCAGCAGCGGTCCGGCGGCCGGGCGGGTGCGGACGTCGGCGCCGGTGCCCTCGACGTAGACCCGGGGCTCGGCGAAGGCCGGGAGGTGGCGGCCGACCGGGTCGTCCAGGTCCAGCTGCCCCTCCTCCACCAGCAGCAACGCCCCGACGGAGGTGACCGGCTTGGTCATGGAGTAGATCCGCCAGAGGGTGTCGGCCGTCACGGGCAGGCCGGCGGCCACGTCCCGCAGACCGTGCGTGGTCAGATGGGCGACGCGCCCTCCCCGGGAGACGGCGACCAGGAAACCGGGCAGCCGACCCTCGTCCACGTAATGGGCGAAGTGCTGGTCCAGGCGGTCCAGCGCCTTCGGGTCCAGACCGACCTCGACCGGTTCGACCTCTTGTCGCAGCTGTGCCATCGCTCTCCTCACGAATGCGGACGCCGAGGTGCTCCGGCATACCCAGCCGCAGCGGCCCGCGATCTCATCGTCGCGCAGGAACAGGTGTACGGTCCCGCGCATCGCCGGTCGAGCTGAAACGTCACGGCAGGGGCAGGGGCGCCCGGACGGCGGGGCGAGCGCGCGAGGACGAGGTGGGGGTTCACTTCTCGTCCGGGCCGAGGTAGACGACCAGGGCCGACTCCACCATGCGGTCGAAGTCATGGGTGCCGACGGCCGGCTGCAGGCTGCCCCAGCCCCACAGCTGGCCGACGCCGTGCAGGTTCGCCCAGAGCGAGCCCCCGACGAGCCGTGCGTCGACGTCGGGCCGGACCCGGGCGACCAGTTCCACCATGCGGCCGAACAGCGGAAGGCTGTGGTCGCGCAGCCGCAAGTGGCCGCTTTGCAACAGGTCGTGACGGAACATCAGTTCGTACATGCCCCGGTTGTCGACCGCGAACCGGAGGTAGGCGTGGGCCAGCGCCGTGAGTTGGGCGCGAGGGCCGCCGCTCTCGCCCTCGACGGCCCGTGCCGCCCGGTCCGCCAGCTCGACGAAGCCGCGGCGCGCGATGGCCGACAACAGCTCCAGATGCGTGGGGAAGTAGCGGCGCGGAGCCCCGTGCGAGACACCCGCCCGGCGGGCGATCGCCCGGAGAGTGAGCGCCTGGACGCCCTCCTCGGCCACCAGCTCCACGCCCACGTCCACCAGTCGGTCGCGCAGTCCTGCCTCGGATTGCCGCATGGGTCGTGTGTAGCAGCTCCGGGTAGACACCGTCTACAGCTCGGTCGCGGGAATGTCCGGCCCGGCCGGGCCCGTTTACCGGGACATGACTCAGGACCGGACTGAAGAGGCCTTGCTCCAGTTGCTCTCCGAGGGGCACGGGGGCGTACTGGTGACCCTCAAGCGCGACGGCCGCCCCCAGCTGTCGAACGTCAGCCACGCCTACTACCCCGACGAGCGGATCATCCGGGTCTCGATCACGGACGACCGCGCCAAGACCCGCAATCTGCGCCGGGATCCGAGGGCCTCGTACCACGTGACCAGCGCGGACCGCTGGGCGTACACCGTGGCCGAGGGCACCGCCGACCTCACGCCCGTCGCCGAGGACCCGCACGACGACACGGTCGAGGAACTCGTCCGCCTGTACCGCGATGTCCAGGGCGAACACCCCGACTGGGACGACTACCGGGCCGCGATGGTCCGGGACCGGCGACTGGTGCTGAGGCTGAAGGTGGACCGGGCGTACGGGATCCCGAAGCGCGGCTGAACCGGCACTAGGTCGGTCGGCGCAGGGCCGATGGCCGATGGTGCCGTGCGGGCGCGCTGCCTAGGCTGGCGAACCGAGCGCGCAGCCACGAGAAGAGGACCCGAGGCCCGTCAACGGCCGCAGTCACATCCGTATCGCCCGCCCCTCCCGTGACCTCGCCGCCGCCGAGCGCTTCTGGGGAGAAGGGCTGGGTCCGAGTGTCGTATGGCGGGCGCGGGGCGGGCCGGAACCCGGGGAGCACGATCTGCTGATGCTCGGCTGGCCCGACGCGGACTGGCATCTCGAACTCGTTCACGAGCCCGCCCGTCCCGTCGAGCCCCGGCCCACCGAGGAGGACCTCCTGGTGATCTACGTCGACGGCCTGGTGCCGGAGGACCTGCTCACGCGGCTCGAAGGGCACGGCGGCCAGCGCGTCGCGTCCCCCAACCCGTACTGGAACGAGTGGGGCGCCACGGTCGAGGATCCGGACGGATACCGGCTCGTGCTCTGTGAGCGTGGCTGGTCCCACACGTAGGCGTCCGGGCCCCGGCGCCGCAACGGCGCCGGGGCCCGGACGGCCGGGAGTCAGGCCGTCACCGTCTCCCGCTGGGCCGACTGCAGAGGCGCGCGTTCGCCGAGCAGCTCCGTCGGGACCTTGTGGGTCTCGCGGGCCGAGAGCGCGGCGATGACCGGCGGGACGCACAGGGCCGCGGTGAAGAAGGCCACCGCCGACCAGTCGTCGCCGTCCGGGCCCGCGATCTGCGCCGCGAAGGTCACCGCGAACCCGGCGACCGCGAAACCGATCTGGGTGCCGATGGCCATGCCGGACAGCCGGACCCGGGTGGAGAACATCTCGCCGTAGAAGGACGGCCACACGCCGTTCGCGGCGCTGTAGACGACACCGAAGGTCACGATGCCGAGGAGCAGGGTCAGCGGGTAGTTCCCGGTCGAGATCGACCACAGGTAGGCGAACATCATCGCCGCGCTGCCGGCCGCGCCGACCAGGAACACCGGGCGACGCCCGATGCGGTCCGAGAGCGTGGCCCACAGGGGGATCGCGGCGAGCGCGACGAGGTTCGCCAGCGCGCCCACCCACAGCATCGAGGAGCGGCTCATACCGACGGAGTCGCTCGTCGCGTACGCCAGCGCCCACACCGTGAAGATCGTGCTCACCGAGGCGACCAGCGCGCCCGCGATCACCCGCAGCACATCCGCCCAGTGCTCGCGCATCAGCACCGCCAGCGGCAGCTTCACCACGCCCTGCGTCGCCGCCTGCTGCTCGAAGGCCGGCGTCTCGTCCAGCTTGCGGCGGATGACATAGCCGGCCACGGCGACCGCGATGCTCATCCAGAACGGCACCCGCCAGCCCCACGACAGCAGTTGCTCCTCCGGCAGCGCGGCGATCGGGATGAAGACCAGGGTGGCGAGCAGTTGGCCGCCCTGGGTGCCGCTGAGGGTGAAGCTGGTGAAGAAGCCGCGCCGGTTCGGTGGCGCGTGCTCCAGTGTCATCGAGTTCGCGCTGGCCTGCTCACCGGCCGCGGAGATGCCCTGCAGGACCCGGCAGAGCACCAGCAGCACGGGAGCGAGCGTGCCGACCTGGTCCCGGGTGGGCAGGCAGCCGATCAGGAAGGTCGACAGACCCATGAGGATCAGCGTGAAGACCATGATCTTCTTACGGCCGAGGCGGTCGCCGTAGTGACCGAGGAAGAGCGCGCCGATCGGCCGGGCGGCGTACGCCACACCGAAGGTGGCCAGCGACAGCAGGGTCGCGGTGGCCGGGTCGGACTCGTCGAAGAAGACCTCGGGGAAGATCAGCGCGGCCGCGGAGCCGTAGATGAAGAAGTCGTAGTACTCCAGGGCGCTGCCGATCCACGCGGCGGTCGCGGCTTTCTTCGGCTGCCCGGGAGGGGCGGCGGGGGTGGGGACGGACACGGCGGCTCCTTTGAGGGAACTCCAACGTAGGCGGAGTGAGCGGAGGGGAGAAGGGCCGGATCTTCGGCTAATTAACCCACTGGATAGTTAGTCCCGGTGGGAAGGGATGTTGCGCCCGCGTTTCCCGGGTGTCAAGGGGTGGCGCCGAAGGGCCCGCTTTCGCGTGTGGCCCGCGGTCAGTCCGCCGCGCGCTCCGCGGTCAGGTACGCGATCACCATGTCGCCCAGCATCGTGCGGTAGTGCTCGCGCTGGGCGGGGTCGACGAGGTCGCGGCCGAACAGGGCGCCGAACGTGTGCCGGTTGGCGACCCGGAAGAAGCAGAAGGAGCTGATCATCGCGTGCAGGTCGACGGCGTCGACGTCGGCCGTGAACAGGCCGGACTCCTGGCCCGCCGCGAGGATGCGGCGGATCACGTCCAGTGCCGGTGAGCCGATCCTGCCCAGCTTCTCGGAGGCGGCGATGTGCTCGGCGCCGTGGATGTTCTCGATGCTGACCAGGCGGATGAAATCGGGGTGCGCCTCGTGGTGGTCGAAGGTCACCTCCGCCAGCCGCCGGATGGCGGCGACCGGGTCCAGATGCTCCACGTCGAGCTGCTGCTCGGCCTCGCGGATGACGCCGTACGCCCGCTCCAGGACGGCCGTGAACAGCTGCTCCTTGCCGCCGAAGTAGTAGTAGATCATCCGCTTCGTGGTGCGGGTGCGGGCGGCGATCTCGTCCACGCGGGCGCCGTCGTAGCCGGCGCGGGCGAACTCCCGGGTCGCCACGTCGAGGATCTCCGCCCGGGTGCGGGCGGCGTCCCGGACCCGTCCGCCGTTCGGTGCCTGTTCGTCGACGCTGGTCATCGGGTTCCTTCGGGCGAGGGCGGGTGACGCGATCGGTGTCGCGATTGTAAGAGCTCGCCGCGGGCCACTTCCTCCGGCCCGGGAAGAGTGCTATAGCTAACGTACTAGTTCGTACATTAGCTGCCCTGGAGGTCCGTGGTGACCAAGGACTCGTATCTCGTCGGACTGATCGGTTCTGGTATCGGACCCTCGCTCAGCCCGGCCCTCCACGAGCGGGAGGCGGACCGGCAGGGCCTCAGGTACGTGTACCGGCTGATCGACATCGACGTGCTCGGGGCGCCGCCCGAGCGGGTCGGCGACCTGGTGCGGGCCGCGCGTGACCTCGGCTTCGACGGGCTGAACATCACGCATCCGTGCAAGCAGCTCGTCATCGAGCACCTCGACGCGCTGTCCCCGCAGGCCGAGGCGCTCGGCGCGGTCAACACCGTCGTCTTCGACGGCGGCCGGGCCGTCGGCCACAACACCGACGTCACCGGCTTCGCCGCCTCCTTCGCGCGCGGACTGCCCGACGCGCCCCTGGAGCGGGTCGTCCAGCTCGGGGCGGGCGGCGCGGGCGCCGCCGTCGCGCACGCCACCCTCACCCTCGGCGCCGAGCGGGTCACCCTCGTCGACGCGCTGCCCGAGCGGGCGGCGAGCCTCGCCGACTCCCTCAACCGGCACTTCGGCGAGGGGCGGGCCGACGCGGCGTCCTTGGACCGGCTGGCCGGGCTCCTGCGCGGAGCCGACGGCATCGTCCACGCCACCCCCACCGGCATGGCCGCCCACCCCGGACTGCCCTTCCCGGCCGAGCTGCTGCAGCCCGGGCTGTGGGTCGCCGAGGTGGTCTACCGGCCGCTGGAGACCCAACTGGTGCGCACCGCCCGCGCCCTGGGCTGCCCCACGCTCGACGGCGGCGGCATGGCCGTGTTCCAGGCCGTGGACGCGTTCCGGCTGTTCACCGGGCGGGAGCCGGACAGCGCCCGGATGCTCGCGCAGTTCGCCGAGCTGGCCGACACCGTACCCGCCGGCAAATAGGAGCCGCCCCCATGCGTACGTCCATCGCCACCGTCTCCCTCAGCGGATCCCTCACCGAGAAGCTCACGGCCGCCGCCCGGGCCGGCTTCGACGGCGTGGAGATCTTCGAGAACGACCTGCTGGCCAGTCCGCTCACCCCCGAGGAGATCCGCGCCCGCTGCGCGGACCTGGGTCTGGGCATCGACCTCTACCAGCCGATGCGGGACATCGAGGCCGTGCCCGAGGAGGTCTTCGCCCGCAATCTGGGCCGGGCCCGGCACAAGTTCGAGCTGATGCGCCGCCTCGGCGCCGACACGGTCCTCGTCTGCTCCAGCGTGTCCCCGGACGCCGTGGACGACGACGACCTCGCCGCCCGGCAGCTCGGCGAACTGGCCGACCTGGCGCAGGGGTTCGGCATCCGCGTCGCCTACGAAGCCCTCGCCTGGGGGCGGCACGTCAACACCTACGACCACGCCTGGCGCATCGTCCAGCGCGCGGACCACCCCGCCCTCGGCACCTGCCTGGACAGCTTCCACATCCTCTCCCGGGGCTCCGACCCCAAGGGCATCGAGGACATCCCCGGCGCGAAGATCTTCTTCCTGCAGCTGGCCGACGCCCCGCTGCTCGGCATGGACGTCCTCCAGTGGAGCCGCCATCACCGCTGCTTCCCCGGACAGGGCGGCTTCGACGTCACGGGCCTGGTCCGGCACGTGCTGCTGACGGGATACGACGGCCCCCTGTCCCTGGAGGTCTTCAACGACGTCTTCCGCCAGTCCGAGGCGGGCCCCACCGCCGTGGACGCCCAGCGCTCCCTGCTGGTCCTGAAGGAGTCGGTCGGTCTGGCCGAACCACCCCCGCCCGTCGTCCCCACCGGCGTCGCCTTCGTCGAACTGCTCACCCCGGACGCCGAACCGGTCGCGTCGGTGCTGTCCGCCCTGGGCTTCGCCCGTACCGCCCGCCATCGCGGCAAGCCCGTCGACCTCTGGCAGCAGGGCGGCGCCCGCGTCCTGGTCAACACGGGAGGAGCCGCGCGGCGGGAGAGCGTCCAGCTCGCCGCCATCGGCCTGGAGTCCCCCGACCCCACGGCCGCCGCCCGCCGCGCCGAGGCCCTCCTCGCCCCGGTACTGCCCCGCCGCCGTGCCCCCGAGGACGCGGCGCTGGACGCGGTCGCCGCCCCGGACGGCACCGAACTGTTCTTCTGCGGCGCCCCGTCCGACTGGCGCGGCGACTTCGAGGAGGTGCCGCACACCCCCGCGGCCACCGGTGTGACCGGCGTCGACCATCTCGCGCTCACCCAGCCCTGGCACCACTTCGACGAGGCGACCCTCTTCCACCGCAGCGTGCTGGGCCTGGACGCCCGGCCGAGCGTCGACGTCGCGGACCCCTACGGGCTGCTGCGCAGCAGGGCCGTCGCCAACGCCGACGGCAGCGTCCGGATCGCCCTCACCGTCGGCGCGGCACCCGGGGACGACACCGTGCACGACCGGCACATCGCCCTGGCCACGGACGACGTCGTCGCGGCGGCCCGACGGTTCCGGGAGGCGGGCGGCCGCCTGCTCCCGGTTCCGGCCAACTACTACGACGACCTGGCGGCCCGCTTCGACTTCGCCGACGGCGAGCTGGAGACCTACCGCGAACTGGGCATCCTCTACGACCGGGACGTGGGCGGCGCCTTCCGGCACTGCTACACGCGGACCGTGGGCCGCGTCTTCTTCGAACTCGTCCAGCGCGACGACGGCTACCAGGGCTACGGCGCCGCGAACGCGCCGGTACGACTGGCGGCGCAGCACGGCGTGCGCGGGGTCACCGGCGGGTGACGGTGTCGGCCGACGGCCGGCGGTGCGGGTTCCGGTGGCTGGCCGTGGAGTCTCTGGCGGCCGGCGCTGGGGACTACTGGCGGCTGACCGTCCGGGTCACGCCGGCCAGGATCGTCGTGGCCAGGATCCAGCCCGCCAGTACCAGCACGTACGCCAGCCACTGCGCCCAGCCATCCGGCGCGTAGGCCGCCTCCTGGCCGAAGGAGATCACCGGGACCAGCAGGTCCAGGGTGAAGAACACCGGGTTGAAGTCCGGTGCCTCGGCCGGTTTCAGCGCGGCCGGCCGGTCGAGCGCGTAGGCGACCGACCCGATGGCGAGCAGGGACAGCAGCCAGGCGAAGGCACGCAGCGGGCGGAAGCCGTAGCCGACGGCGGCGTCCTGGACATGGCCCCACAGGCGGCCGTACCAGGAGAGGGTCGAGCGGTGGCGGCGCTGCTTGGCGAGCTGTACCAGCCGGGCGGCCCGGTCGTCACCACTGCGGCGGTAGGCGGCGGTCAACTGCTCGTATCCGTGCGGGTCGAAGGCGTCGCCGTCGCGCTCCAGCATGGGCAGGCGCCGCTCGACCGGTTCGTGCGGGGTGAGGAAGGTGTACGTCAGGTCCAGTACCCGCACCTCGTCCGGCAGCATCTCCGGTTCCAGGTCGAGCTGTTCGAGCTGGGAGCGGCGCAGATTGATCCGCCCCACGACCGGCGGGCCGAGGCGCAGCCAGATCTCGGCGATCACGGAGCTGCTCGCCCGCAGTGCCGTGCCGCCCGGGTTGGACAGGGTCGCGCGCAGCAGGTCCAGGCGCCCGGGTATGCGGGCGCCGCGCAGATCGATCCGGCCCTCGGCACGCAGCCGCCGCCCGAGCAGGTTGGCCCCGAGGTCCAGCGACTCGGCGTCGAGGACGGTGCCACCGGGGTGGCTCAGCGAGGCGTCCTCCAGGTTGATCGTGCCCGCGACCCGCGCGCCGTTGAGCTGGATCTCGCCCTCGGCGCGCAGTCCCGGCGCGCACAGGTCGTCCTCGATGGTGACCTGGTTGAGCCGCAGGGCGGGTCGGCCGGACTCACCGGCGGTCAGCTCCGCGCGCTCCAGGAACAGCGCCCCGGAGATCTGGGCGCCGCCGAGATGGACCGGGCCGCCGAACCGGCAGTCGGTGAGCCGAAGGCTGCCGTCCACCCGGGTACGGGCCGCCAACAGACCCGGCAGCACGGAGCCGCTGAGGTTGAGGTAGCTCAACTGGGCGCCGGAGACGTCGGGGACGGCGTCGAAGTGGCAGTCGCTCAGGCGTACGACGCTGTCGACGGCCGCGTACTTCAGGTTCAGTACGCCGGTGATCCGGGCGCCGGAGACCTTCACGGCGGCGATCTCCCCCGGTTCGCGCGGTCCGTTCAGAAGCAGCGCCCGCAACACCCGTGCGCGGACCGCCGGTTCGGGGTTCTCCTCGCGGAAGTCCACGGCCGTACCCGTGGCGAAGGCCCGCCAGACTCGCTGCTCGGCCGGTGTCAGATCGTTGATCTCCATCAGCCGCGACTCTGGCGGGCCTCCTGTGCCCTGTCAAACCGTCTCCCGACCCGCTCCACTCCGTCTCGCCGATGGGGGCACCTCCCACGCCCTTCGGGCAGTGAGGGAGGACCAGCAGGAGGTCCCCCACGGCCGGACCTACTTCGTGGACTCGACGGCGTGGCCGCCGAACTGGTTGCGCAGCGCCGCGATCATCTTCATCTGCGGCGAGTCGTCCTGGCGGGAGGCGAACCGGGCGAACAGCGACGCGGTGATCGCCGGGAGCGGCACGGCGTTGTCGATGGCGGCTTCCACGGTCCAGCGGCCCTCGCCGGAGTCCTCCGCGTAGCCGCGCAGCTTCTCCAGGTGCTCGTCCTCGTCGAGGGCGTTGACCGCGAGGTCCAGCAGCCAGGAACGGATGACCGTGCCCTCCTGCCAGGAGCGGAAGACCTCGCGCACATCGGTGACGGAGTCGACCTTCTCCAGCAGCTCCCAGCCCTCGGCGTAGGCCTGCATCATGGCGTACTCGATGCCGTTGTGGACCATCTTCGCGAAGTGGCCCGCGCCGACCTTGCCGGCGTGGACATAACCGTACGGCCCCTCCGGCTTGAGGGCGTCGAAGAACGGCTGGACCTTCGCCACGTGCTCGGCGTCGCCGCCGACCATCAGGGCGTAGCCGTTCTCCAGGCCCCAGACCCCGCCGGAGACACCGGCGTCGACGAAGCCGATGCCCTTCTCGCCCAGTTCCCGGGCGTGCTTCTCGTCGTCGGTCCAACGGGAGTTGCCGCCGTCGACCACGATGTCACCGGGGGAGAGGAGCTCCCCCAGTTCGTCCACGACGGACTGGGTGGCGGCGCCGGCCGGGACCATCACCCAGACCACGCGCGGGCCTTCGAGCCGGGAGACCAGTTCGCCGAGGCTTGTCACGTCGGCGAGGTCCGGGTTGCGGTCGTAGCCGATGACGGTGTGGCCCGCGCGGCGGATCCGCTCGCGCATGTTGCCGCCCATCTTGCCGAGGCCGATGAGTCCGAGCTGCATGATCAGTTCACTTCCTGAGTTCACGGTAGGCGGCCACGAGGGCAGCGGTGGAGGCGTCGAGGCCGTGGACCTCGGCACCTTCGGTGAGAGCGGGCTCGACGCGCTTGGCGAGGACCTTGCCGAGTTCCACGCCCCACTGGTCGAAGGAGTCGATGTTCCAGACGGCGCCCTGGACGAACACCTTGTGCTCGTAGAGGGCGATGAGCTGGCCGAGCACCGACGGGGTCAGCTCGCGGGCGAGGATCGTGGTCGTCGGGTGGTTGCCGCGGAAGGTGCGGTGCGGCACCTGTTCCTCGGCCACGCCCTCGGCGCGGACCTCCTCGGCGGTCTTGCCGAAGGCCAGCGCCTGGCCCTGGGCGAACAGGTTGGCCATCAGCAGGTCGTGCTGGGCCTTGAGTTCGTCGCTGAGCTCGTCGACCGGACGGGCGAAGCCGATGAGGTCGGCGGGGATCAGCTTGGTGCCCTGGTGGATCAACTGGTAGTAGGCGTGCTGCCCGTTGGTGCCGGGCGTACCCCACACCACCGGACCGGTCTGCCAGTCCACGGGGTGTCCGTCGCGGTCCACCGACTTGCCGTTGGACTCCATGTCGAGCTGCTGGAGGTAGGCGGTGAACTTCGACAGGTAGTGGCTGTACGGCAGGACCGCGTGCGACTGGGCGTCGAAGAAGTTGCCGTACCAGATGCCCAGCAGGCCCAGGATCAGCGGGGCGTTGGCCTCGGCGGGGGCGCTCTGGAAGTGCTCGTCGACGAGCCGGAAGCCGTCCAGCAGCTCCCGGAAGCGGTCCGGGCCGATGGCGATCATCAGGGACAGGCCGATCGCGGAGTCGAACGAGTACCGTCCGCCGACCCAGTCCCAGAACTCGAACATGTTGTCCGGGTCGATGCCGAACCCGGTGACCTTCTCCGCGTTGGTCGACAGCGCCACGAAGTGCTTGGCGACCGCCTTCTCCTCGCCGTCGAGCCCGGCCAGCAGCCAGGTGCGCGCCGAGGTGGCGTTGGTGATCGTCTCGATCGTGGTGAAGGTCTTCGACGCGACGATGAACAGGGTCTCCGCCGGGTCCAGGTCGCGGACCGCCTCGTGCAGGTCGGCGCCGTCGACGTTGGAGACAAAGCGGAAGGTCAACTCCCGTGCGGTGTACGGCCGCAGTGCCTCGTACGCCATCGCCGGGCCGAGGTCGGAGCCGCCGATGCCGATGTTGACGACGTTCCTGATGCGCTTGCCGGTGTGGCCGGTCCACGCGCCGGAGCGGACGCGCTCGGCGAACTCGCCCATCCTGTCGAGGACGGCGTGCACGCCGGGCACCACGTTCTCACCGTCGACCTCGACGACCGTCTCGCGCGGGGCGCGCAGCGCGGTGTGCAGCACCGCCCGGTCCTCGGTGAGGTTGATCCTGTCACCGCGGAACATCGCGTCGCGCAGTCCGAACACGTCGGTGGCGGCGGCCAGTTCCTGGAGCAGGGCGAGCGTCTCGTCGTTGACGAGGTGCTTGGAGTAGTCGATCCGCAGATCGCCGACGCGCACGACGTACCGCTCGGCGCGCTCGGGGTCCGCGGCGAACAGGTCCCGCAGATGGGCCTGCCACTCGGCGCGGTGGTCCTCCAGGGCGGTCCACTGGGGCCGCCGGGTGAGCCAGGGGGAGTCAGACATGAGAGGGGGTCTCCTCGCCCGCCTCGCCCCGCAGGGCGACGGCGTACATCTCGTCGGCGTCGAGGCGCCTGAGCTCCTCGGCGATGAGTTCGGAGGTGGTGCGGACCTTCAGCGCGAGGGTGCGCGAGGGCTGGCCCGGCAGGGTCAGCGTGGCCAGCGGGCCCTCGGGGCGGTCGATGACGATCTCGCCGCGCGCGGTGCCGAGCCGTACGGCGGTCACCACGGGCCCCGCCGTGACGACCCGGTCGATCTTCACCTTGAGCCGCGCCTCCAGCCAGCGCGCGAGCAGTTCGGCGGCGGGGTTGTCGGCCTCGGCCTCCACGGCGCCGGAGGTGATCTGCGCCTTGGCCTGGTCCAGGGCCGCGGCCAGCATCGAGCGCCACGGGGTGAGCCGGGTCCAGGCGAGGTCGGTGTCACCGGGCGCGTAGGAGCGGACCCGGGCCTGAAGGACCTCGAAGGCGTTCTCCACCGCGTACAGATCGGTGATCCGGCGCTGGGCCAGCGCGCCCAGCGGGTCCTTGGCGGGGTTCGCCGGCGCCTCCACCGGCCACCACACGACCACCGGGGCGTCCGGCAGCAGCAGCGGCAGGACGACCGAGTCGGCGTGGTCCGAGACCTCGCCGTAGGTCCGCAGGATCACCGTCTCGCCGGTGCCCGCGTCGGCGCCCACCCGGACCTCGGCGTCCAGCCGGGAGGCCTGGCGGTCGCGCGGGGTGCGGGCGTGCCGCTTGATGACGACCAGGGTGCGCGAGGGGTGCTCGTGCGAGGCCTCCTCGGCCGCCTTGATCGCGTCGTAGGCGTTCTCCTCGTCCGTGACGATGACCATCGTCAGGACCATGCCCACGGCGGGGGTGCCGATGGCGCGGCGGCCCCGTACAAGGGCCTTGTTGATCTTGCTTGCCGTGGTGTCGGTCAGGTCGATCTTCATGGCCTGCGCCAGCTCCGTCCGTCTCGTGCGAGCATCTCGTCGGCTTCCTCGGGTCCCCAGCTGCCCGAGGCGTACTGCGCCGGCTTGCCGTGCCCCGCCCAGTACTCCTCGATGGGGTCGAGGATCTTCCAGGACTCTTCCACTTCCTGGTGACGGGGGAACAAATTGGCGTCGCCGAGCAGGACGTCCAGGATGAGCCGCTCGTACGCCTCCGGGCTGGACTCCGTGAACGACTCGCCGTAGGCGAAGTCCATCGTCACGTCCCGGATCTCCATGGAGGTGCCGGGCACCTTGGAGCCGAAGCGGACCGTGACGCCTTCGTCGGGCTGGACGCGGATCACGATCGCGTTCTTGCCGAGCTCCTCCGTCGCCGTGTGGTCGAAGGGGGAGTGCGGCGCCTGCTGGAAGACCACCGCGATCTCGGTGACCCGGCGGCCGAGGCGCTTTCCGGTGCGCAGGTAGAAGGGGACGCCCGCCCAGCGGCGGTTGTCGACCTCCAGCTTGATCGCGGCGTAGGTGTCCGTGGTCGAGGCCGGGTCGATGCCGTCCTCCTGGAGGTAGCCGCGCACCTTCTCGCCGCCCTGCCAGCCCGGCGCGTACTGCCCGCGCACCGTGTGCAGGCCCAGGTCCGAGGGGAGCTTCACGGCCTTGAGGACCTTCAGCTTCTCCATCAGCAGCGCGCTGGCGTCGAAGGCGGCCGGCTCCTCCATCGCGGTGAGCGCCATCAGCTGGAGCAGATGGTTCTGGATGACGTCACGGGCCGAGCCGATGCCGTCGTAGTAGCCCGCCCGGCCGCCGATGCCGATGTCCTCGGCCATCGTGATCTGGACGTGGTCCACGTACGACCGGTTCCAGATCGGTTCGAACATCTGGTTGGCGAAGCGCAGCGCCAGGATGTTCTGGACGGTCTCCTTGCCCAGGTAGTGGTCGATCCGGAAGACCTGCTCCGGGTCGAACACGTCGTGCACGATCGCGTTCAGCTCCCGCGCGCTGCCCAGGTCGTGGCCGAACGGCTTCTCGATGACCGCACGCCGCCAGGACCCCTCGGGCGCGTTCGCGAGGCCGTGCTTCTTCAGCTGCTGGACGACCTTCGGGAAGAACTTCGGCGGCACGGAGAGATAGAAGGCGTAGTTGCCGCTGGTGCCCCGCGAGGAGTCCAACTCCTCGACTGCGGAGCGCAGTTGCTTGAACGCCTGGTCGTCGTCGAAGTCACCCGGGATGAACCGCATGCCCTCGGCGAGCTGCTGCCAGACCTCCTCGCGGAAGGGGGTGCGGGCGTGCTCCTTGACCGCGTCGTGCACGACCTGCGCGAAGTCCTGGTCCTCCCAGTCCCGGCGGGCGAACCCGACGAGGGAGAAGCCCGGCGGCAGCAGACCGCGGTTGGCGAGGTCGTAGACGGCCGGCATCAGCTTCTTGCGGGACAGGTCGCCGGTGACGCCGAAGATGACGAGCCCGGAGGGCCCGGCGATCCTCGGCAGCCGCCGGTCGCGCGCGTCGCGCAGCGGGTTGGTCCATTCGGTGCTCATCAGACCCCCTTGGAGTCGAGCGACTTGGCGACCGCGTCCAGCAGTTCCTGCCAGGCGGCCTCGAACTTGGCGACGCCCTCGTCCTCCAGCCGGGTGACGACCTCGTCGTAGGAGATGCCGAGGCGCTCCACGGCCGCGAGGTCGGCGCGGGCCCGGGCGTAGCCGCCGGTGACGGTGTCGCCGGTGATCACGCCGTGGTCGGCGGTGGCGTTCAGGGTGCCCTCCGGCATGGTGTTGACCGTGCCGGGGGCGACCAGCTCGTCGACGTAGAGGGTGTCCTTGTACGCCGGGTCCTTCACTCCGGTGGAGGCCCACAGCGGGCGCTGCTCGTGGGCGCCGGCGGAGCCCAGCTTCAGCCACCGGTCGGACGCGAAGACCTCCTGGTACGCCTCGTAGGCGAGGCGGGCGTTGGCGAGGGCGGCGCGGCCCTTGAGCGCGAGCGCCTCCTCGGTGCCGAGGACGGTCAGCCGCTTGTCGATCTCGCTGTCCACGCGGGAGACGAAGAACGACGCCACGGAGTGGATCGCCGACAGGTCGTGGCCCCGCTCGGCGGCCTTCTCCAGGCCCAGCAGGTAGGCGTCCATGACCTCGCGGTAGCGCTCCAGGGAGAAGACCAGCGTGACGTTGACGCTGATGCCCTCGGCGAGGACCGCGGTGATGGCGGGCAGACCCGCCGGGGTCGCCGGGATCTTGATCATGACGTTGGGTCGGTCGACCAGCCAGGCCAGCTGCTTGGCCTCGGCGACGGTGGCCGCCGTGTCGTGGGCGAGCCGCGGGTCGACCTCGATGGAGACCCGGCCGTCCCGGCCGCCGGTCGCGTCGTGCACCGGACGCAGGACGTCGGCGGCGGCGCGCACGTCGGCGGTCGTCATCATCCGTACGGCCTCGTCGACCGTGACCCCGCGCACGGCGAGATCGGCGAGCTGCTCCTCGTAGCCGTCGCCGGAGCCGATGGCGGCCTGGAAGATGGACGGGTTGGTGGTCACACCCACCACGTGGCGCGTGGCGACGAGTTCGGCGAGGTTGCCGGAGGCGATCCGCTTACGGGACAGGTCGTCCAGCCAGATGGAGACGCCCTCGTCGGAGAGGCGCCGGAGTGCTTCGGTCACTGTGATCATCTTCTTTCTGGCGGTCGGATCAACGGCGCGCGGCAGCGAGGCCCGTTGTTGAATTGAGAGCGGCCCGCGCCGCCGCGGCGACGTTCTCGGCGGTGAAGCCGTACTCGGCGAACAGGGTCCGGGCGTCGGCCGAGGCGCCGAAGTGTTCGAGGGAGACAATGCGTCCTGCGTCACCAACGAACCGGTACCACGTCAGACCGATCCCGGCTTCGACGGCGACGCGCGCTCGCACGGACGGCGGAACGACGGCGTCCCGGTACTCGCGCGGCTGCTGCTCGAACCACTCCACGGACGGCATCGACACCACCCGGGTGCCGACCCCCTCGGCCTCGAGAAGCTCTCGCGCGGCGACGGCGAGCTGGACCTCGGAGCCGGTGGCGATCAGTACGACGTCCGGCGTCTCGGTGGAGGAGTCGCGCAGGACGTAACCGCCCTTGGCCGCGTCCTCGTTGCGCTCGTACGTCGGTACGCCCTGGCGGGTCAGCGCGAGGCCGTGCGGGGCCGGGTCGGTGGCGTGCCGGCGCAGGATCTCCGCCCAGGCGACGGCGGTCTCGTTGGCGTCGGCGGGCCGCACGATGTTCAGGCCCGGGATGGCGCGCAGCGAGGCGAGGTGCTCGACCGGCTGGTGGGTGGGGCCGTCCTCGCCGAGGCCGATGGAGTCGTGCGTCCACACATAGGTGACGGGCAGCTGCATCAGCGCGGACATCCGGACGGCGTTGCGCATGTAGTCGGAGAAGACCAGGAACGTGCCGCCGTAGACGCGGGTGTTGCCGTGCAGGGCGATGCCGTTCATCTCCGCGGCCATGGAGAACTCGCGGATGCCGAAGTGGACGGTGCGGCCGTAGGGGTCGGCCTCCGGCAGCGGGTTGCCCTTCGGCAGGAAGGAGCTGGTCTTGTCGATGGTGGTGTTGTTGGAGCCGGCCAGATCGGCGGAGCCGCCCCACAGCTCGGGCAGGACCGCGCCGAGCGCCTGGAGGACCTTGCCGGAGGCGGCGCGGGTTGCGACGGACCTGCCGGGCTCGAACACCGGCAGCGAGGATTCCCAGCCCTCGGGGAGCTGGCCGGCGACGACCCGGTCGAACAGCCGGGCGCGCTCGGGGTTGGCGCCCCGCCACTTGTCGAGCTGCTTGTCCCAGGCGGCGTGCGCCTCGGCGCCCCGGTCGAGGGCGCGGCGGCTGTGCGCCAGCACCTCGTCGGCGACCTCGAAGGTCCGCGCCGGGTCGAAGCCCAGCAGCCGCTTGGTCGCGTCGATCTCGTCCTCGCCGAGCGCGGAGCCGTGGGAGGCCTCGGTGTTGCGCGCGTTCGGGGCGGGCCAGGCGATGATCGTGCGCATCGCGATGATCGAGGGGCGCTCGGTCTCCTCCTGGGCGGCCCTGAGCGCCGCGTACAGGGCGTGGACGTCGACGTCGCCGTCCTCGGTGGGCTCGATGCGCTGGGTGTGCCAGCCGTAGGCCTCGTAGCGCCCCAGCACGTCCTCGGAGAACGCGGTCGCGGTGTCGCCCTCGATGGAGATGTGGTTGTCGTCGTAGACGAGGACGAGGTTGCCGAGCTTCTGGTGGCCCGCGAGCGAGGAGGCCTCGGCGGCGACGCCCTCCTCCAGGTCGCCGTCGGAGACGATCGCCCAGACGGTGTGGTCGAAGGGGGACTCGCCCTCGGGGGCCTCGGGGTCGAACAGACCGCGCTCGTAGCGGGCGGCCATCGCCATGCCCACCGCGTTGGCGAGGCCCTGCCCGAGCGGCCCGGTGGTGGTCTCGACGCCGGCGGTGTGGCCGTACTCGGGGTGACCGGGCGTCTTCGAACCCTGGGTGCGGAACGCCTTGAGGTCGTCGAGCTCCAGCTCGTACCCGGCGAGGAAGAGCTGGGTGTAGAGGGTCAGCGAGGTGTGGCCGGGGGAGAGAACGAAACGATCCCGCCCGGTCCACTCGGGATCGGCGGGATCGTGGCGCATCACCTTCTGAAAGAGCGTGTACGCGGCGGGTGCGAGGCTCATCGCGGTTCCCGGGTGACCGTTGCCGACCTTCTGCACGGCATCCGCGGCCAGCAGGCGCGCGGTGTCGACGGCACGCCGGTCGAGTTCGGTCCAGTCGAAGCGGTCCGGTGTCTGCGTGCTCATCTGTGCCCTGTCCTCTTCAAGAGTTCATCGAATGCTGCATCGTTCCTGGTGAGACGCGTTCAACTGTAAAAGTATGACTTTTTCGAGGAAAGGTCGGGGTGTGTCAGCCTGTGGTGAAAGTGGGACACCGGACGGCCGGCTGAGGCGGTACATGAGGGACATGGCAGGCAGAGCTGCACAAGGCGCCGGTGGCGGCGAGGACGGCATCAGGACGTTCCCCTTCCCGGTGGATCTGAGCGTGCTCGGCGTCGGCATGCAGGTCGGCCCGATGGGCCCCGGCCGCACCTGGCACGCCGAGGCGCCGCTGGACCGGGTGCACCGCATCGAATTCCACGTCGTGATGCTGTTCGACGAGGGGCCGGTCCGGCACATGATCGACTTCACCGAGTACGAGGCGGGCGTCGGCGACCTGCTGTGGATCCGCCCCGGCCAGATCCATCGCTTCTCGCCCACCAGTGAGTACCGGGGAACCGTCCTGACCATGCAGCCCGGTTTCCTGCCCCGCCAGACGGTCGAGGCGACCGGCCTCTACCGCTACGACCTGCCGCCCCTGCTCCACCCCGACGCACCCCACCTCACCGCGCTGCGCACCTCGTTGGCCCAGCTCCGTCGCGAGTACGAGGACACGACCACGCTTCCCCTGAGCCTGCACACGGCGGTCCTGCGCCACTCCCTGTCAGCGTTCCTGCTCCGCCTCGCGCACCTGGCAGCCAGTTCCCAGGACGCCGCCCGCCGCGACGCGGGCTCGACCTTCACCCTCTTCCGGGACGCGGTGGAACGAGGCTTCGCCACCAACCACAGCGTCAGCGCGTACGCCGATCAGCTCGGGTACTCCCGGCGCACCCTCGTCCGAGCGGTCCGGGCGGCGACCGGCGAGACCCCGAAGGGCTTCATCGACAAGCGGGTCGTCCTGGAGGCGAAGCGCCTGCTGGCCCACACGGACCTGCCGATCGGCCGGGTGGGCGCGGCGGTGGGCTTTCCGGACGCGGCGAACTTCAGCAAGTTCTTCCAGCAGCACACGGACGTGACCCCGGCCGTGTTCCGGACGGAACTCCGCTAGTGGTTACGTCGCGTCGAGTGATCTCAGCTGATCGGCCGGCCGCCGGTCCCCATCCGGTGCACCCCCCGCGGTGACAGGGTCATCGGGCCGATCCAGCCCCGGTGGACCAGGGCGATCTGGGAGGGCAGCGGGGTCACCGGGTCGACGTCCCTGCCGTGGGACCAGTTCCGGAAGAGTCCCTCGGTGGTCTCGACGGCGGATACCACCAGGGTCACCCGCTCGTCGTCGGCGCCCCAGGTGTGCCACAACGCCCAGCCCTCGGACCGGGGTTCGACACCGAGCCGCGCGCAGCCCTTCTCGTACTCCTCCGTGATCCCGGGGCGAAGGATCGCGGCGGCGACGAGGCGGACGAAGGGCCGGTCCTCCTCAAGGCAGCCGTCGCCGTCGAAGTGGTAGTGGTGCACCGCTCTGGCCAGGGCGTTCACCCGGCGCTGGAGCGGGGTGGCGTGCTCGGGGTCCGCGGGCGGCGCGTACCAGTCCTCCTCGGACGCCGCGAGCGTGACCTGATGCGCGAGGCGCTCGATCTCGCGCAGGTACTCCAGCTCTGTGGGCATGGCGCGCAGTCTCGCATTGAAAGAGACGCCGGCGGCCCGAATTTCCGTGCGGGCATCGGACCGCCGACGGCTCACCGCTCCGGTCAGCGGCCGAAGTTGAACCAGTTCACGTTCACGAAGTCGGCCGGCTGCCCGCTGGTGAAGGTCAGGTACACATCGTGCGTGCCGGTCACCGAGCTGATGTTGGCCGGGACGGTCCGCCAGCTCTGCCAGCCCCCGGTGCTGCCCACCGCGAAACTCCCGACGGGCGCGTTACTACGGCTGTCCAGGCGCACCTCGACCAGACCGCTCACCCCGGAACCGGCTCCGCTCGCCACGCGGGCGACGAACTGAGTGGCCGCCGTGGAACCGAAGTTGACGCCCCGGAACAGAGCCCAGTCGCCGTTGGCTATCGCGCCGATGTTCTGGCCGCCGCCCGTGTCGGAGGTGGCCTCGGTGATCGTGCCGGACTGGCTGTCGTGGGACTCGGCCTGGATGGCGCTGTAGGCGTCGCGGTTGCCGGTCGGCGGAGGCGTGGTACCGCTCCCACTGCTCAGCACCTGGACGTAGTCGACGACCATCGAGTGGCCGGGCGCGGTCGCCGCGTCCGGGCCGCCGCCGAACGCGTCGACGAATCCGCCGCCCATCGCCACGTTCAGGATGATGAAGTAGCCGTGGTTGGTGGCGTTGTTCCACGTCGTGGCGTCCACCTGGTTCGCGCGCACGGTGTGGTAGTTGATGTCGTCGACGTAGAAGCGGATCTGCTCAGGGCTCGTGGAGCGGTCCCATTCCAGCGCGTAGGTGTGGAAGCCGGCCTGGCAGGTGGCGCCGGGACAGGCGCGGGAGCCGCCGATGCCCGTCGTCTCGTTGCACGGCCCGCCCGGGCTCGTACCGCAGTGCATCGTCGACCACACGGTGTTCAGGCCCTGCACGTTCTCCATGATGTCCAGCTCGCCGACGCCCGGCCAGTTCCAGTAGTTGCCGCGGTAGGGCGTGCCCAGCATCCAGAAGGCGGGCCAGTAGCCACGGGCGGCGGCGCCGGTGACGTTCGGCATCTGGATCCGGGACTGCACGCGTAGCTTGCCGCCCGCCGGTGGCTGGAAGTCGCCGCGGTTGGTCTCGATCCGGCCGGACGTCCAGTTGCCGGACGCGTCGCGGCGCGGGGTGATCCGGAGGTTGCCGTTGCCGTCCAGGGCCACGTTGTTCGTGCTGGACGTCATGTTCTCGATCTCGCCGGTGCCCCAGTTGGCGGGTCCGCCGGGGTAGCCGTGGCCGGTCGCGTACTGCCAGTTGGCGGTGTTGACGCCGGTGCCGGCCGCGCCGTTGAAGTCGTCCACGAAGACCTGGGTCCAGCCGGTCGGGGGCGGCGGAGCGGCCGCGTCCGCGGACGCCACGGCGGCCGCCGCGAGGCCCATGGCGCTGAGGACGGCGACGAGGGCCCGCCGCAGCGGGCGCCGCCGTCTGTGGGGAGTGCCGGAGGTTTCGCTCATGGGAGGGGCTGCCTCTCGGGTACGGGGTGTGGGGTGCGGGAGTGCTCTCGAAAGCTGTTGAGAGCGCTCTCAAAGTGCCGCCAATGTGCTCCCCGGCACTCCGGTCGTCAAGAGGTGAAGCAGATAAATCCGGTTCAACGCAGGGGAGTTCACTCCGTGAACCCGCTACAGCGCGCTGCCCGCCCGCCACTCGACCCAGGACAGGTTCCACCCGTTCAGCCCGTTCGCCGGGTCGACCGTCTCCGCGCCGGAGCCGGTCACCACCACGACGTCGCCGAGCATCGAGCCGTCGTAGAAGCGGTAGCCGTCCACGGACTTGTCCGCCGCGCCCTTCGCGTCGTGCAGCCCGACGCAGCCGTGGGTGGTGTTCGCGCTGCCGAACACCGAGGCCGAGGCCCAGTAGTTGCCGTGGATGAAGGTGCCCGAGGTGGTCAGCCGCTGGGCGTGCGGCACGTCGGCGATGTCGTACTCGTCGCCGAGCCCGACCGAGGAGGACTCCATCCGGGTCTCCTCGAACCGCTCGCTGATCACCATGATCCCGGACCAGGTGGGGTGCTCGGCGGCGCCGCCGCTGACCGGGTACGTGGCGATCGTCCGCCCGTCCCGGACGACCGTCATCCGTTTGCTGTCCAGGTCGACCGTGCTGATCTGCTCACGGCCGATGTGGAAGGTGACGTCCTTGGACTGCACGCCGTAGACGCCGTCCGCGCCCGCCACGTCCTTCAGCCGCAGACTGAGCGTGACCGTGGTTCCGGCCGCCCAGTACGACTCGGGCCGGAAGTCGAGCCGCGTGTCGCTGAACCAGTGCCCGACCACCTCCACCGCCGGCTCGGCGGTCACCGTGATCGCCTGCTCCACGGCCGCGCGGTCCGTCACGGCGTGCGTGAAGTCGATCGACACCGGCATGCCCACCCCCGAGACCGAACCGGCCTCGGGGGTGAAGTGGCCGACGAAGGTCTCACCGGGAGACGCGGTGGTGAAGGACGTACTCGACGCCGCCGCGCCGCCCTCCGCCTCGGCGGTCACGGAGTACGTCGTCCCCGACGACGGGTTCTCCTTCGATGTCCACTTCGTCCGCGCGTCGTCGTAGGACCCGGCCAGCGTGGCCCCGTCGGCGTCGGTGACCCGCACGGACGCGAGGGCGCCGTCGGTCACGGTGATCTCGACGGGACGCGTGAAGGCCGCCTTCTCCGCGCCGTCGGCGGGGGTCACCGTGATCGTCGGCCGGGGTGTCGAGGCGGTCGCGGTCACGGACGCCTCGGCCGAACCGACGCGCCCGGTCAGCAGGGCGGCGGGGACCCCGCCGAGGACGGCGAGGACCCCGCGCCGCGACCACCCGCGCGGCTGCTGCTCGGACCGGTTCGACATGTGCGCGACGCCCACGGCAGGCCTTCCTGGTATGTCCACGTTCTCACCCGCACTGTGCGCCTCGTACCTGGGACGATCCTGTGAATCGGCGCTCCGCGGCCTGAGATTCCGGCGAGTCTCAGACCTTGGTCAGTACCGGCGGCTCCGGTGCCTCGGTGAGCCCGAACCGGTCGTGGGCCCGGCGCAGCGGGCGCGGCGCCCACCAGGCACGGCTGCCGAGCAGGGCCATCGTCGCCGGGACCAGCAGCATCCGTACGACGGTCGCGTCGATCAGCACCGCCAGGGTGAGCCCGAGACCGATCTGGAGGATCGGCGAGAAGCCGCCGGTCATGAAGGCGCCGAAGACGATCGCGAGCAGCAGCGCGGCACAGGTGACCACACGTCCGGAGCGGCGCAGCCCGGTCACCACGGCCTCCCGGTCGTCCTCCCCGCGCATCCGGGCCTCCCGCATCCGGGCCAGGATGAACAGTTCGTAGTCCATGGCGAGCCCGAAGGCGATGGCGACGATCAGCGGCGGCGCGGTCAGACTCAGCGCGCCCAGCCCCTCGGCGCCCAGCAGCCCGGCCAGATGGCCGTCCTGGAACACCCACACCACCACACCGAGCGCGGCGCCCAGGCTGAGCAGCGTCGTCGCGATGGTGCGCAGCGGGATCAGCACCGAACCGGTGAAGGCGAACAGCAGCGCGAAGATCCCGACGAGCACGGTCACGGCGGCCCAGGGCGCCCGTTCGGCGAGCATCTCCCGGAAGTCCACCAGCCGGGCCGCGACCCCGGTCACCTCGACCGGCTCGTCGCCCCGAAGTTCCCGGATCCGCTCGACCAGATCGGTCGCCGCCCTGCCGTCGACGCTGCCGGGCGGCTGGATCTCCACGACCGTCGTGCCGCCGGGCAGCTCACGGGACTCGGCCCCGGCCAGCGCGCTGATCCGCTCGGCGGTCGCCGGGTCGGTACCGGGTCGGACGACGACGGTGATCGGCGAGACCCCGGTACCGGGCGGGAAGTGCGCCTCGACGGTGTCGTACAACTGCCGCGCCTCGGTGCTCGTCGGGAGCTGCCTGGCGTCGCCGAGGTTGATCGTCATCCCGGCGACGGGAAGCGCCATGACCAGCAGGACCGGTACGACGGTGGCGACCACGGCGACGCGGCGGCGGGCCGCGAAACGGGCCAGGCGGGCGAACACGCGGCCCTCCTCGCGGTCCGGGCGCACCCGCGCCGGTGGGATCCTCCCGCCGAACCTCGTCAGCAGGGCGGGCAGGAGGGTCACCGCGGCCAGCATGTCGATGACCACCACCGCGGCCACGGCCAGGCCCATGCTGCGCAGGAACACACTCGGGAAGACCAGCAGCCCGGTCAGGCTGACGGCGACCGTGAGCCCGGAGAACAGCACGGTCCGGCCGGCCGCCGCGACCGTGCGGTGGACGGCCTCCACGACGTCCTCGGTGTGCCGGCGCTCCTCACGGAAGCGGACCAGCATCAACAGGGCGTAGTCCACGGCGAGTCCGAGGCCCAGCATGGTGGTGACCTGGATCGCGTACACCGAGATGTCGGTGACCTCGCTGAACGCGAACAGCGCGAGGAAGGCGCCCGCGACACCGCTGACCGCGATCACCAGCGGCAGGGCGGCGGCGCGCAGTCCGCCGAACACGACCAGCAGCAGGGCGAGGACGACGGGCAGTGAGATCAACTCGGCGTTCTTGACGTCCTCCTGGGCCCGTTCGCCGAGCTGGCGGCCGAGCAGTTCGCCGCCGCTGACATGGACGTCGGGCGCCTCGATCTGCCGGATGCGCTCGGCGGCCGCGTCGGTCGCGTCGGCCTCGGCGTCCTCGTCCAGGCCACCCTCGAAGGTGACCGGGATGATCAGGGCCTGTCCGTCCCGGGCGGTGAGTCCCGGCGTGGTGTACGGATCGGGTACGGCGGCGACTCCGGCGATCTCGCGGACCTCGGCGACGGCCCGTTCGACCTCGGCGCGCAGGGCCGCGTCGGAGACCGGCTCGCCCGCGACGACGGCGGTGACGGTCTCGCCGGTCGGGTCCAGCCGGGAGACGTACTGCTCGGCCCGCTCCGACTCGGTGCCGGGCACGTCGGGCACGTCGTCGGAGAGCCGCCCGAAGACGCCGGTGCCGAGCCCGAAGCCGAGCAGCAGGAAGAGCAGCCAGAGCAGGATGACGGTGAGCGGGCGGCGGGTGGCGGCCCGGGCGAGCGTGGAAAGCACGTCGGCCTCCGGCAGTTGGACGGGTTGGCAGGTGCTCTCAGGTTCGTCCTGGTCCGGGGGCCACCGGATCGCCGGTGGGAGCGGTTTGCCGGGCTCGGCCGTACGGGGGAGGGGCGGGCCGGACTCACTCGTACGAGGGAGGGGCGGCGGGAATCATCCGGGCCTTGCCGGGAGTTGTCCGGTCAGGAGCCGCTGATCACGAAGGAGTGCCGATGTCCGAGGAGCCGGGAGTCCGCGAGCTGCGTCTGGTGGTCACCGCGGAGGACTACGACGCCGCGCTGCACTTCTACCGGGACGTCCTCGGCCTGCCCGAGCGGGCCGCGTTCTCCTCGCCGGGCGGGCGGGTGAGCATCCTGGAGGCCGGGCGGGCGACGCTGGAGCTGACGGATCCGAACCACGCGGAGTTCATCGACGACGTGGAGGTCGGGCGGCGGGTCGCCGGGCACATACGGGTGGCGTTCGAGGTGGACGACTCCACGGCGGTGACGCGCAAGCTGGCGGACGCCGGGGCGGAGGTCGTCGCCGAGCCGACGGTTACGCCCTGGAACTCGCTGAACTCGCGGCTGGAGGCGCCGGGGGCGTTGCAGCTCACCCTGTTCACCGAGCTGGGGGAGGCTCAGGACTGACCGTCACCGGGCGTCACCAGGCCCGTCTCGTACGCGCAGATCACCGCCTGCACCCGGTCCCTCAGCCCCAGCTTGCTCAGCACATTGCTGACGTGGGTCTTCACCGTGTGCTCACTGACGAACAGGGCCTCGGCGATCTCCGCGTTGGACAGGCCCCGGGCGAGCATCCGCAGCGTCTCCACCTCACGGGCGGTGAGGACCTCAAGGCGCTGAGGAGTGACGTCGGTGGCCGTCTCCTGCTTGCGGCGGCGCACGAGGTCGGCGACCAGGCGGCGGGTCACCGCCGGGGCGAGCAGGGAGTCCCCGGCCGCGACCACCCGCACCGCGTGCACGAGGTCGTCGCGGCGGACGTCCTTCAGCAGGAAGCCGCTCGCCCCCGAGCACAGCGCCTCGTACACGTACTCGTCCAGGTCGAACGTGGTCAGCATGACGACCTTGCAGGCGGTCTGCCCGCACACCCGTCGGGCCGCCTCCAGGCCGTCCATGACGGGCATCCGGATGTCGAGGAGCAGCACATCGGGGGCGTGCCGGTCCACCGCGGCCACCGCCTGAGCGCCGTCGCCCGCCTCGGCGACCACCTCGATGTCCGGCTGCGCCTCCAGGATCATGCTGAAGCCGCTGCGGACCAGCTCCTGGTCGTCGGCGACGACCACCCGGATGCTCACCCCAGCGCCGCCTGCCGGTCCCCGGCCGGGAGGCGCACGAGGACCCGGAAACCGCCGTCCGGGCCGCGCCCGGCGCGTGCGCTGCCGCCGCAGGCCGCCGCGCGCTCGCGGATGCCGATCAGGCCGTGTCCGTCCGGTCCGTGAACGCCGCCCGGGCCCGACGGGCCGCGTCCGTCGTCCGTCACCGACAGTGTCAATTCGTCCTCCGCCCAGTCGAGAGCGACGGTAGCGGAGGCAGCGTACGCGTGCTTCACGGTGTTGGTCAGCGCCTCCTGCACGATCCGGTAGGCGGCGACCTCGGTGTCCGGGGGCAGCGGGCGCGGCTGGCCGCTCGCGCGCAGTTCGACCCGCAGCCCGGTGGACTCGGTGACCTGCCCGACAAGACCGGGCAGCGCCGCCACCCCCGGCTGCGGCAGCCGCCGCGCGCCTCCCTCGCGCTCCTCCTCCTTCAGCACGCCGAGGATCCGCCGCAACTGCGACATGGCGTCCCGGCCGGTCGCCGCGATGGCGTCGAACGCGGCTTCCGCGCGCGCCGGATCGCTGCGCACCACCACGGGTCCCGCCTCGGCCTGCACCACCATCAGGCTCACCGCGTGGGCCAGGATGTCGTGCATGTCCCGGGCGATCCGGGCCCGCTCCTGCGCGGTCGCCCGCGCCGTGTCCGCGGCCCGCTCCCGCTCCAGGCGCCGGGCCCGGTCCACCAGGGCGGCGGTGTAGGCGCGCTGCACCCGGGCGAGCATCCCGAAGCCGTAGGCGAAGACCAGGCTCAGCAGTTGGAAGGCGTACTCGAAGGGCAACGGCTCCTCTTTGTGCTGCATGGTGAGCACGACTCCGAGGATCCAGCCCGTCATCATGAACCGGCGCTGCCAGACCTTGCCCTGGGCGGCCATCGTGTAGAGCACGACCAGACCGCCGTACACCACGTCCGGCGGTGGCGCGTGGTACCAGGCCATCGTGCAGGTGGCGGCGGAGACGGCGCACGCGGTCGCGAAGGGAGCCCGGCGGCGCCACACGAGCGGCAGGGCGGTGGCCGCGGCGAGCAGCCAGCCCTGCGGGGTCAGCCGGTCGTCCCCCTCGTCCGGGAAGATCCACTGAAGGGAGGCGGCGAACAGCACCAGCGCGGCCAGCGCGCCGTCGACGACATAGGGATTCGCCGTGCGCAGCCGGGTGACGGCAGGGGCGAACCAGGACGGCGGGGACATGGGCGGCTCCTCGGGGCAAGAGGCACCTCCAGTATCGGAGGCCGGATGCGGCGGCGTCCTCACCGGTGAGAGGGATATCGGGCCTCCGTCCGTGATCGTGTCGATGCCGTGGAGAAGGAACCAGAAGTCGGAATCGTCCCTCTCAGGGATCGAAACAGAGCGTTCACAGCGTGTGCATGGTCGTGGAACGAAGGCTGCGATCACCATCGTCTTCGGACCCCTCACCCGCCGCCTCCCGGGAGACACGTATGCCGAACCGCCGCCGATTCCTCACCGCGGCCGCCGCGGTGCCGGTCGTGGCCACGGCGGTCGGCGGGTGCGAGGACGGCGACTCCGCGCTGCCGCCGTCCGACGGCAAGCACGCCGCCGCCGTTCCGGCCGTACGCTCCGGCTCGGGCCGGCTCAACTTCGTGGTGATCGTCGCCGACGATCTCGGCTACGGCGAACTCGGCTCCTACGGTCAGAAACTCATCAGCACGCCCCGCCTGGACGCCCTGGCCGCCGAGGGCCTGCGCTTCACCGACGCCTACGCCACCGCCCCCGTCTGCGCGCCCTCGCGCTGCTCGGTGCTGACCGGACTGCACGCGGGCCACGCCACCGTGCGGGAGAACCCGTGGGGCCCCGACGGGCAGGGCGCCCTCACCGACCGGGACTTCACCTTCGCCGAGGCCCTCCGCTCGCTCGGCTACCGCACCGGGATCATCGGCAAATGGGGCTTCGGGCCCGAGCTGCCGGACCAGCCGAGCCATCCCAACTCCCGTGGTTTCGAGCAGTTCCACGGCTACATCGGCCACCGCCACGCCCACGACTACTTCCCCGAGTACCTCTGGCACAACGGCACCCGGCAGGAGATCCCCGCCAACCGCGGCGACGCCCGCGAGGTCTACGCCCCCGAGTTGCTGAAGGAACGCGCGCTGGAGTTCCTCGACGCGCACCGCGCCGAGCCGTTCCTGCTGTACCTCACCCCGACCCTGCCGCACGCCCCCAGCCGGACGCCCGACGAGGGCGCGTACGCCGACCGCCCCTGGCCGGGCCCCGACCGCCGGCACGCGGCCCAGATCAGCGCCCTCGACAGCCTGGTCGGGGAGGTCGTCGACCGGCTGGAGCGACTCGGCGTCGCGGGCCGCACCCTCGTCCTGGTCACCAGCGACAACGGCCCGCACGAGGAGGGTCGCACGAACCCCGAACTCTTCGACGCGAACGGCCCGTTGCGTGGCTACAAGCGCAACCTGTACGAGGGCGGCATCCGCGTCCCGCTGATCGCCTGGTCCCCGCGGCACGTCCCGGCCGGCACCACCGACCGCCCCACCCCGCTCACGGACCTGCTCCCCACCCTGGCCGACCTGGCCGGAGCCCCCGCCCCCACGGACGTCGACGGCCTCTCGCTGGCTTCCCTGCTGCGGGGCTCGGGACACCCGGCCCGCCACAACAGCCTGTACTTCTACCGCAACCACAGCGGAGTCACCCCGCGAGCCGACGCCGAGGACCGGGGCCGCGGCCGACGCCTGGCCGAGGCCCTGCGCAGGGGCGACCTGAAGGCGGTCCGGTTCGCCCCGGGCCAGGACCGGACCGCCCCCGAGGACCAGTGGGACGTCGAGCTGTACGACCTGTCCAGGGACCCCGGCGAACGGCACGACCTGGCCGCGGCGCGGCCCGCCCAGGCGGACGCCCTGGTGGGGTTGATGCGCGCGTCCTGGGCACCGGCGTATGCGCGCAAGCCGTTCGGGCTGACGCTGGAGGCGACGGGAGCCACGGTGACCGCCACCCTCGCCAACGGCTCCGACCGTCCCTGGGCCGCCCCCCGTCTCGTCCTCCGCGCCCCCGGCGGCTGGGGCCTGCACGCCCTGGACCCGGTCACGGCCCCCGTCCTGCGCCCCGGCGCCGAACTGGCGGTCCGCTGGCGCGTCACCCCCGCCCGGGTCACCTCCGACACGACGCTCGCGTGCCGGGCCACGGCACGGCACGCGGGGGAAGAGGTGACGTATCTGGCCCGGACTCAGCTCGGCTGATCCGGCCGCCACCCCAACCCCCGAGAGATCCCCCGCGCCGCGATCCGCACGGCCGGGGCCAGCACCGGGACCTGGGCGTCCGCCGCGGGCACCACCACCGACACCGCGGCGACCACCCCGCCACCGGGACCGCGCACCGGAGCCGCCACCGACAGCGCGTGGTCCGTCACCTGACGCACACTCACCGAAACACCCGTGCGCCGCACTTCGGCCAGCTCCCGGCGCAGCCGGGCGGGGTCGGTGATGGTGTACGGCGTGAAGGAGGCCAGCGGGCCCGCGCAGTACTCCTCCTGGCGGGCGGGGTCGTCATGGGCCAGGAGGGCGAGCCCGACCCCGGTGGCGTGCAGCGGCCAGCGGGCGCCGACCCGGATGTGGACGTCCACCGCCGAACGGCCCGACAGCCACTCGATGTACACGACCTCCCCTCCGTCGCGCACGGCCAACTGCACGTTCTCGTGGGTCGCTTCGTACAGGTCCTCCAGGTACGGCAGCGCGACCTGCCGCAGCGCGAGACCACGCGGGGCCAGCGCCGCCACCTCCCACAGCCGGAGCCCGACGTGGTAGACGCCGGAGGAGTCCCGCTCCAGCGCGCCCCACCGGGTGAGGGCGGCCACGAGGCGGTGCGCGGTGGTCAGGCTCAGCCCGGCCCGCCGGCTGATGTCCGTCAGGCTCAGGGCCGGGTGCTCGTGGTCGAACGCGGCGAGCACGGACAGCAGCCGGTCGGGCGCGGAGCGAGGGGTCATGGCCGGGCGTCTTGGGGGTGGGCCAGGTCGTAGGGGCGGGGGTAGGGGGTCGGACGGTAGTCGGTGTAGCGGGGTTCGGTGGCCGGATCCTGTTCGGTGGAACGGGAGTTGAGCGCGGTCGGTGACGCCTCCCAGCGGCCCGTGTCCAGCCTTGTCTCCAACGTCCGCAGGGCGCCCAGCATCTCGCCCGGGGAGAAGGTGCAGTGGCCCGGCGCGTCGACATAGGCCTGCGCCAGCAGTCTGCCCGACCCCGTCGCGGCGGCGGCCCTGCGGTATGCGGACTCCGCCTGGACGGGGATCAGCGTGTCGCCGGTGGTGTGGATGTTCAACTGGGGGTCCATGAGGCGGCCCTTGAAGACGCTGGTGTCACGCATCCACCGTACGGCCGGGGCGTCGGCGCTGATACGGGGTGCGCGGCCCAGGGCGTTCAGGTCCGCGCGCAGGGACACCCCCGCCTCCTTGTAGGCCTCGGCCACCTCCTTGTGGAGAGGCGAGCGGTGGAGCATCGCCGTGTAGTCGACGCCCGTGTTCCAGGACGGGTTGCCGCCCGCCCGGCTCTCCGCCTCCTGACGCCAGCTGAAGGCGGGCAGCTGGACGAGGCCCGGTATGTCGGCGCCGGGGATGTTGTGCAGGGCCGCCGCGAGGGCGATCCGGGCGCGGCCCTGCGCGGTGCCCTGGGCCGCTGTCACGGCCGCGCCGAGCGACCTCGCGGCGCCCTGCGCCTCCGCCTGGTCGGTGAATCCGGTCAGCTTCACGTCCGAGCCGAGCAGGGTCCGCAGCGCGAACACCGGGTCCAGGGTGCTGTTCCAGTTCGCCACCCCGCCCTGCACCAGACCGCACATCGACAGCGAGCCGTCGAAGCGGGCGGCGTGCCGTTCGGCGAGGGTGGTCGTGACGAGGCCGCCGTAGGAGGTGCCCCAGGCGAGCGTCCGGTCGGCCGCGCCGAACTTCTCCGTGAACACGTCCAGCGTGGCGAGCTGGTCGGGCACCGCCTCGGTCACGGCCCATCCGGTGGTGGCGTAGGAGGAGCCGATGAGGGCGTATCCCTGGTCCAGCAGCTTGTCCCGGGTGGCCTGATCGGGTGCGTTCTGGGGCGGGTTGGGCCAGCCGACGGCGCGGTAGCCGTGGCTGTAGAGGAGGACGGTGCCGTTCCAGTCGGCGGGCACGTCCATCAAGTAGGAGGCACCCGAAGGGAGTTGTCCCTCCAGATGGGTGTCCGTGGCGGGCAGCGCGGCCGCCGTGGTGAGAGTGACGGCCAGCGCCACGAGGAGAGTTCTCAACGAGGGGCCCCTTCCGGGGTGGGGGTCGCGGAATGGGCCGGGCTCGGTTCCAGAGTGTCCGTGTGCGTCTCGCGGATCCGCCAGACGGTGAGCGCGGTGATCGCCGCGCCACCGCACAGCAGCAGCGATACGGGGGTGCTGCCGCCGCCGTTCGAGGCGAGCAGGCTGCTCGCGATCAGCGGCGAGAAGCCCGCACCGACCAGGGTCGCGGCCTGGTAGCCCAGCGAGGCGCCGGTGTAGCGGACCCGGGTGCCGAACATCTCGCTCAGCAGGGCGCCGAGCGGGCCGTACATCGTGGACTGGGCGACGCCGTGACCGAGCGCGAGGGCGAGGATCAGCAGGCCGGGGGAGCCGGAGTTCACCAGCGCCAGCACCGGGAAGGCGAGCGCGGCGGAGAGGATCGCGCCGGTCAGGACCACCGGGCGGCGGCCGACGCGGTCGGACAGGGCGGACGCGGCGGGCAGCACCAGCAGAGCGACGGCGGAGGCCACGGTCACCGCGGTGAGCACCTGCGGGCGGCTGTAGCCCTCATCGACGGCGTACGAGATCATGAAGCTGGTCAGCAGCGACTGCGCGGTGAACGCGCCGATGCCGACACAGGCCGCCAGCACGACCGGCCTCGGGCGGCGCAACAGCTCCAGCACGGGCGGCTTCTCGCGCGGCGCGGGCTTGGCGAACAGCGGGCTCTCGGCGACCTTGAGGCGGACGAACATGCCGACGCCCAGCAGCACCACGCTCAACAGGAACGGCACCCGCCAGCCCCAGGAGCGGAAGTCGTCGTCGGGCAGGGTGGAGACCAGGGTGACCACTCCGGCCGAGAGCAACGAGCCCAGCGGGGCACCGAGTTGGGTGAAACTGGACCACAGTCCGCGCCGGGTGCCCTGGGTGCGCTCGGCGTGCTCGACGACCATCAGGGTGGCGCCGCCCCACTCGCCGCCGATCGCGATGCCCTGCACGACGCGGAGCAGGACCAGCAGCACGGGAGCCCAGACGCCGATGGCGTCGTAGGTGGGCAGCAGGCCGATCAGGAAGCTGCCGGACCCCATGAGGAGCATGGTCAGCAGCATCATCGACTTACGGCCGACCCGGTCGCCGAAGTGGCCGAAGAGGATGCCGCCGACCGGCCGGGCGAGATAGCCGGCGGCGAAGGTGCCGAAGGCGGCGATGGTGCCGACGGCCGGGTCGGCGTCGGGGAAGAACAGGTCGCCGAAGACGAGCGCGGCGACCGTGCCGTAGACGAGGAAGTCGTAGAACTCCACGGCGGTGCCGAGCAGGCCGGAGAGGGCCACTCGGCGCAACTGCCGGGATTCTTCGGGGAGATGGGATGGCTGCACGGTGGGCTCCCTGGGGGACGGTGCCGATGCCTCCGTGAAGTTAGGCACCGATCGTGCGGCCGTCAATCACTTGCACAACATCAGTTCCCCGGCTTCTCCTCCGTGATCCGCAGCAGCAGTGCCTGGAGGGTGTCGCGCTCGCTCGCGTCGAGCGGCCCCAGCAACTCGCCCGTCACCCGCCGGCTCGACTCGTCGGTGTCGCGCAGGAAGGCGCGGCCGGCCTCGGTGAGGACGACGATCCGGCTGCGGCGGTCGTCGGGGGAGGGGCGGCGCTCGGCGAAGCCCGCCTTCTCCAGGTCGTCGACCAGGCCGACGATCGCGCTCGGGTCGTAGCCCAGGCGATTGCTCAGCTCCCGCTGGAGAGCGCCTTCGCCGGTGGCGAGGAAGCGCAGCACCGCGTAGTGGCGCAACCGCAGGCCGGACTCCTGGAGGCAGGCGTTGAACAGTTGCCCGGAGCGCAGGCCCAGTCGGTAGAGCAGGTAGCCGGTGTCCGCGTGCAGTGCGCGCATCCAGGGCTCGTTCGCGTCGATGGCGGTCGTCTTCATGGCTCCAGTCTTTCGCAGTGGACGGTACGTGACAACTATTGACGTCACCAATTATTGCTCTTAGCTTCAATCCCCGTCGTATCACCTCGCGAAGGGATCCGCCCGTGCCCAGCATCGATCTGACCGGCAAGGTGGCCGTCGTCACCGGCAGCGGCCGGGGCCTCGGCCTCGCCTACGCGCACGCCCTGGCCGCCCACGGCGCCTCGGTGGTCGTCAACGACCTCGACGAGGCCGTCGCCGCCGAGGCCGCCAAGTCGATCACCAAGGCCGGCGGCACGGCCGTCGCCGAGGCGGTCGCGGTCGGTACGACCGAGGCGGCGGACCGGCTCGTCGGCCGTGCCGTCTCCGAGTTCGGCCGCCTCGACACGCTGGTCACCAACGCCGGCATCCTCCGCGACAAGGTGCTGTGGAAGATGACGGACGAGGACTTCGACGCCGTCGTCACGACCCACCTCAAGGGCACCTTCACCTGCGCCCGCGCCGCCGCCGTCCGGATGCGCGAGCAGGGGGAGGGCGGCAGCCTGATCCTGGTCGGCTCCCCGGCCGGGCAGCGCGGCAACTTCGGGCAGACCAACTACGCGGCGGCCAAGGCGGGCATCGCCGCCATGGCCCGCACCTGGTCGATGGAACTGGCCCGCGCGCACATCACCGTCAACGCGATCGTGCCGGTCGCCGCGACCGCGATGACCGAGACCATCCCCGCCTTCGCGCCGTACATCGAGGCCCTGCGGAACGGCGACCGGCTGCCCGACCTCCTGCGCAAGGGCGAGGGCTTCGGCACCCCCGAGGACTGCGCGGCCCTCGTCCCCTTCCTCGCCTCCGCGGCGGCCCGCTCGGTCACCGGTCAGTGCATCGGCATCGGCGGCGACAAGGTGGCTCTCTGGTCGCATCCGCAGGAGATCAGCACGGCCTACGCCGACGGCGGCTGGACCCCCGACACCCTGGCCGACGCCTTCCCCGCGTCCGTCGGCGCCCGGCTCCAGACGGTCGGGATCCCCGCCCCGAAGCTCCCGGAGGCGTGATGGACCTCGGCGCTCTGACCGCGATAGACGTCCACACCCACGCCGAGGTGTCGTCGAAGGGCCACTCCTCGCTCGCCGACGACCTGCACGAAGCCTCTTCCGCCTACTTCAAGGTGGAGGGCAAGCGGAAGCCGACCCTGGAGGAGACCGCCGCCTACTACCGCGAGCGGAACATGGCCGCCGTGATCTTCACGGTGGACGCCGAGTCGGCCACCGGCGCCCCGCCCGTCCCCAACGAGGAGGTCGCCGAGGCCGCCGCCGTCAACTCCGACGTACTGATCCCCTTCGCGTCCGTGGATCCCTTCCGCGGCAAGGCGGGCGTGCGGCAGGCCCGCCGCCTGGTCGAGGAGTACGGGGTGAAGGGGTTCAAGTTCCACCCCAGCATCCAGGGCTTCTTCCCTAACGACCGCGCGGTGGCGTACGGCCTGTACGAGGTGATCGAGGAGACCGGCGCGATCGCCCTCTTCCACACCGGACAGACCGGCATCGGCGCGGGCGTGCCGGGCGGCGGCGGGATCCGCCTGAAGTACTCGAACCCGCTGCATGTCGACGACGTGGCGGCCGACTTCCCGCAGCTGAAGATCATCCTGGCGCACCCGTCCTTCCCCTGGCAGGACGAGGCCCTCGCCGTCGCCACTCACAAGCCGGGCGTGCACATCGACCTGTCCGGCTGGTCGCCGAAGTACTTCCCGCCGCAGCTCGTGCGGTACGCCAACACGCTGCTGAAGGACAAGGTCCTCTTCGGCTCCGACTTCCCCGTCCTCACCCCCGACCGCTGGCTCGCCGACTTCGCGAAGCTGGAGATCAGGGAAGAGGTCCGGCCGAAGATCCTCAAGGAGAACGCCGCCCGACTGCTCGGGCTGACCACACCGTAAGGGGTGCCGGATGCGCAACGAGGGAACGGGGTCGTGGCCCGCACGCCGGGCCCGCAAGACCCCGCACCGCACCGCCCTGATCCACGGCGACACCACTTGGACGTACGCCCAGCTCCACGACCGTGTCACCCGCCTCGCCCACGTGCTGCGCGCCCGCGGCCTCAGGCGCGGCGACCGGATCGCCTACCTCGGCCCGAACCACCCCGCCTACCTGGAGACCCTGTTCGCCGCGGGCCTCCTCGGCGCGGTCTTCGTCCCGCTCAACACCCGCCTCGCGGAACCCGAGATCGCCTACCAGCTCGCCGACTCCGGCGCCAAGGCGCTGATCCACGGCCCCTCGCGCACCGGCCTCGCCGCGAGCACGCATGTCCCTTGGTGCGTCGAAGTGGGCGCGGCATACGAGCAGTTGCTGGCCTCCGCCGCCACCGACCCCATCGACGAACCCGTCGGCCCGGACGACACCTGCATCATCATGTACACCTCGGGCACGACAGGCCGTCCCAAGGGTGCCATGCTCAGCCACGGCAACCTCGTCTGGAACGCGGTCAACGTCCTCGTCGACACCGACCTCGTCGCCGACGAACGCGCGCTGGTCTGCGCGCCGTTGTTCCACACGGCGGGCCTGAACATGCTGACGCTGCCGGTGCTGCTGAAGGGCGGCACCTGTGTCCTGGTCGAGGCCTTCGACCCGGACTCCACCTTCGACCTGGTCGAACGGCACCGGATCAGCTTCATGTTCGGGGTGCCCACGATGTTCGACCGGCTCGCCCGGAACCCGCGCTGGGCGCACGCCGACCTGTCCTCGCTGCGGATCCTGACCTGCGGCGGCTCCCCGGTGCCGACGCCTCTGATCGCCGCGTACCAGGAGCGCGGGCTGACCTTCCTCCAGGGCTACGGCATGACCGAGACCGCGCCCGGCGCCCTCTTCCTGGACGCCGAACACGCGGTGAGCAAGGCCGGTTCGGCGGGCGTGCCGCACTTCTTCAGCGACGTGCGCGTCGTGCGGCCCGACCTCACTGAGGCCGAGTCCGGCGAGACCGGGGAGATCGTCGTGCGGGGGCCGCACGTCATGTCCGGCTACTGGGGGCTGCCCGAGGAGACGGCCGCCTCGTTCGCGGACGGCTGGTTCCGCAGCGGCGACGCGGCCCGCACGGACGAGGACGGCTACGTGTTCGTCGTCGACCGCATCAAGGACATGATCATCTCCGGTGGGGAGAACATCTACCCCGCCGAGATAGAGGACCTGCTCCTCGCCCACCCCGACATCGTCGAGTGCGCGGTCATCGGTGTCCCGGACGACAAGTGGGGCGAGGTCCCCCGTGCGGTCGTCGTCCTCCGCGAGGGTGCCGCTCTCGACCCCGACGAGATCCTCGCCGCCCTCTCCGGCCGGCTCGCCAAGTACAAGATCCCCGCATCGGTGGTGCTCGCGGACGAACTCCCGCGCACCGCCTCCGGAAAGCTCCTCAAGTCCCGTGTCCGCAGTCGGTACGGCAACAGCGAAGGAACCCCATGAGCATCACCGTGAACGGCCTCGACGAACTGAAGAAGCTCGCGGGCGGTGACCTCGGCGCCAGTGAGTGGATCGAGGTCACGCAGGACCGTATCGACACCTTCGCCGACGCGACCGGCGACCACCAGTGGATCCACGTGGACCCGGAGAAGGCCGCCGCGGGCCCCTTCGGGGCCCCGATCGCCCACGGCTACCTGACCCTGTCCCTGTTCATCCCGCTCTTCACCGAGCTGCTGGACGTCCAGGGCGTCACGACGAAGGTCAACTACGGCCTGAACAAAGTGCGGTTCCCCTCCCCGGTCAAGGTCGGCTCGCGGATCCGGCTGGTCGGCAGGCTCACCGAGGTCGAGGAGGTGCCGGGCGGGGTGCAGATCACCGTGGACGGCACGATCGAGATCGAGGGCGGCGCGAAGCCGGCGGCCGTGCTGCAGAGCCTCTCACGGTTCTACGTCTGAGCAGGCAAGGTCTTCCACGGCTGACGAAGCAAGGTCTTCTACGCCGGGTCCGGGCGCACCGGCACCAGATCGAGGAGCCGTTCCGCCGCCGCGTCCGCGAGCGGGGTCAGCCGCTCGTGGACGGAGCGGAAGGTCTTCTCGGCCCGGTCCGCCGGCCAGTCCCGCGGGAGGTGGCGGACCGGCAGCCGGGGGTCGCGGCGGATGAGCCGCAGCCACTCCGCCTGCAGCCGCAGCCGCAGGGGCAGCGCGTCGTCGGGGTTCGGGGTGTCCGTCTCCCACGGCTGCCAGCGGGTCATGAACGTCTCGTAGCGTGCGGCCAGTTCGGACAGCTCCCAGGTCTCCTCGATCATCGCGCCGATGTCCATGCCGGCGTCGGCCTGCGCGCGGAAGACCTTCACATGGGCGGACAGGCCGAGTTCGGCGACCAGAGCGGACACGGCGACCTCGCCGGGGGCGATCCACAGTCCGTTGAACAGCGGTCCGAAGCCGCTCCAGGTGAGCTGGGAGCGCAGGTCGTGACGCTGGCGCTGCCAGGACTCGGGCAGCGAGAAACCGAGCAGGGTCCAGGTGCCGTCCCACTGCCGGTTGACCGCGCCGGTGTGCCAGATCCGGCGCTCCCCGTCGCGCAGTACGGCCGTGGATCGGTCCGTGAGGCCGAAATACATTCGGCGGCCCTCCCGCTGGCGGCGGAGCAGATGCCGGTTCACCATGCGGGTCAGTGTCGAGCGGGTGGCCTGTTCGCCGACGCCCGCCCGGGCGAAGACGTCGATGACGCTGCCCGAGTACACGCAGACGTCCCGGCCGAGCACCTGCTCGCCCAGGAACGTCAGCATGAGGGACTGGGGCCGCAGCGACTCTTCCGTGGTCACGCGGCCCACCGTAACCCGAGGTCGATCAGCCAGCGCTCTGCCGGTAGGAGTAGACGCTCGTCGACACCGCGCAGACGCCGGGCTGGATCACCTCGGCGCGCAGGGTGCCGCTGTTCACGTCGTAGTCCACGCCCTCCGTCTCGTACGTGCCCGTGCAGACGCTGCGCTGCGGCAGCGCGAACAGCGCCTTCACCGCGCCGGTGATCGGCTGCCCGTCCAGCTTGCGGGGCAGGTCGACCTGGAGGAGCGGGCGGATCTCCGGGAACAGGGACCCGGTGGCGTCGTTGGAGGCGCACACCAGGCGGGTGTCGGTGACGAAGTCGCAGCCCTGGATGTCCCGGACCGGTCTGTCGAGCGTGATCTGCCAGGCCTCCTTCAGCTCCCCGCCGGTGGGCGGCGTGGACGGGTTGAGCAGGGGGGCGGGGAAGACCTGGAGCCGGTTCTGGTCGCCCCACTCGCCCGACACCATCCACTGTCCGTCGGGCGAGACGGCCGCGAAGGAGTTGTTGAGCTTCTCGCCCGGGTTGAGCGGGTGCACGTACTCGTAGCGCTTCCCGGCCGGGGTGGTCACCGCGAACATCTTGGAGGTGGCGGTGTCCGGGCCCTGGTAGGCGTCGAAGACGTGCCCCCGCGCGATGTCCGGGTCGCCGACGTGGTTCCAGCCCTTGATCCGCAGCGCCAGGGGTATGTCCAAAAGCCCCCGGTACAGCAGCGAGCCGTCGGCCCGGCTGGCCACCCCCTGCCCGCCGCCCAGGGTGTCGGTGTACGCCGTGCCGGTCTCCTCCCAGTGCGGGTCACCGGCCGCCGACGCGGTACCCGCCCCGAGCGTGAGTGCGGCTAACCCAGCTGCCAGGGACACGAGTTGACGCTTCATCAGACACCCTTCACGTCGACGAACATCGAGTTGGCATAGAACCACGTATCGGCCCACGGGTCACCGTCGCCGGGCTCGCGCGTGATCGGACCGTGCGGATCCACGGCCGCCCCGAGGTATCCGGGCGCCATGCGCTCACGTCTTTGGTGTGGATGGCCTTGGTGTCGGGCGCCCGCCAGCCGTCCCGGTCGGCCGAAGGGCCGCGCACCACGCCCCGGATGACGTCTGCATGCGCCAACTTGGGCAGTTCCTCTGGGTGTTGGGGCGGGAGGCGCCGGTCACCGTCACGTTCGGGGCGAGCGGCTCGCCCTTGCGGACGCGGAGTCGGCCGCCCAGGGGGACGCCCCGGCCGAGGTCGCAGTCCCGCTTGAGCCGGACGTCGAGCCCGTCCAGCAGATACCCGTGGTTTAGCCAGACCCGACCCGCGCGCAGGCCCGCCGTCACCGTCCGGTAGCCGTAGCGCGTGACGCCGACGCGGGTGCGGGAGAACTGGCCCGGCCAGAAGTCGCTGCCGGGCTGCGGGGTGTCGGTGTTCACCGGGTCGGGCAGCCGACCGGTGCTGTCGACGTTCTGGCCCGGCAGCCAGTCACCGTTCTTCCAGATGTCGGCGGGCCCGCGGGGGCCACCGGTGCCTGCCGCGGCGGCGCGGCCCGCAACCTCAGCCGGGGCGCGCACACCTCCGTGCCCCGCGGCGCCCATGGCTCGTCGTCCTTCGTGGTCACCCGGAGCGTCACCCAGGCCTCGCCGCCGTCCTCCGGCAGCGCGAACGGCAGCGGCACGGCCGCCGTCTCGCCGGGCCGCAGATCGGGCAGCCGGGCCGGGGCGGTCAGGGCAGGGCCGTCCGCGAGGGTCAGTTCCCAGCGGGCGGTGAGCCAGTCCAGGCCCCGGAAGCACTGGTGGTTCTGCACCACGAGGCCCTCGTGCCGGTACGCCCGCAACAGCACCGGTGCCGCGATCTCCCGGTGCTCGTACATCACCGGCTTGGGCGTGCGGTCGGGGAAGACGAGGCCGTCCGCGACGAACGCGCCGTCGTGCGGCGGCTCGCCGAAGTCGCCGCCGTTGGCCCAGCGACGGCCGGGCGCGGCGACACCGTCGTCGTACAACCCGGCGCCCAGGCGCCCGGCGGGTCTGCCGTCTGTCACGCGCTGCAGGATTCCGTGGTCCCAGAACTCCCGGATGAAGCCGCCCTGAAGCCCCGGCGTTGACTCGATGGCGGCCCAGTGGTCGGCCAGTGTGCCGTTGCTGTTGCCCCTGGCGTGGGAGTACTCGCACTGGATCAGCGGCCGCGTCTGCTTCGGGGGGAGCCGCCACGGCCAGGTTGGCGATCCCGCCGGAGCCGCCGCTGCCCAGCCCCTCGGTCCGGATGTCCTCACCCGGCGTCGGCGGCCTGCCGAGACCCGTCAGGACGAGGTCGTGGAAAAGCAGCCCGGTCAGCAGCGGGTTGGTCAATAGTCGAGCAGAACTGAGCACGGAAGTGATGGGGAATGACGAGTAGTGTTCACGTCGTGCTGGCGGAACGACGACATCAACTCATCCTGCGGGCCCTGCGCTCCGGCGGCCCCGCGGCCGTGACCGACCTGTCCGAGCAGCTCGGCGTGAGCCCCGCGACCATCCGGCGCGACCTGCTCCGACTGGAGGAGGAAGGACTGCTCACCCGGGTCCACGGCGGCGCGGTCGTCGAGGAGGGCGACCAGCCCTTCGCCGAGGTCGCCGAGGTGCGCGTGGCCGAGAAGGACGCCATAGCCGAGCACGCGGCGGCGATGATCGAGGACGGCCGGTCGGTGCTGCTCGACATCGGCACCACCGCCTACCGGCTGGCCCGGCAACTGCACGGCCGCCGGCTCACCGTGATCACCAGCAACCTGGTGGTCTACGAGGAGCTGGCCGACGACGAGGGCATCGAGCTGGTGATCCTCGGGGGCATGGTCCGGCGCGAGTACCGCTCGCTGGTCGGCTTCCTCACCGAGGACAACCTGCGCCAGCTGCACGCCGACTGGCTCTTCCTCGGCACCAGCGGAGTCCGACCGGGCGGACAGGTGATGGACACGACCGTGGTCGAGGTGCCGGTCAAACGCGCGATGATCGCGGCGAGTGACCGGGTCGTGCTGCTCGCGGATTCGGCGAAGTTCCCGGGTACGGGTATGGCGAAGGTCTGCGGTCCGGAGGACCTGGACGTGGTGGTGACGAACGCTCCCGTGGATGCGGCGACCAGGACCGCCCTGGAGGAGGCCGGCGTCGACGTGGTGGTGGCAGGAGAGGTGCGGACGTGAAGCTGACGATTCTGGGCGGTGGCGGATTCCGGGTGCCGCTCGTGTACGGGGCGCTCCTCGGGGACCGTGGCGACGGCCGGGTGACGGAGGTCGTCCTGCACGACCTGGACTCGGCCCGCCTGAACGCCGTGACCCGTGTGCTCGCCGAGCAGGCGTCGACCGTGGCCGACGCGCCCGTGGTCACCGCCACCACGGACCTCGACGAGGCCCTGCGCGGCGCCGACTTCGTCTTCTCCGCGATCCGCGTCGGTGGCCTGGAGGGCCGGGCGAACGACGAGAGGGTGGCACTCGCCGAGGGTGTGCTCGGGCAGGAGACCGTCGGCGCCGGTGGTATCGCGTACGGCCTGCGGACCGTCCCTGTCGCCGTCGACATCGCGCGTCGGGTGGCCAGGCTCGCGCCGGACGCCTGGGTCATCAACTTCACCAATCCCGCGGGCCTGGTCACCGAGGCGATGTCCCGCCACCTCGGCGACCGGGTCATCGGCATCTGCGACTCGCCGGTCGGCCTCGGCCGCCGTATCGCCCGTGTGCTCGGTGTGAGGAACCCGGCCGAGGCGTGGATCGACTACGTCGGCCTCAACCATCTCGGCTGGGTCCGCGGCCTGCGCGTCGCCGGCCGCGACGAACTCCCGCGCCTGCTCGCCGACCCCGCCCTGCTCGGCTCGTTCGAGGAGGGCAAGCTCTTCGGCCCCGACTGGCTCCGGTCGCTGGGCGCGATCCCCAACGAGTACCTGCACTACTACTACTTCAACCGCGAGGCCGTACGCGCCTACCAGGAGGCCGAGCAGACCCGCGGCGCCTTCCTGCGCGACCAGCAGGCCCGGTTCTACGAGGAGATGGGCAAGCCCGACGCGGCCGCCCTCGACGCCTGGGACCGTACGCGCGCCGAGCGCGAGGCCACGTACATGGCGGAGAACCGGGAGACCGCGGGCGCCGGTGAGCGCGACGCCGACGACCTCTCGGGCGGCTACGAGAAGGTCGCCCTCGCGCTGATGCGGGCCATCGCGCGCGACGAGCGCACGACCTTGATCCTCAACGTCCGCAACCAGCACACCCTGTCCGTCCTCGACGCCGACGCCGTCATCGAGGTCCCGTGCCTGGTCGACGCCAACGGCGCCCACCCGGTCGCCGTCGACCCGCTGCCCGGCCACGCCACCGGGCTCGTCTGCTCGGTCAAGGCGGTCGAGCGGGAGGTGCTCGCCGCGGCCGGGTCCGGCTCGCGCACGACGGCCGTGAAGGCCTTCGCGCTGCATCCGCTGGTCGACTCGGTGAACGTGGCCCGGCGGCTGGTGGAGGGGTACACCGAGGTCCATCCGGGGCTGGCCTACCTTCGGTAGCCGGCCGGACGAATGCCGACGGATCGAGGAGGGCGCGGAGCGGCTCCACCACCGGCGCGTCAATGATCGAGCGGGTTGCCCCACACGCTCCCAGGAAGTTTTAAGGAAGCGGTAAAGCGCCAGGTCATGGCCGGAATCCCGGCCTCCGCGGTCCTGGCGCTTTGCCTTCCGGACACCTGCAGTTCGCCTTCTGCCTCTGGGATGCGGAGGAAAGCGCAGGAGAAAGGTGTGGCGGTGCGAGACTCGCGCAAGTCTGTGATCGGCAAGGGGCTCAGGCGTCGGGGCAGGCTGATGATCCAGGCGGTGAGCCCGCCGCGCCGCACGCTGGACGCCATTCCCGCGCCCCGGACGGAGACCGGGCCCAAGGAGCCGTCCTACGTCGCCCCGCTCGCTCCGCGCCTGGTCGACTCCCCGGTCTTCGTACTGTCCTCGGTGCGCTCCGGGTCGACCCTGCTGCGGGTGCTGCTGAACAGCCACAGCCGGATCCGCGCCCCGCACGAGATGCATCTGCGCACGGTCCACGTCCAGCTCGCCCGCAGCTTCACCGCGGACGCGATGAAGGCGCTCCAGCTGGACAGGGCCGAGCTGGAACACCTGCTGTGGGACCGGGTGATGCATCTGGAGCTGACCCGCAGCGGCAAGGACGTCATCGTCGACAAGACGCCGCCGAACACCCTCATCTGGCCCCGGCTGCACCGATGTTGGCCGAACGCCCGGTACATTCTGCTGCTGCGGCACCCCGGCGCGATCATCGCCTCCCTGACCGACCGCCGCAAGGACCCCGACCACGCCGAGATCCTCGCCGAGGTCCTCGGCTACTCCGAGAAGCTGGAAGAGGCGCGCCGGACCCTGGACGTCCATGTGGTGACGTACGAGGAGCTGACCGCCGAGCCGGAGAAGGCCACGCGCGCCATCTGCGCGTACCTCGGCGTCGAGTGGGAGAGCGGCATGCTCGACTACGGCAGCAAGGACCACGGCACGTTCCGCCCCCAGCTCGGGGACTGGTCCAGCACCATCAAGTCGGGCAGGATCCAGCCCGCCCGAACCGCCGACCCCAAGGTCGAACTACCGCCGCGCCTGCGGGAGATCGCGAAGGCGTGGGGGTACGAGCTCTAGGCCCGGACCCCCACTCCTCCAGGGCTCAGCCGGTGAAGCCGGCCGTGATCGAGGTGAACTGCCAGTTGCTCTGGCTGATGCCGGAGCAGTTGCTCACCACGCCCCCGCCGGGGCACGGCCGGTCGCGGTTGACCGACCAGAAGGCGAGCCGGGCGATGTGGTGGGAGTTCGCCCAGTCGCGGATCTGTGTCCAGGTGGCCGGCGAGGTCAGCTCCTGCTGGTCGCTGAGCCCGTTCATGCCGGAGATCCCGATGTGCGCGTAGGCCGTGGCGTCGTCCCAGCCGAAGGCGGACTTCAGCTTGTTCTTCAGGCCCTCCGTGGCGTTCACGGTGTTGCCGTACATGTCTGCGCCGCCGCCGAAGTCGAACGGCATGATCGTGAACACGTCGATGTTGGCGTTGAGCGCCCTGGCCTGGTCGATGAGCCGGTTGCCCCAGTAGGTCGGGCCCGTGGTCGTCGTACCGAAGGTGATGATCGTGCGCAGGCCCGGGTTGTTTGCCTTGACGATCTTCAGGGCGTTCAGGATGCGGTCCTGCACGACCGCGTTCTCGAACTCGTCGGTGTTCTCGATGTCGACGTCGATGGCCTTCAGGCCGTAGGCGTCGATCACCCGCTGGTAGGCGCCCGCCAGCGCCTCCGCCGTGGAGCAGTTGGGCCCGAGCTTGTTGCCGCTCCAGCCACCGATCGAGGGGACGATGTCACCGCCGGCCGCGCGGATCGAGTTGATGACGCTCTGGTCGTTGCCGCCGGTCAGCGGCCGGTTGCCGTCCCAGGCGGGGTTGCAGCCGCCGGAGGAGAGGATGAACGCCATCGTGTACCACTTGATGCCGGTCGCGCTCATCACCGAGGCCGCGCTCGGCGGGTCGCCCCAGCCGAGGTACAGATAGGGCGCGGCCTGCTTGAACCCGGTGCCGGGCGTGCCCGGGTCGGTGGTCACGGAAACGGAGTTGGAGGCCGCCGAGGCGTTCCCGGCCGCGTCCCGCGCCCGCACGCTGAAGGTATGGGCGGTGCTGGGCGAGAGCCCGCTCACCGTGGCACTCGTACCGGAGACGCTGAGCACCTGGTTCGCGCCGCTGTAGATGTCGTACGAGGTGACGCCCACGTTGTCCGTCGAGGCGTTCCAGGCCAGCGAGACGCTGGAGGACGTCTTGCCGGTGGACCGCAGGTTGCCGGGCGCGGTCGGGGCCTGGGTGTCCGAGCCGCCGCCCGGGCCGTCGAGGCTGATGTCGTCGGCGTGGTAGGTGCCCTGGGCGTACCAGCCGTGGGTGTAGACGGTGGCCGAGGTCTGCGCGGCGCCGGTCGTGAACGACACGCTGAGCCTGCTGTACGCCGACGGCGATGTCGTCCAGGTGGACGCGCCGCCGTCGACCCCGAGGTACACGTAGCTGCCCCGCACCCAGCCGCTGAGCGTGTACGCGGTGTTGGGCTGGACCCGCACGGTCTGGCCGCACTTGGCGATGTCGCTCGAAGTCACCGCGCCCTGCAGGGCCCTGGACCCGCCGTGCACCGGCGAGGAGACCACCGAGCCGAGGTTGCCGGTGCAGGACCACGGGGAGAGGGCGCCCGACTCGAAGCCGGGGTTGGACAGGATGTTGGCCGCGTGGGCCGTACCGGGCAGGGCGACGGCACCGGTGAAGGCGAGCGCCGCCGCGCCCAGCAGAGCGAGAAGTCGACGTCTGGAACGTCTGAACAGTGAGATGCGCACGCGAACTCCCTGAAGGAATGGGGTGGTTCGGGAGGTGGTGCAGAGGAGAGTGCGCAACCCAAATTGGTATGGACCAACGAACCTGTCAAGGAGCCGTGCGGCAATTGGTCCATACCGGGGGACTTCTATAGGGGCAGAGCCTGACTCGCCCTCGTCTCAACGGAGTTGACGGGTGCGGGCATGGCGGGCAGGGTCTCCGTCCGCTGCTGCGGCAGCGACGCCCCGCACAACGGCCGCGGACCCGCGACCACCGTGTAGTCCTGCCCCAGGAACGGCGGCGCGACCTCCCCCGGATCCTCGCCGAGCGCCAACTGGACGGCCGCCCAAGGGGCGTTGATGCCGCACAGCGACAGCTGGTGCAGGCCGCCCGCGGGGCGCGTGTTGACGTCCATCAGCACCGGGCGGTCGCCGAACATCCGGAACTGGATGTTGGACAGGTAGTGCAGCCCGAACCCCTCGGCGATCGCACGCGCGGGCGCCAGCCACTGCTCGTGCAGCGTGAAGCCACGTCGGCGGCCGTTCTTCGTGCGGCCCACCGCCATCCGGATCCGGTTGTCGGGACCGGTGAGGCAGTCCACCGACACCTCCGGCTGCTCCAGACGCGGCATGACCAGCCAGTCGACCTCCTCCTCGGCCTGAGTGAGCGCGTCCAGCACCAGATCCAGCGGGACGTACGGGCTCGGGAAGCCGTTGAGGTGGGTGAGCGAGAAGGGGGCGCGCGTGATCACACGGAAGCCCACCCCGCCCGCCCCGGACGCCGGCTTGAAGCAGGCCTTGTGCCCGCCCGCCTCCAGCTCCTCCACCGCGGCGACCAGTTCGTCCGCGCCGCGCACCCGCCACCACGGCGGCACCGGCACCCCGATCGCCTGGACCGCCTCGTAGGCGATCACCTTGTCGTGGAAGACGGCCACCGCCTCCGGTGGCGGCGCCAGCAGCGCCGTACCGGCGGCCTCGAACTCGGCGCGGTGCGCGACCACCGCCGCCTGGTGCAGCCGGGGCACGAACACGTCGATCCCGCGCCGGGCGCACTGGTCGAGGGCGTACTCCACGTACGCGGCCGGGGACAGGCCCTCGGGCTCCAGATCGGCGGTGTCGGCGGCGGCCAGGACGGGCGAGTCGGCGTCCCCGTGCGTCGCATGGATCTCCACCGCGCGATCGCTGGGATTTCGGCGGAGCTGATCCATGAAGAACACGTTCTCCGCGTACGTGCGGTTGAGCCAGACGCGTACGCGAGAGACCATTCAGGCCGCCTTTCACGGTTCGCGGGCACGGCGAAGCAGGCCGGGCCCGGCCAAGTGGGTTGGAGGTACACCAAACCGCTCCGTGCGAAGGGAAGTTCATGGCGGTGGTGTTGGGGCGATCATACGGCCCCGCCGGGGCCTCGCGTGCAACATGCGTGTTACGGATTTCCCGATCATGCCCACCCGGATCACGCGGCCCAAGATCCCGCTCCCGACACGGCCGCGCCGGGCGCGAACCCGCCTTGTACCCGATCCGCGAATGTGTTCTCGTGGTGCTTTCCACGCACGGAGGGGGACAAGAGGTGACGTCGACGGTCGGCGGTGCCGGACAGCTGCTGGCCATCAGTGACCTGCACATCGGCTACGAAGAGAACCGCTCCTTAGTCGAGAAGATGCGCCCGGACACCGACGACGACTGGCTGGTGGTCGCCGGCGACGTCGCGGAGACCGTGGCCGACATCCGATGGGCGCTGCAAACGCTTGCCGGACGCTTCAGCAAGGTCATCTGGGCCCCGGGCAACCACGAGTTGTGGACCCACCCGAGGGACGCCGTCACACTGCGTGGCGTCGCCCGTTACGACTATCTGATCGCCCTGTGCCGGGAGCTCGGTGTGATCACACCGGAGGATCCCTACCCGGTCTGGGACGGCCCCGGCGGCCCCGTCGCCGTCGCCCCGCTCTTCCTGCTCTACGACTACTCCTTCCTGCCGGAGGGCTGCACGACCAAGGAACAGGGACTGCGGTACGCGCAGGGCACCGGGATCGTCTGCAACGACGAGTACCTGCTGCACCCCGACCCCTACCCGTCCCGCGAGGCCTGGTGCCGGGCCCGGGTCGCCGAGACCGAGCACCGCCTCGCCGCCCTGCCCGACGATCTCCCCACGGTCCTGGTCAACCACTACCCCCTCGACCGGCACCCCATGGAGGTCCTCTGGCACCCCGAGTTCGCCATGTGGTGCGGCACCGACCTCACCGCGGACTGGCACCGCAGGTTCCGGGTGGAGACCATGGTCTACGGCCACCTGCACATCCCGCGGACCACCTTCCACGACGGCGTCCGCTTCGAGGAGGTGTCGATCGGCTACCCGCGCGAGTGGCGCAAGCGCCCGGAACCGCCGGGCCGGCTGCGCCGGATACTGCCCAGGGAGGTCGGCGCCCCGTGATCGAGGAGCTGCTGCCGGACTCGGTGGTGACCGTGGAGGCGTACGGCGAGCAGGACCCGTCCGCGGTGCTCTACCCCGAGGAGGCGGCCGTCGTCGCGCGGGCGGTGGAAAAGCGCCGCCGTGAGTTCGCCGCCGTACGGGCCTGCGCCCGCCGGGCCATGGAGAAGCTCGGGGTGCCGCCCCAGCCGCTCCTGCCCGGCGACCGGGGCGCCCCGCGCTGGCCCGAGGGCATCGCCGGCAGCATGACCCACTGCGACCGCTACTGCGCCGCCGCCCTGGTCCGCGCCGCCGACCTGGCCTCCGTCGGCATCGACGCCGAACCCGGCGAGCCGCTCCCGCCCGGAGTGCTGGCCGCCGTGTCCCTGCCCGGCGAGGCCCAAAGGGTCCGGCGGCTGACGTCCGAACACCCCGGGATCCACTGGGACCGGCTGCTGTTCAGCGCCAAGGAGTCCGTCTACAAGGCGTGGTTCCCCCTCACCGGCGAGTGGCTCGAGTTCACCGAGGCCGACATCGACCTCTTCCCCCACCCAGGCGGCCGGGCCGGCGGCGGTTTCAGCGCCACGCTCCTGGTCCCCGGACCCCTGGTGGGCGGTCGGCGCGTCGAGGTCTTCGAGGGCCGCTGGACCGTCGAACGCGGCCTGGTCGCCACCGCGGTCGCCGTACCGCACGCCTGAGGCCCAAAGGCACCTCCCCGCCGCCCCGACGGGCGAGGCGCCTCGCGGCTGCTGCCCGGGGCCGGTGGCGCCTCATGGCTGATACCCGGGGGTGAGGCGCTCCACGCCGCTACGCGCCGAGGTGGCTCGTGGCTGCTACCGGGGGTGAGGCGCCTGAGGGCTGCCAAGCGGGCCGAGGCGCCGCACGGCTGCTACCCGGGACGGGGCGCTTCCCGGTTGCCAAGCGGACCGGGGCGCCGCACGGTTACTACCCAGGGGCGAGGGCGCCTCATGGCTGCCCGGTGGGACCGGGGCGCCTCACGGCTCCGGGCACCAGTGCTGCAGCAGTCCGAAGAACTCCTCCTCGTTGCCGGTGAGCCCCGCGTCCGCCAGCGCCCGCTCCGCCTCCGCGAGCACCCCGGGCGGCACCACGGGTGGTCGTTCCTCGCCCGGCGGGCCTCCGGCGGCGTCGAAGGCGGCCCGTACGGTGTGCAGCAGCCGTAGATACGCCTGCACGGCGACGCGTTCGCGGTCGGTCAGTACGGCGGTGGGCATCGGTCGGCTCTCCCCGAAGTCGGCGTCATCTGTCCCGCCCCGCAAAAGGGGGCGCACCACCAGCTTGCCGCCCACCACTGACAATCGGGTCGGACCACTCGCGGGTTCGCCCACTCAGCGCACGTCAGAAGCGCTCAGGCCTGCGGTCCCCGGTAGCCGAGCGAGGCCTCGATACGGCCCGCCAGATGGTCCTTCTGGACCGGGCCGCGCAGCGCCGAACCAGCGAGCCAAGTACGGCACTTGCTGGCCAGCAGCAGCCCGAAGCTCTCCGCCTCCTGTTCGTCCGTCAGGTCGAACCGGCTGCGCGCCGCCACCTGCCGTACCGTCGCCTCCAGCTGCGCGTCGTCCCGGAGCAGCCGGGCCGCCACCGCCGCGCCCTCGACGGGGTGGCCGTGGTGCCCCGCCTTCATGTGCCACAGCTCGTGACCGAGGATCACCAACTGATGGTCGGGCGCGGTCCGTTCCTCGATCACGACCAGGTCCTGGTCGGCCATGTCGAGCCACAGCCCGCTCGCGGTACCGGGCGGGAAGGCGGCCGTACGGAAGCGGACCGGGCGGCCGCGGCGTCTGGCCATCGCGGCGCACAGCGCGCCGTACAGGTCCGCCGGGCGCGCGGGAGCGGGGAGCTCCAGCTCGCCGACCAGTTCGCCGCACAGGCGATGCATGTCCCTACGGATGCCCACAGTCCTCTCCCGGGTCACGACTCGGGCCGCTTGACGCTCTCCAGGAGCATGTCCAGCCACTCGGCGACCTTGTCGCGGTGCTGGTCGGTGGGCAGCTGCGCGGCCCGCCAGGCGATCCCGCGCACACCGTGGTCCTGCAGCAGCCGCTCCAGGGGATCCTCGGCGGCGACGGCCGCCTCCCGCTCGGCGAGCTGCTGGAGGAGTTCCTGCTCCGTGCGCTGGAGGGCACCCGCCAGCGCCTCGGGGTCCTCAGCGGTCAGGAAACCGGCGTGCACCCGGAAGAAGCGCTGGATGGCGTCGCAGTGCTCCATCGTGGGGCGCCGGTCGCCGTTGATCAGGGCACCCGCCTGCTGCCGCGACATGCCCGCCCCGTCGGCGATCTCCTGCTGGGTGTACTTGCGCCCGTTGGGCTTGAGCCGGGTGCGCCGCAACAGGTCCAGACGCTGCAGAAAGCGCGCCTGCACATCGGGTTCGCCCGCGGGGCGGCCGCTGAGCAACGCCCTGACCACGGGTTCGGGAACACCGGAGGCGACGGACAGCCGACCGATCGCGAAGACCTCGGTGTGCGGTACGCCCAGCCGGTCGGCGAGCGCGGTCACGCGAGCGACGACGGCCGGCAGTGCCGCCGTCCCCGTGGCGCCCGGACCCTCGAAGCCACCCGTCACCGACAGAACTCCTACGTCTCTCACCGTCTTCTCACCAGCGGTCGCCTGTGAACTTCCCGGAGAGTAGCGGGTGGTTCGAACTCACATCCAGGTCTCGCCACAACTGTGGCCAATTTCAGCCGTCAACCGGCATGAAATGCCACGATAGTTGACACGCCTTGCGTCGGGGCAGCAGGATCGGGGCGCCGCGTCAAGGCCGCACAGGCAAGAGGGGTGACCTCCCGATGGCATATCAGGCAGGAGGGCAGCGATCGGCACCGCGACCCGTCCCCGAGAATCCCGAGGCCCAGGCCTACCTCCAGGACTACGCCAGCCTGCTGGAGGCCGTGTCGTTCCCCTCCGTCGTGCTCGACCACCGCTGGGACGTCGTCCTGGCCAACACCGCTTTCGCGTCACTTTTCCGTGCCGTGGGCCCGCATCCGACGGCCATGCCCGGTGACAACTTCCTGCGGTTCGTACTGTTCCACCCCGACGCCGCCACCGTCCTCGGCGACCACGAGTCCAGCTGGTGCCTGCCGATGCTGGCGAACTTCGCGGCCGCCCTGGAGGGGCTCGGCCACGACCACGGCCTGCAGTCGATCCGTCGTGACATCGCCCAGGACCCGATCATGGAGGCCGCCTACCGGCACGGCCTGCCGCACTGGATCCGCACGGTCGGTGAACAGGCCCTGGCCCACGACGGCGCCGTACGGCCGCTGCTGCACCCGGACCCGCGCTGGGGCGCCACCGACTGCCGGATCGTCGACGAGACCCCCGGTGTTCTGAAGGACCTGGGCTGCACACGGATCACGCTGGTGCTGCGCGACGCGCGCCGCACGGCCCACCCCTCGCGCCGAGCGGGGCGTCCGCGTCGCACGGCGGCCCACCTGAGCGTGGTGCCCGCCTCCGAGGCCTGACGGGCACCGTCGGCGTTCAGGTCGCCGACGGCGCCACGTCAGGCCGGGGGGCGGGGCCGCGGGCTTCCGCCTGGTCGGCCCCCCGGCCCGCATGCCGCCCGGCCGGTCAGCCCGCGAACTCGTCCATCCACGCCTCGACCTCGTCCGCGGAGCGTGGCAGCGCCGCCGACAGGTTCTCGTGACCCTCGGCCGTCACCAGTACGTCGTCCTCGATGCGCACACCGATGCCCCGCCACTCCTCGGGCACCGTCAGATCGTCGGGCTGGAAGTACAGGCCCGGCTCGACGGTCAGCACCATGCCCGGCTCCAGTACCCCGTCCACGTACTCCGTGTTCCGGGCCTGCGCGCAGTCGTGGACGTCCAGGCCGAGCATGTGCCCGGTACCGGCCATGGTGAACCGCCTCTGCAGGCCCAGCTCGTAGGCCCGCTCGGCGGGGCCCGCTATGAAGCCCCACTTCACCAGCCGGTCGGTCAGCGACCGTTGGGCCGCCTCATGGAAGTCGCGGTAGTGCGCGCCCGGCCGTACGGCCTCCATGCCCGCCTCCTGGGCCTCGAACACGGCCTCGTAGACCTCGCGTTGAAGGGGGCTGAAGGTGCCGCTGATCGGGAGGGTGCGGGTGATGTCGGCGGTGTAGAGGGTGCGTGTCTCCACGCCCGCGTCGAGCAGGAGGAGTTCACCCGGGCGGACCGGGCCGTCGTTGTCCTGCCAGTGCATGATCGTGGCGTGTTCGCCGGCCGCGCAGATCGAGCCGTAGCCGACGTCGTTGCCGTCGACCCGGGCACGGCGGAAGAAGGTGCCCTCGATCCAGCGCTCCGAGGTGGCGACCGCCTGCGACAACTCCCGGACGACATCGGTGAAGCCGCGGACCGTGGCGTCCACGGCCCGGCGCAGTTCCCCGATCTCCCAGGCGTCCTTGACCAGCCGCAGCCCCGAGACCGCCTCCTCCAGCTCCTCGTCACCCGCTTCGTCGGTGGGGACGACCGCCTCCAGCGCCGGGTCCACACCGCGGATGATCCGGGTGGGCGCGGCGGGGGCCTGGGCGAGGTCGTCGGCGATCGTGCGGATGTCGCGGCACGGCAGGCCCAGCAGCAGCTCGGACTCGGCGAGGGTGCGACGGCGGCCCATCCACAGCTCGGCGGTGTAGCCGGACCAGAACTCGTCGCTGTCCCTGCTGTCACGGGGGAGTTGGTAGCAGTGCGCGTCGTGGCCGCCGTCCGGGCGGGGCTCCAGCACCAGGGCGCCGTCCCGGGCCTGGTCGCCGGTCAGGTGCACATAGCCGGTGTACGGGCGGAACGGGTAGTGGGTGTCGTTGGAGCGCGTCTTGAGGCCTCCGGAGGGCACGACGAGGCGCTCGCCCGGGAAGAGCGCGGACAGCGCGGCGCGGCGGCGGGCCGCGTAGGGCGCCTGCTCGGTCGGCTTCAGGTCCCTGCGCTCGGTGTCGGCCCAGCCCGTGCGCATCAGCGCGGACAGTTCGTCGGAGATTCCTCGGTACAGACCGTTCTTGCGGCCCTTCGCCACGTCGGGCACCTCATTCCCTGAGTGTGGTGGCGTGTGGTGGCATTCCCACCGGCAGAAGTATGTGACATAGTACTGCCGTGAGCAAGGGACTGACCTGCGATGTCGTGGTCGTCGGCGCCGGGATGACGGGCGCCGCCTGCGCCCTGTACGCCGCCCGGGCCGGACTCGACGTCGTCGTGGTCGACCGCGGCCCGGTGGCCGGCGGTACCACCGGCGCCGGTGAGGGTAACCTCCTCGTCTCCGACAAGGAGCCGGGCGCCGAGCTGGAACTCGCGCTGCTGTCCGGCCGGCTGTGGGCCGAACTCGCGGAAGAGTGCGGACGGTTGATCGAGTACGAGGCGAAGGGCGGCGTGGTCGTCGCCTCGACCTCGGACGGGCTCGCGGCCCTGGAGCGGTTCGCCGAGGCGCAGCGTGCCGCCGGCGTCACCGCCGAGACGGTCGCAGGGGACGGGCTGTACGAGCTCGAACCCCGTCTCGCCCCCGGCCTGCCCGGTGCGGTGTTCTATCCCCAGGACCGCCAGGTCATGCCCGCGCTGGCCGCCGCCCACCTCCTTCGGGCCTCGAAAGCCCGCCTCTTCACAGGCCGGACGGTGACCGACGTCCTCACCACGTCCGACGGCGCGGTACGCGGGGTGCGCACCGACCGGGGTGAGATCCACGCCCCGGCGGTGGTGAACGCGGCCGGTACCTGGGGCGGCGAACTCGCCGCGCTCGCGGGCGTCGACCTGCCCGTCCTCCCGAGGCGCGGCTTCGTCCTGGTCACCGAACCCCTCCCACCCCTGGTCCGGCACAAGGTGTACGCCGCCGACTACGTGGCCGACGTCGCCAGTGACTCGGCCGCTCTCCAGACCTCGCCGGTGGTGGAAGGCACCGCCGCTGGACCGGTGTTGATCGGCGCGAGCCGGGAACGGGTCGGCTTCGACCGCTCCTTCTCGCTGCCGGTGGTGCGTGCCCTGGCGGAGGGGGCGACCCGGTTGTTCCCCTTTCTGGGCGGCGTCCGGGCCATGCGCACGTACCTCGGCTTCCGGCCGTACCTGCCCGACCACCTGCCCGCCATCGGGCCCGACCCGCGCGTCCCCGGCCTTCATCACGCCTGCGGGCACGAGGGCGCGGGCATCGGACTCGCCACCGGCACCGGGCACCTGATCGCGCAGGCCCTGACCGCGAAGACCCCCGACCTGGACCTGACTCCCTTCCGCCCCGACCGCTTCCCCGCCGATACCGAAGCCGATGCCGATGAGGAGATCGCGTGAAAGCCCCATGGGAGCTGGCCGACGCCCAGCCGGGCCCCTCGTTCACGGTCACCCTCGACGGCCGGGAGGTCGACGCCGTGCCCGGACAGACCGTGGCCGCCGCGCTGTGGGCGGCCGGGGTCACCTCCTGGCGCACCACGCGCGGCGAGGGCCGGCCGCGCGGCGTCTTCTGTGGCATCGGTGTCTGCTTCGACTGCCTGGTCACCGTCAACGACCGCCCCAACCAGCGCGCCTGCCTTGTGCCATTGCACCCGGGCGACGCGATCCGCACCCAGGAGGGGACAGGTCACGATGGTTGAACGACCCCATCTCACCGTCATCGGCGCGGGACCCGCGGGGCTCGCCGCGACCGTCGCCGCCGCCTCGCGCGGGGTGCGGGTCACCCTGATCGACTCGGCAGCGGAGGCCGGAGGACAGTTCTACCGGCAGCCCGCGGCCGAGCTGGGTGCCCGCCGCCCCGAGGCGCTGCACCACCAGTGGCGGACGTGGGAGCGACTGCGTGACGGCCTTCACGCCCATGTGGCCTCCCGTGCCGTGCGACATATGACAGACCACCATGTCTGGCTCGTCGAGCGCCGGGGCGCCGGATTCACCGTGCACGCCCTCCACGGACCCGAGCAGGCGGACCCCGCCGAGGTGCGCGCCGACGCCGTGCTGCTGGCCACCGGCGGCTACGAGAAGGTGCTGCCCTTCCCCGGCTGGACGCTCCCGGGTGTGGTCACGGCGGGCGGTGCCCAGGCCCTGCTCAAGGGCGGCCTCGCGGTGTCCGGCCGGACCGCCGTCGTCGCCGGGACCGGACCGCTGCTGCTTCCGGTGGCGACCGGGCTCGCGGCGGCCGGTGTCGGGGTGGCCGCGCTCGTGGACTCGGCCGACCCCCTGGCCTTCGTACGCCGGTCCCGCGCACTCCTCGCCGAGCCCGGCAAGGTCGTCGAAGGCGCCGGGTACGCGGCCCGCCTGCTCCGGCACCGGGTGCGGACCCTCGCCCGGCACACCGTGGTCGAGGCGCACGGCACCGAGCGGCTCGAGGCGGTCACGGTGGCCGCGCTCGACGGCGACGGGCGGGTCAGGCCCGGCACCCTCCGCCGTATCCCGTGCGACACCCTCGCCGTCGGCCACGGCATGTTGCCCCACACCGACCTCGCCGAGACTCTTGGCTGCCGCCTCGACGGACTCGCCGTGCACGTCGACGCCGAGCAGCGCACCGATGTGCCCGGCGTCTGGGCCGCGGGGGAGACCACCGGCATCGGTGGCGCCGCTCTCTCCCTGGCCGAGGGACATGTCGCGGGCCGGTCCGCCGCCGCCCGTCTGCACGGCACCGCACCCGACCCGCGCGCCTGGGCGCCGGCCGCGAGAACGCGGGCCCGGTTGCGGGAGTTCTTCGCCGCGCTGGACACCGTCTACGCCCCGCCCGCCGAGTGGACCTCGCTGATCACCGACGACACCGTGGTGTGCCGGTGCGAGGAGGTCACCGGTGGGGCCGTCCGCGAGGCCGTCGAGGAGTTGGGCGCCGGTGACGCGCGCACCGCGAAGCTGCTGACCCGGGCCGGAATGGGCTGGTGCCAGGGACGGGTGTGCGGACCGGCGGTCGCGGGGCTCGCCGGGTGCGCGCTCACGCCGTCGCGGCGGCCGTTCGCGCGGCCCGTGCCGCTCGGGGTACTGGCGCGGGCCGGGGAGGCCGACGGCGACTGACCTTTCACCCCTCCCTTTTCCGGACAGTAAAATGTCACACTCCATCGAGGTGAGCACCGTATGACCACGATCGACCACCGCCCCTGGCGCGGCGTCCTCGTCGCCACCGCCCTGCCGCTGCGCGAGGATCTCTCCGTCGACCACGAGGCGTACGCCGAGCACTGCGTCTGGCTCGTCGAGAACGGCTGTGACGGCGTCGTGCCGAACGGCTCGCTCGGCGAGTACCAGGTCCTCACCCCCGAGGAGCGCGCCAAGGTCGTCGAGACCGCCGTGGCCGCCGTCGGCGGCCGGCGCGTGATGCCCGGCGTCGCCGCCTACGGTTCCGCCGAGGCCCGCCGCTGGGCCGAGCAGGCACGCGAGGCGGGCTGCGCCTCCGTGATGCTGCTGCCGCCCAACGCCTACCGCGCCGACCGGCGTTCGGTGCTGTCGCACTACGCCGAGGTCGCGAAGGCGGGCCTGCCCGTCGTGGCGTACAACAACCCCATCGACACCAAGGTCGACCTGGTCCCGGAGCTCCTCGCCGAGTTGCACGCCGAGGGGTATGTCCACGCGGTGAAGGAGTTCTCCGGCGACGTCCGCCGCGCCTACCGCATCGCCGAACTCGCCCCCGAACTCGACTTGTTGGTCGGCGCCGACGACGTCCTGCTGGAACTGGCGCTGGCCGGCGCCAAGGGCTGGGTGGCGGGCTACCCGAACGCGCTGCCGCGCGCGAGCGTGGAGTTGTACCGCGCCGCCGTCGCCGGGGACCTGGAGACCGCCAGGAAGCTGTACGCGCGACTGCACCCGCTGCTGCGCTGGGACTCCCAGGTCGAGTTCGTGCAGGCCATCAAGTTGTCCATGGACATCGTCGGCCGGTACGGCGGTCCCGTGCGCCCGCCGCGTGTCCCGTTGCTGCCCGAGCAGGAGGCGGCCGTCCGGGCCGCCACGGAGCAGGCCGTCGCGGCCGGATTGGCGTAGGGGCCATGCGCAGCCAACTCGTCCTGCACGCCGTCGACTCGCACACCGAGGGCATGCCCACCCGGGTGATCACCGGTGGGATCGGGACCGTCCCGGGCGCCACCATGAACGAGCGGCGGCTGTACTTCCGTGAGCACCGCGACCACATCAGGCAGTTCCTGATGAACGAGCCGCGCGGGCACTCCGCGATGAGCGGCGCGATCCTCCAGCCGCCCACCCGACCCGACTGCGACTGGGGCGTGCTCTACATCGAGGTCTCCGGGTATCTGCCGATGTGCGGGCACGGCACGATCGGCGTGGCGACCGTGCTGGTGGAGACCGGCATGGTCGAGGTCGTCGAGCCGGTCACCACCATCCGGCTCGACACCCCGGCGGGGCTGGTCGTCGCCGAGGTGGCGGTGGAGGGCGGGGCCGCGAAGGCGGTCACGCTGCAGAACGTGCCGTCCTTCGCCGTGGCCCTCGACCGCAAGATCACACTGCCCGACGGGCGCACGGTGACATATGACCTGGCCTACGGCGGCAACTTCTACGCCATCCTGCCGCTGGAGGAGTTCGGCCTGCCCTTCGACCGCACCCGCAAGGACGACATCCTGAAGGCGGGGCTGTCCCTCATGGGGGCGATCAACGCGGAGGCAGAACCGGTCCACCCCGAGGATCCCTCCATCCGCGGCTGCCACCACGTCCACCTGTACGCGCCCGGCGCGACGGCACGCCACTCACGGCACGTTATGGCTATCCACCCGGGCTGGTTCGACCGCTCGCCCTGCGGCACCGGCACCAGCGCGCGCATGGCACAGTTGCACGCGCGCGGCGAGCTGCCGCCGCATACCGAGTTCGTCAACGAGTCCTTCATCGGCACCCGGTTCACCGGCCGGCTGCTCGGTACCACCGAGGTCGCCGGTCACCCAGCCGTCCTGCCCAGCTTCACCGGCCGGGCCTGGATCACCGGGACCGCGCAGTACCTGCTCGACCCGGACGATCCGTTCCCGGCCGGATTCGTCCTGTAGGCCGGGGCGATAATGGTGGGTGACGCGTGACATTGCATTGGCCCGCCCGAGCCTTCCGGCATCGCATTCCCTAGGAGACCGCTCTATGCCCGCCCAGTCCGTCGGCGCCCCTTCCCTGCCCACGCTGGGCGGCAAGAAGCCCAGCTACCGCGAGCGGGTCGCCGACGCCCTGCGGGCCGCACTGATCGCGGGCGAGCTGCTTCCGGGCGAGGTGTACTCGGCACCGACGCTGGCCGCGCGCTTCGGCGTCTCGGCGACCCCGGTGCGCGAGGCCATGCTCGACCTCGCCAAGGAGGGCCTGGTCGACACCGTGCCCAACAAGGGCTTCCGGGTCACCGAGGTCTCCGAGAAGCAGCTCGACGAGTACAAGCACATCCGCGCGCTGATCGAGATCCCCACGGTGGTGGCGCTGGCCCGTACCGCCGACCCGGTGTCGCTGGAGGCGCTGCGCCCGGCCGCCCGCGAGATCGTGCAGGCCGCGGCGGCCGGTGACCTCATCGCGTACGTCGAGGCCGACACCCGCTTCCACCTCGGCCTGCTGGCCCTCGCCGGCAACGCGCATCTCGTCGAGGTCGTCGCCGACCTGCGCAGCCGCTCCCGCCTCTACGGGCTCACCGCGCTGGTGCAGGCGGGCCGTCTGCTCGCCTCCGCCGAGGAGCACCTGGAGCTCCTGGACGCGCTGCTGGCCCGCGAAGAGCGCGCGGTGCACGAGGTCATGACCCGGCACCTGGGCCATGTCCGGGGGCTGTGGGCGGCGCAGTAGGCCACCGCGCACGGTGCGGTGCGGGCACGGCCCGCGCGGGCATCCTTCAGTGCGGCGGAGGCGTGTCCGACTTCGTGAGCGGTGTCCCGCGCTTCGCCGCCTGGATCTGCTCGTACACATGGGTCCTCAGCTCGGCGAAGCGCGGGGCCACCCGGGTGTGCAGCTGGTCCCGCTCGTCGGGCAGATCGACCTTCAGCTGCTCCTGGACGACCGTGGGGGAGGCGGACAGGACGACCACCCGCTCGCCGAGGTACACGGCCTCGTCGATGTCGTGGGTGACGAACAGGATCGTGATGCCCCGCTCCCGCCAGAGCCGCCGGACCAGGTCCTCCAGATCGGCGCGGGTCTGCGCGTCGACCGCGGCGAACGGTTCGTCCATCAGCAGCACCCGCGGCTCGTAGGCCAGCGCGCGGGCGATGGCGACCCGCTGCTGCATGCCGCCGGACAGCTGCCAGGGATACGCTCCACCGGCGTCCGCCAGGCCCACCGAATCCAGCGCGTCCCGCACCAGCTCCCGGCGCCGGGTCTTGTCCAAGTCCTTCTGTTTCAGCGGAAGTTCGACGTTCTCCCCGACGCGCATCCAAGGGAACAGGCTGCGGCCGTACTCCTGGAACACGAACGCCATGCCGGGCGGCGGCCCGGTCACCTTGCGTCCCTCCAGAAGCACCTCGCCGCCCGAAGGCGCCAGCAGGCCGCCCATGCACTTCAGCAGGGTGGTCTTGCCGCAGCCCGACGGGCCGACGAGACAGACGAGTTCGCCCGCGTCGACGGAGAAGGTCAGATCGCGCACCGCCTCCACGCGCCGCCCTGATCCCTCGTACACCTTCCGCAGGCCACGGACGTCGAGCATGGGTTGCCCTTTCAGGAGGCTCACGGGGACCGCCGGGTGGAGGCGCGCAGGCCGTGGTACCAGCCGAGGACACGCCGTTCGACGAGTTGGAACACGACGGAGAGCAGGAAGCCGAGCAGCCCCAGGACCAGGATGCCGGTCCACATGTCGGGGATCGCGAAGCTGCGCTGGAACTGCACGACGGTGAAGCCGATGCCGTTGCTGGCGGCGAACATCTCGCTGATGACCATCAGGATGATCCCGACGGACAGCGCCTGGCGCAGCCCCGCGAAGATCTGCGGGCTCGCCGAGCGCAGCACCAGATGCCGGAACCGGGCCGGGCCCCTGATGCCGTACGACCGTGCCGTCTCGGTCATCACCGGGTCCACCGCCCGTACGCCCTCGACGGTGTTGAGCAGGATCGGCCAGACGCAGCCGCTCGCGATCACCGTCACCTTCATGGTGTCGCCGATGCCCGCGAACAGCATGATGACCGGTACCAGCACCGGTGGCGGCACCGCCCGCAGGAACTCCAGGACCGGCTCGCACACCGCCCGCACCCGGCGGTAGGAGCCGATCACCGTGCCGAGTCCCACACCCACCACGGCCGCGAGGGCGTAACCCCCGGTCAGGCGCAGCACGCTGGGCAGCACGTCGTCCCCCAGCCGGTCGCCGGTCCAGACGTCGGGGAAGGTCTCCAGGATCGTGCGCAGGGGCGGCCAGTACACGTCCGTGCTGTCGTCGGAGGCCACCCACCAGACGGTGAAGAGCACCGCCGGCAGGGCGAACACGAAGGCCAGACGCAGCAGCAGCAGTCTCACACCGCCACCTCCCCGCGCACCGACTGATGCCAGGCCAGCGCCCACCGCTCCACCGTCCGCGCACCCACGTTGATCAGCAGCCCCAGCAGCCCGGTGACCACGATCAGCGCGTACATCTCCGGCACCGCCTGCGAGTTCTGCGCGATCGCGATCCGAGCCCCCAACCCAGGTGCCCCGATGACGAGTTCGGCGGTGATGGCGAGGATCAGCGCGACCGCCGCCGCCAGCCGGACCCCGGTCATGACGTACGGCAGCGCGGTGGGCCACAGCACATGCCGGATCCGCGCCCAGGTGCCGAGACCGTAGGACCGCGCCGTCTCGTCGGCGACCGGGTCGACGTCCTGGACGCCGTAGAGGACCTGGATCAGTACCTGCCAGAAGGAGGCGTAGACGACCAGCAGGAGGACCGAGCGCAGTTCGGTGCCGTAGAGGAGGACCGCGAGCGGGATCAGGGCGACCGAGGGGATCGGGCGCAGGAACTCGATCGTGGAGGCGGTGAACGCGCGGAGGTACGGCACCACCGAGATCACCACGCCCGCCGCGATCGCGGCGCAGGAGGCGATCGCCAGACCCAGCGCCCAGCCGGTGAGGGTATCGCCGAGGGCCGACCAGAAGGCGGAGTCGGCGAGTTCGGTGGCGAACGCGTCGGCGATCTCGCTGGTCGGCGGGAAGTAGGCCTCCTTGACCAGGCCGAGCCGCGGCACGACCTCGCCCAGGGTGAGGAAGACCGCGAGCCCGGCCGCGCCGAGTACGACGTTCAGGCCCTTCACGAGAGCAGCTTGTCCAGGTCCGGGGTGGCCTTGAACAGCCCGTCCCGCTCGCCGAGTCGCATGAGCTTCTCGATGGAGGCGCGGTTCGGTTCGGCCGGCCACTTCGGCAGGGTGACCTGCTCCAGCACCGTGGCCGGGATCTTGGTGTACGAGGTGACGATCTGCCGGACCTCGTCGGGGTGGGCGTCGGCGTAGGCCAGGGACTCGGCGGTGGCGTCCTGGAACTTCTTCACCACCTCCGGGTTCTCCCGCGCGTACTGGTCGGAGGTGAAGTACATGGCGACCGTGAGGTCCTGGGCCACGTCGACGAGGGACGAGGCGATCTCGGCGCCGCCCTGGCTCTTGACGGTGGCGAGCGCGGGTTCGACGACCATCGCCGCGTCGATCCGGCCGGCGTCGAGGGCGGCGGGCATCTGGTCGAAGGCGAGCTCGACGAACTGCACCTCGTCGGGGTCGCCGCCGGCCTTGCGCACGGACTCGCGTACGGCGGTCTCGTTGATGTTCTTCAGCGTGTTGACGGCGACCTTCTTGCCCTCGAGCTCCTTCGGCGACTTGATCGCGCTGTCCTTCTTCACGGTGAGCGCGCCGAAGTCCTCGCCGTCCTCGCCGGTCGAGGCGATCCCGTTCGCGATGGCCTTCACGGGAACGCTGTTCGACTGGGCGATCATCAGTGAGGTCATGTTGCTGAACCCGAACTGGTACTGCCCGCTGACGACGGCGGGCACGATCGCCGCGCCGCCCTGAGCGGTCGTCAACTTCAGTTTCAGGCCGTGCTTTTCGTAGAAGCCCTTCTTCTGACCGAGGTAGACGGGCGCGACGTCGACGATGGGGATCAGCCCCACGGTGACCGTGGTGACGCCACCCGAGGACCCCGCCCCGTCCGACGAACCACCGTCGTCGGACGAGCCGCAGGCCGTCAGGGCGAACAGGAAAGTGCCGGCCGTGAGACCGGCGAGCAGACGACGCATGACTCCTCCTGTGCAGACAACGGTGTTCCGACAGGCTGTGCGTTGACCGCACAGTAGTGCTCAACTGCGCACAGCGGGAAGGTAGGGCTCGGCACCGATCAGGTCAACCAGTTTCGCTGACAAAATTGTTGACACACCAGGAGGCGACCATGCCCGAGCCGGACCGCGCACGCCATTTCGTGAACTCCTTCGCGCACGGCCTCGCCGTCGTCCGGTCCTTCGACGCCGAGCACCCCACCCGGACGCTCAGTGAGGTCGCCCGCCACTGCGGACTGACCCGCGCCGCGGCCCGGCGGCTGCTGCTGACCCTGGCCGACCTCGGCTATGTCCACCAGGACGGACGCCAGTTCAGGCTCACCCCGCGGGTGCTGGAACTCGGCTACTCCTACCTCTCCAGCTTCACCCTGCCCGAGCTGGCCGAACCCCATCTGGAACAACTGGTGGGCCGGATAAGGGAGTCGTCCTCGCTCTGTGTGCTGGACGGCGACGACATCGTCTATGTGGCCCGCGTGCCCACCACGCGCATCATGACCGCGGCCATCACCGTCGGCACCCGCTTCCCCGCCCATGTCACCTCGGTGGGCCGGGTGATCCTGGCGCATCTGGGGGAGGAGGAGATCGAGACCCGTCTGGCCCGGGCCGACCTGAGCCCGCTGACCCCGCGCACCCTGACCGACCCGGACGCCTTGCGGGGCGAGCTGCGCCGGGTGCGCCGCCAGGGCTACGCGATCGTCGACCAGGAACTGGAGCTCGGGCTGCGCTCGATCGCCGCCCCGGTCCGGGACCGGAGCGGCGAGGTGACGGCGGCGGTGAACATCGCGGTGCACGCGGGCCGCAACTCCCTGGAATCCGTGCGCCGTGACCTGCTGCCGCCACTGCTCGACACGGTCGCCCGGATCGAGGCCGACCTGAGGGTCACAGGTCCAGCACGAGCCTCTTCCCCCGGCACCGGGACACACAGATGAGCATGGTCTCCCCGGCCGCCCGCTCGGCCTCGGTCAGGACCGAGTCCCGGTGGTCCGGGGTGCCCTCGAGGACATCGGTTTCACAAGTGCCGCAGGTGCCCTCGGTGCAGGAGTGGAGCACCTCGACACCGGCGGCGCGCACGGCGTCGAGCACGGAGACCCCGGGAGGGACGGTGAGGGTGCGACCGCTGCGGTCGAGGACGACCTCGAACTCGGCTTCCTGGTGGAGCTGTCGCTGCTTCGGAGCGAACCGCTCGACGTGCAGCACCCCGGCCGGGCATCGCTCTTCCACCGCGTCCAGGAGCGGCCCTGGTCCACAGCAGTAGACGAGGGTGCCGTCCCGGAGGTCGTCCAGGACGGACAGGTCCAGCGGCCCGGCCTCGTCCTGCGGCGTGAGCGTCACCCGGTCGCCGTGGCGGCGGAGTTCTTCCGTGAACGCCATGGAGGCGCGGCTGCGACCGCCGTACAACAGTCTCCATTCGGCGCCCCCCGCCTCGGCGGCGGCGAGCATGGGCAGGATCGGGGTGATGCCGATACCCCCGGCGAGGAAGAGGTAGCGGGGTGCGGGGACAAGCCCGAAATGATTGCGCGGACCGCGCACGTCGACCTCGCGCCCTGTCTCCAACTCCTCGTGCACGAAGGCGGATCCACCCCGACCGTCCGGCTCCCGCAGCACCGCGATCCGCCAGGCGGAGCGGTCGGCGGGGTCTCCGCACAGGGAGTACTGGCGCTCCAGGCCCGGGGCGAGCAGGAGGTCGACGTGGGCGCCGGGTTCCCAGGCGGGGAGCGGTCCGCCGAGAGGATTCCGCAGGGTGATCACGACCACCCCGTCGGCGGCGAACTGCCGTTCCTGGACGACGAGTTCGTTCATGGCGTGTGCCCCTCGGGATGGGCGAGCATCCACTCCCACATCGCGTTGGGGTCCTCGGCGGTGTGCTCGGCGCCGCAGTGGCAGGTGCCGTGCAGGACGTCGGTGCCCGGAACCCAGTCGATGCGGTAGATCTCGCCGGTCGGCGCGGTCACAGGACCTTCTCCACGGGCTTGTCGCCCTCCTCGACCAGCCGGGCGAGGATGCGGCGAGCGGCCAGACCGCCGGTGTCGATGTTGATGCTCAGCTCCTGATAGCCGTGCCGTTCGGTGCCGAGGGCGCGCTGGAGGAGGTTGAGCGCGGTGACGTCCTGCATGACGACGGTGTGGTTGTTGCTCCGCAGGAACTCGGTGACCTCGGCGTCCTCGGTCGCCCAGTCCCGGGACACGGCCCAGAAGTCGTACACCTTGCCGTCGCCGGAGGGGGTGATGGCGTACGTGATCTCGGTGTGGAACCCGCCCGGATCGCTGCCGTCCGCCTTCGGGACCACCCCGACCGGCGCGACCCTGCTGTGCAGCAGGTACAGACAGGGCGCGTGGTACTCGATGTCCTGCCAGCGCATGATCCGGCCCTCGATGCCGGTCGACTTCGCGTAGAACGGCGGGCATTCGGCGTCGTCCATGTGCCGGCTCACCCGCACGATCCCGGCGCCCTCGTCGACCTCCGTGGTGATCGGCGTCTCGGCGACCTCGGGGGTGCCGATGTAACCGCCGTGCAGGTACGTCTCGTGGGACAGGTCGAGGAGGTTGTCGACGAGGAGGCCGTAGTCGCAGTCGATGGGCTCCATGCCGCGGACGGTGGTCCAGCCGGGGGCGTCGAGGTGCCGGGCGCGCGGAATGCTCCGCGGGTCGGCGAGGGCGGGATCCCCGATCCACACCCACACCAGCGAGTCCTGCTCGACGACGGGGTAGGAGGCGACGCGCGCGGTCCGGGGGACGCGTTTCTGTCCCGGCACGTACACACACGTCCCGGTCGTGTCGTACGTGAACCCGTGGTACCCGCACACGATCCGGTCCCCGTCCAGCCGCGTCGGCGCCTCGGACAGCGGATACCGACGGTGCACACACCGGTCGTGCAGCGCGACGGCCGTCCCGTCCTCCTCGGTCCGGTAGAAGACGAGCGGCTCCCCGAGAACCGTCCGGCCGAGCAACTCCCGCCCGACTTCGTGGCTGTAGGCGGCGACGTACCACTGGTTCCTGGCGAACGCGGTCAGGTGGGGCATGGCGGCTGGCTCCCGTCTGTGGGTCGTGGCGACATCGTCGGGACGGGCCTCGCGCTGGCGCAACACTCCTTCCGTCTCGCGGAAGGCTCTCCTGGTGGCGCCTTGCGATGTGAAGCGCTTCGACAGCCAAACCTCTTGTCTCGTAGGGGACAGCTCACTACCTTGCCTGGTGCAGTTGAAGCGCTTCGACTAGCCGTCCAGAAACGGGCTATGCCATGACCAGGTTTCACCTCAGCAGACGCTCCGCCTACGCCCGTACCGACATCGGCGGCGCCTGTCGCTGGGACGACCACGACGACCGGCATCAGTGGGGTTGGATCGAGGCGGGCATGGTCGGTGATGCGCGTGTGTACGGGCGGGGTGTGCAGTATGGGGATCCCGTCTGATGCCCGGTCTGATCGACGCCACTCGGGGCCGCCTGCTGTTCGGCGGTGACTACAACCCCGAGCAGTGGCCGGAGGAGGTCTGGCACGAGGACGTCCGGCTGATGAAGGAGGCCGGGGTCAACTCGGTCACCCTCGGCGTCTTCTCCTGGGCGAAGCTCGAACCCGTGCCGGGAGCACGGGAGTTCGGCTGGCTGGACCGGGTCATGGACCTGATGCACGAGAGCGGCGTCGGTGTCGTCCTCGCCACCCCGACCGCCTCGCCCCCGCCCTGGATGGGCCGGCTGCACCCCGACACCCTGCCCGTCACCGAGGACGGCCGCACCGAGTGGTGGGGCGGCCGGCAGCACTTCTCGCACTCCAGCGGCACCTACCGGCGCTACGCCGCCGCCATCACCGAGGACCTGGCCGCCCGTTACGGCGACCACCCGGCCCTGACGATGTGGCACATCAACAACGAGTACTGCACCTTCGACCACGGCGACGAGGCCGCGGCCGCGTTCCGCCGCTGGCTGCGCGAGAGATACGGCACCCTCGACGCCCTCAACTCCGCCTGGGGCACCGCCTTCTGGAGCCAGGGCTACGACACCTGGGACGGCATCCTGCCGCCCCGCCTGCCGCACTACCTGCGCAACCCCACCCAGGTGCTGGACTTCAGGCGCTTCACCTCCGACGCGCTCCTGGAGTGCTTCCGCGCCGAGCGGGACATCGTCCGCCGCCACTGCCCGCACCTGCCGGTCACCACCAACTTCATGCCCCTGTTCACCGGCGTGGACGCCTGGCGCTGGGCCGAGGAGGAGGACGTCGTCTCCGTCGACCTCTACCCCGACCCGAGCGATCCGCTCGGCGCCCAGGAGGGTGCCCTGGTGCAGGACATGACCCGCTCCCAGGCGCGCGGCCCGTGGCTGCTCATGGAGCAGGCGGCGGGGCCGGTCAACTGGCGGGGCGTGAACCACCCCAAGCCCCGCGGACTCAACCGGCTGTGGTCCCTCCAGGCCGTGGCCCGTGGCGCCGACGCCGTCTGCTACTTCCAGTGGCGGCAGTCCCGGCAGGGCGCGGAGAAGTTCCACTCCGGCATGGTCGGTCACGCGGGGGAGGGGGGCCGCACGTACCAGGAGGTCAAGCGGCTCGGCGCCGACCTCGCACGGATCGCCCCGGAGGTGTCGGGCGGCCACAGCACCGCCCAGGTGGCCGTCCTGCACGACTGGCACTCCTGGTGGGCCGGCGCCCACGACGGCCGCCTGTCCACCCAGGTCGACTACCCGGACGTCCTCAGGGCCTGGCACCGCGCGCTGTGGCAGTCCCACCTCACCACCGACTTCGCCCACCCCGAGCACGACCTGACGCCGTACGCGATGGTCGCCGTGCCACAGCTGTACGCGCTCACCGACACCGCGGTCGAGAACCTCCTCGCCTACGTCCGCCAGGGCGGCACCCTCGTGTGCGGCTTCCAGACCGGCGTGGCCGACGAGGACGACCGGGTGCGCCCCGGCGGCATGGACCCGCGGCTTCGGGAGCTGTTCGGCATCCGCACACTGCACGAGTGGTGGCCGCTGGAGGCGGGGGAGACCGTCGCCTGCGCGGGCTTCACGGGCGCCCTGTGGTCCGAGGAGCTGGAGGGCGACGGCACCGCCGCCGAGACCGTGCCGTACCAGGGCGGCGAACTGGACGGGCGGCCCGCGCTCCTGCGCAAGGGCCGGGCCTGGTACGTCTCCACGCTCCCGGAGCCGCGTGCCTTGCGCGCTCTCCTGACCCGGATCGCGGACGGTGCCGGAGTCCGGCCGGTACTCGCCGGTCTCCCGGACCAGGTCGAGGCCGTACGCCGGGGCGAGGCGCTGTTCGTGCTCAACCACGGTCGGGAGCCGGTCACCGTCGAGGTCCCCGGCATCCACCGCGACCTGCTCACCGGCGAGACGGTCACCGGCCGGCTCACCCTGGACCGTTACGGCGTGAGTGTCCTGCGGCCCTGACAACTCCCCTGCCCCTCCCGCACACTTGACCCCGAAGGCACGACGGGGGAGGCGACACGGTATGCAGGTGAAGCTGCGGCTGATCGACGAGACGGGTGCGGGGGCTACGGGGGCCGAACTCGTGGCCCTGCGCAAGCAACTGACGGCACGGCCCGAGCTGCGCGGCCATGTGGAGGTCGTGCCGGCCGAAGCGGAGGAAGGCGAGATGGGTGGCGGCCTGGAGCTGCTGCTCATCGGGCTCGGCAGCGGAGGCGCGGTCACCGCGCTCATCACCACGCTGCCCGCCCTGCTGTCGGCCCGGCGGTCGCCCACCTCCGTGGAGATCACCCTGGCCGACGGCCGAAGCGCCAAGGTCACCGCGGACTCCGTCGAGGACGCCCGGACGTTGCTGGAGGAGGCCTTCCGCGACCACCTGAACCCACCGCGGCCGTGACGCCGCGACTGCCGGACCCCCGGGGGTCCCGGGCGGTCCTGATCGGCACGTCCATCTACGCCACCCCGGACCTCAAGCCGCTCCTGGCCGTGCGCAACAACCTCGAGGTGCTGTCCGAGCTGCTCACCGCGGACACGGGCGCGTTCCTGCCGGGCCGGTGCACGGTCGTGCAGGACTCGACCGACCCGCGCGGAGTGTGCCGCACGATCCGGGAGGCCGCGGCGGACGCCCCGGACACGCTGCTCGTGTACTTCTCCGGGCACGGCATCCTCAACCACGACTACAGCGAGCTGCACCTGGCGCTCAGCGGGGCCGACCAGAACGACCTGCGCTGGACGACCGTGCCGTTCCAGGCCATCCGCGAGATCTTCGAGACCGCGCCCTGCCGCAACAAGATCCTCATCCTGGACTGCTGTCAGAGCGGGTGGGTGCTGGACGCGATGATGGGCGACGCGGAGGGGGCGCAGACGCGGCTGGACATCCGGGGGACGTATCTCCTGACGTCCTCGTCCGGGGACCTGAAGTCGTACGCGCCGCCTGCGGATCGCTACACCGCCTTTACCGGCGAGCTGATCCAGTTGCTGCGGGACGGTGTGCCCGGCGGCCCCGAACTGCTGCCGCTGAGCGCGCTGTTCGAGCCGCTGGCGGCCGCGCTGGAGGCGCGTTCCATGCCGCGTCCTCAGCAGCAGGGGTCGGACGGGCACGCGTCGTTGGCGCTGGTGCGGAACCGGGCGGCGGGCAAGGGCGAAGCCGTCGACCGGCCCGTGGTCGTGAAGGACGCGGGCCCGGTCTCCGTGACACGGTTGCGGCCCCAGGTCTGGCACCGGCGCCTCATGGAGGGGGCGATCGTCGTCCCGGCGTTGTTCGCCATCCTCTGGGTCTTCGCGCGGTTCGGACCGAAGGACGGGGAGCCCTCGGGGCCGGGCACCGCGGCCGGCACCGCCCTGATCGGGGTGCTCGTGGCGGTGATCCTGCTCTTCGGCACGGTGGGCCGCGTCAGTCCCAGTGGCTATACCCTGGCCGTCGGCCCGGACGGGATCGAGGTCCGGTACGGCAAGGACCACCACTTCTACTACCCCTGGCACCGGGTCAGCCGGGTGTGGGTCGTCGCCCGTCCGGGCGGACGGCTGCGCGGCCCTCGGTACACCCTGATGCTGCGTCCCAAGCCGGGGGTCCTGATCAAGACCGCCAGGCGTGGCGCGCCCGGCCCGAGGCCGGACCTTGCGACGGGCGCACTTCGCTTCGCACGCCTGACACACCTCGACTCACCGCCCACCGTGGTGGAGAGAGCCCTCTCCCAGGCCGCGGGATCGGCGTGGACCCCCAGCAGCGGCCCGCTCGGGCAGGCCCCGCCGGACGAGGACGGCGCGACGGTCCTGTCCGCGGACAGGGGGTTCCTCGTCGTCACGGCCCTCGTCGCCGCGGCGCTCGCCTATCTGGGCTTCCCACAGGAGATGCAGGCCGATCCCGTCCGCCTCTGGCTCGCCGTCCCGTCCTTGTTCTGGTCGTCCGCCGCCTGCGCGGTGGCGTGGCTCGCCCTCGCGCGGCTCGTACACCCGGTCCGTCTGGTGATCAGCGCGGCCGGCCTGACGCTCACCCGCGCGGACACCGAAATCGTCTACGCCTGGACCGAGATCGAGCGGATCGGCATCGCGCACTGGCGCCAAGGCACGGACAGACTGGGCCTGTTGGCCTTGCGTCCGGTCGAGCGCGCCCGCGAACCGGGCGATCGCGGAGCGAGACGACTACCCGGACTCGGTGACGGGTTCGTCACTCTGTGCGCCATTCCCGAAGTAAGCCTGGATCCGGACGAGTTGCGCACCGCGCTCGCCCGCTTCGCCGCCCCCGACCAGCTCGCCCCGCCGGGAAACCGGTGGTTGAAGGCCGCGCCCGCCGAGGCCGTCCCGTCCGATGGAGGGACCACGTTCGAAGGCCGCAGATCCCAAGGCGCCGCGACGGCCCTCGGCGCCGTGCTCATCGCGCCGCTGGTCGCCTTCATCCTCTCGACCGACGACCGGGATGTGCCGATCCTCCTGGCAATGCTCCAGGACTTCGTCCTCGCCCCGCTCCCTTTCTTCGGTTTCGCCTTCTACTTCCTGACGGGCCGCCACCGTGTGACGCTTCACGTCGGCGCCACCGGACTCACCCTCACCCTCTCCGGAGCGCGCCCGCGCAGCCTGCGCATCCCCTGGGGCGACATAGAAAGCGTCGGCATCATCGCCGCCCAACACCCCGCCACCCGGAACTCCTTGGTGATGTGGCTCAGACCCGGTGCTCGGCCGCCCCGTTCCGTCTGGTGGCCCTACCGGCAGGAGTACGGCGGCCTCCGTCTGATCTCCCTCGAGGGAAGCCGCCTCGACGCCACCCCCGAGGAACTCGACCGAGCCCTCGCCCACCACGCCGGCGGCCGGCACTCCCGGATCCAGCGACTGACGCATCCCAGCCACTGACACCACCCGTACCGATGACTTTCACACAGCAGCCACCAGACCCTTCCCTGACGTTTGGTGCTCTTGGAACACTCCTTCCGCGCACAATCCGTCAATCAGAACCGACCGGTCGAACACCCTCAAGGGGAGAGGTCCCTCACTCATGCCCGAAGTCAACCGGCGCAGATTCCTTCAGCTCGCGGGCGCCACCTCCGCGTTCACCGCGCTGTCGAGCAGTATTCAGCGTGCCGCCGCCATCCCGGCGAACCACCGCACGGGGTCGATCGAGGACGTCGAGCACATCGTCGTCCTGATGCAGGAGAACCGTTCGTTCGACCACTACTTCGGCAAGCTGAGAGGCGTCCGCGGCTTCGGCGACCCGCACCCGGTGACGCTGGACAACGGCAAGTCGGTGTGGCACCAGTCCGACGGCACCAAGGACCTGCTGCCCTTCCACCCGACCGCCGACGACCTCGGCATGCAGTTCCTGGAGGGCCTGCCGCACGGCTGGACCGACGGCCAGCAGGCCTACAACGGCGGCAAGTACGACAAGTGGGTCCCGGCCAAGGGCACCACGACCATGGCGTACCTGAACCGCGAGGACATCCCGTTCCACTACGCCCTCGCCGACGCGTTCACCATCTGCGACGCTTACCACTGCTCGTTCATCGGCTCCACCGACCCCAACCGCTACTACATGTGGTCGGGTCACACGGGCAACGACGGCACCGGCGGCGGCCCGGTGCTCGGCAACGACGAGCTGGGCTACGGCTGGACGACCTACCCCGAGCGCCTGGAAGCGGCCGGGATCTCCTGGAAGATCTACCAGGACATCGGCGACGGCCTGGACGCGGCCGGTTCCTGGGGCTGGATCAGCGACGCCTACCGCGGCAACTACGGCGACAACTCGCTGCTGTACTTCAACAAGTACCGCAACGCCCAGCCCGGTGAGCCCTGGTACGACAAGGCCCGCACCGGTACCGACGTCAAGAACGGCGACGGCTACTTCGACCGGCTCAGGGCCGACGTCAAGGCCGGGAAGCTGCCGCAGATCTCCTGGATCGCCGCCCCCGAGGCCTTCAGCGAGCACTCCAACTGGCCCTCGAACTACGGCGCCTGGTACATCGCCCAGGTCCTGGACGCCCTCACCTCCAACCCGGAGGTCTGGTCGAGGACGGCCCTGTTCATCACGTACGACGAGAACGACGGCTTCTTCGACCACCTGGTGCCGCCGCTCCCGCCCAAGGACGCCTCCCGGGGCAAGTCCACCGTCGATGTCTCGCTCGACCTCTACCAGGGCGACAGCCGCCGCCCGGCCGGCCCCTACGGCCTCGGCCCGCGCGTGCCCATGCTCGTCGTCTCGCCGTGGAGCAAGGGCGGCTACGTCTGCTCCGAGACCCTGGACCACACCTCGATCCTGCGGTTCATGGAGCGCCGCTTCGGCGTCAAGGAGACCAACATCTCCCCGTGGCGCCGGACCGTGTGCGGCGACCTGACCTCGGCCTTCGACTTCTCCCGCAAGGACAGCCGCCCGGCCGCCCTGCCGGGGACGGACGAGTACGAGCCGCAGGACCGCGAGCGGCACCCCGACTACCGGCCGACCCCGCCGGCCGACCCGGACATGCCCCGCCAGGAGCGCGGTCTGCGCCCGGCCCGCCCGCTGAAGTACGCCCCTCGCGTGGACGGGTCGGTGGACGCGGCGACCGGCAGGTTCACGCTGACCTTCGCCTCCGGCGCCAAGGCGGGCGCCGCCTTCCTGGTGACCTCCGGCAACCGCACCGACGGACCGTGGCAGTACACCACCGAGGCGGGCAAGTCCCTCGCGGACACCTGGAACTCGGTGTACTCGAACGGTTCGTACAACCTGACCGTGCACGGCCCGAACGGCTTCCTGCGCGTCTTCAAGGGCCCGAACAAGACCGCCGGGCCCGAGGTCACCGCCCGCCACACCGGTGACCGCGTCGAGCTGACCCTCACCAACAAGGGCTCCGGCACGGTCCGCCTGAAGGTCACCAGCGCCTACGGCGGGTCGCCGCGGACCTTCACCGTGCGCCCCGGCGCCACCGTCCGGCACACCGCCGACCTCACGGCGAGCCGGCGCTGGTACGACCTGACCGTCACCTCCGACACCGACGCGGCGTTCCTGCGGCGGTTCGCGGGTCATGTCGAGAACGGTCGTCCCGGTGTGAGTGACCCGGCGATCGCCACCGAGTAGTCGGGCGGGGCCGTCGGCGCGCGGCTCACAGCGGCGTGAGGTGTCCCGGCCGCGGTTGCCGGGGCACCAGCGCCGGTTCCGCCGCCGCCGTGCCCGGCTCCAGAGCCAGCACGGCGGCGACGGGGTGCTCGTCGTCGGCGTAGGGCACCGGGTGGCCGTCGGTGGCGTACGGCACCGCTTGGTCGTCGCCGGTGTACGGCAGGACGTGCTCGGTGTCGGCGTACGGCGCCTCCTCGACGGCAACGGGGTGCGTGACCCGCGTCAGCAGGATCACGCCCCACGCCGCCACCCCCGCGCCCGCCAGCGCGAGCAGGATCCCTGCCGCGCCGCCCTTGACGCGCTCGTCGAGCAGGGCGAGCCCGATCAGCGCGGCGGCCACCGGGTTGGACAGGGTGACGAGTGCGAGCGGGGCGTCCAGGCCGTCCCGATAGGCCGACTGCGACAGCAGCAGTCCGCCCGCCGCGAAGGCCGCGACGACCAGGGCCACCCCGATCACCTGCATGCTCAGCAGCGATCCCGAGCGGTCCGTCGCGGCCACCGTCACGGTCTGGGTGAGCGCCGAGGCCACTCCGGAGGCGACCCCGGACGCGGTCGCGTGCCGCAGCCCCTGCCGCCTGCCGGGCCGGCCGAGCGCCGCGATCAGAACCGACGTGACCCCGGCGACCGCGACCGCCTCGGAGACGCTCAGCACGTCGTCGGGGGCGTGCCCGGAGGCCGTGACGAGGATCGCCGCGAGGCCGAGCAGGGTGAGGGCGGTGCCGCGCCACTCCACGGCGCTGACCCGGCGTCCCGCGACCCGCGCGCCCAGCGGCACGGCCGCGACCAGGGTGAGCGCGCCGAGCGGCTGGACCACGGTGAGCGGTCCGTACTTCAGGGCGACCACGTGCAGCAGCGCGCCGGTGGCGTTCAGCCCGACCGTCGACCACCAGGCGCCCGAGCCCAGCAGCCGCAGTACTCCGGTGCCCGGCGTGCGCGAGGCGAGCCGCTCCTGGGCGACGGCGGCGGCCGCGTAGGCGACGGCCGAGAACAGGGACAGCACTACGGCGAGCAGTGTGGCGTTCATCGGCCCGCTCCCACGAGGGTCGGTTCTCCGGACAGTGCTTCGGTCGGTACTTCGGTCCGTGCTTCGGTCGGTACGAGGTGCCCGCTGCCGCGGCCCGCTGTGGTGCGGGTGCGGTGCGGCAGGTGGATCACGGCGAGGGCGAGGCCCAGCAGGGCCGCGGCCACCACCGCGTCGAGCCAGTAGTGGTTGGCCGTCCCCACGATCACCAGCAGGGTCACCAGCGGATGCAGCAGCCACAGCCAGCGCCGGCGGGAGCGGGTGGCGACGATCAGACCGATCGCCACCATCAGGGCCCAGCCGAAGTGCAGCGAGGGCATCGCCGCGAACTGGTTCGACAGGTGGTCGCTGGAGGGCGGGCCGTACACGGAGGGGCCGTACACCCGCGCGGTGTCGACCAGGCCGGTCGCCCCGAGCATGCGCGGCGGGGCCAGCGGGAAGAGCAGGTGTCCCACCAGGGCGACCGCGGTGACGGTGGCCAGGATCCGGCGGGCCCACACGTAGTGCGCGGGGCGGCGCAGGTAGAGCCAGACCAGGAAGGCCACGGTGGCCGGGAAGTGGACGGTCGCGTAGTAGGTGTTCGCGACATGGACCAGGGTGTCGCCGTGCAGCAGCACCGACTGCACCGAGCCCTCGCCGGGCAGATGGACGGCTCGCTCCAGGTCCCACACCCGGTGGGCGTTGCGGAAGGCCTCGCCGGTGTGGCCCGTGGCCAGCTGCCGGCCGAACTTGTAGACGAGGAAGAGCCCTGCGACGAGCAGGAGCTCCCGGACGAGCGGCGGACGCGTTATCGCGTCCGACTCGGCTTCTGCAGGCTCGGTGCGGGCATTCATTCCCCCGGCCCTTTCGCTGACGGTGGTGCGTGGGTGGTGCGGGCGGCGGCCCGCGAAGTGGGTGACTCCGCGGACGTGCCGAACTCATCGATACGGGTGAGTACCGAAACGGCACTGTACCGATACGCCAGTGTACCGATACGGTCGGGTACCGGTACACTGTCGTATCGATAGACATAGGCCACACTGGAAGAACCCGAGCGAGGAGAAGAGCCGATGACGTCGCAGGCCGCGGACGGACCGGAGACGGTCGCCGCCTCGCGCCGCTCCAAGATCACGCCCGAGCGTGAGCGGGAGTTCTTCGACGCCGTCCTCGACCAGATCCGCGAGTGCGGATACGACGCCGTCACCATGGAGGGCATCGCCGCGAGCACGCGGTGCAGCAAGTCCACGCTCTACCGGCAGTGGAAGACCAAGCCCCAGTTCGTCGCCGCGGCCCTGCGCTCCAGCCGCCGCCCGCGCTTCGCCGGCATCGACACCGGGACCCTCGCGGGGGACCTGCGGGAGGCCGGACGGGCGGTGGGCGACTGGTCCGGCGACACCACGGTCCTGCTCCAGGCCTTCGGGCACGCGGTCACCCAGGACCGTGAGCTTCAGCACGCGCTGCGCGAGGCGCTCGTCGAGCCCGAGCTGGCCGCCCTCCAGGCGATCATCCAGCGAGGCGTCGATCGCGGTGAGATCGCCGCCGACCATCCCGCGCTGCCGTACGTCGCCGCGCAGATCTTCGGGGTGCTGCGCGCCCGGCCGGTCCTGGAGGGCGAGTTCGCCGACCCGGACTATCTGCTGCGGTTCGTGGAGGCCGCCGTACTGCCCGCGCTGGGCCTGACACAACAGACATGAGACTCAGGCCGCCGTCCACGGGATGACTGGACGGTGACCTGCGACGCGCCGCACCGTGGGGACGGGGGCGGCGCGCACCCCCCGGCCGGGTGGGGTCCCTCTTTGAGCGGAGAGGTGCTCCACCCGGCCGTTCGCTTGCCGGGGCGCCCGGCGAACAGTTCCCCCCGGGTCATCGCTTTCCCGGGGCGCCGGGCGATCGTTCCCCCGAGGCCCCGCGCGACGGCGTCAGACGTCCTGGCCGCTGCCGCCGCCGGACGCCACCTCGATCCCCTCCGTGATCTCGTCGATCACGCTCTGCTTCTCGCCGACGTCGACACCGAAGCGGACCACCACGATCTGCCCGGAGTCCGCGGGGGAGGGGAAGGCGAGCGACTCGACGTAACCGTCGGCGCCCTTGCTGGTGATCGCCTTCCAGCGGACCAGATAGCCCTTCTGTCCGGCCACGGTCACCGCCTTGGAGGCCAGCACCTCGTGCGAGGTGATCTCGCCGTACCCCTCGCCGTAGGACTGCTCGGCGTTCTTCTCGATGTCGGCCTTGGCGACCTCCTCGGCGGTCTCGCCCGAGGTTCCCAGCACCCGGGCGGGGGCCGAGTAGGCGCCCCCCTTGGTGCAGTTCTGGGAGGTGTCGCCGGGGCACTTGTACGAGTCCTCCGAGGTCACCGAGGCGCCCACGGTGATCTCCTGGCCGTACCAGCCGTCCGGCACCGGCAGGCTGATCCCGCTGATCGAGTCGGTCACCGAACCGCTCTCGATCCGGGGCGCCTCGGAACCCTCGGGGGAGGGCGAGGGCTCCCCCTCCGGACGGCCGTCCTCGAAGGGATCCTCGCCGTCCGGCCCGCGCTGGTCGTCCTGACTGTCCGGCGTCCGCTGCGCGGTGGCGGTGCCGCCGTCCGAGTCCCCGCTGTCGGCGAGGACGTACACGCCCACTCCGATGCTCGCGAGGACCGCGGCGGCCACCGCCACGGCTATGCCCGTGCGCAACCCGCGCCGTCGGCCGTCGGACGGCGGTGTCGGATATCCCGGATACCCCGGATGTGCGGGATATCCGGGATACCCCTGATACTCCGGATGAGCCGGATGGGGCGGGTTGGGTGGATAGGCCGGGTTGCCCGCGGCGACGGGGTCGGCCGGGTGGGCCGGCTGTCCCCCCGCGGCCGGCGAAGGCGCCGGCGGACCCCATGCGGAGGCCGATCCCGCGGGGCGGGTCTGCTCCGTCCATGCCCTGCCGTCCCACCAGCGCTCGCCGGCGGGACCGTCACTTGTCTGCCCCGGGTCGGGATACCACCCGGGAGGAGTCACCTGCGTCATGGGTCCACCGTATGAGGCGACGGTGAAAGCCGTATGAGAGGGATCGGGACCGGTCCGGACCGCCGCCTTGTCATCCTCCCGAACGATCCGTCACCCGTGACGGCAACAGCTGCCCGGTCCGCCCTCCAAGCGGGCTGCCCGAGGACTACGCTCAAGTCCTGTACGTCGTTCGGGCGACTTGGGGAGGTAGCGGGATGACGGAGGTACGGCCCACACCGGCCACCTCGGCTTCCCTGTGGGAGCGCGACGCCGAAGTCGCCGCCGTCGTACGGGCGGTGGAGACCCTGGCCGCCGACCGTTCCTCCCCCGGCAGTCTGTTGGTGATCCGCGGCGAGGCGGGCCTCGGCAAGACCGCCCTGCTGGCCGAGACCCGGCGCATCGCCGAGGCGCGCGGCTGCCAGGTGTGGTCCGCCCGCGGCGGCGAGACCCTGAGGTCCGTCCCCTTCAACGTGGTACGGCAGTTGCTCCAGCCCGCGCTGGTGTCGCTGCTGCCGGAGGAGGCCCGCGATTACCTCGGTGACTGGTACGACATCGCCGGCCCCGCCCTCGGCATAACGGAACCCGGCGAGCGCCGCGCCGACCCGCAGGGCGTGTGCGACGGCCTGGTCGCCGCGGTACGCCGACTCGCCCGGCGCGACTGGCCGCTGGTGCTGCTGATCGACGACGCGCACTGGGCCGACCAGGAGACCCTGCGCTGGCTCGCCGCCTTCGCCGAGCGCCTCGACGACGTGCCGGTGCTGGTCGTCGTGGCCCGTCGGCCCGGTGACGTGCGCGGCGAGAGCGCCCGTCACCTCGACGCGGTCGCCGCCGCCGCGAGCCGCCCCGCCGCCACCCTCAGCGCACTGAGCCCGGACGCCACCGCGAGCCTCACCCGCGCCACCGTCGGCGGACACGCCGACGCCGCGTTCTGCCGCGAGGTCTGGGCCGTCACCGCCGGAAACCCCTACGAGACCGTCGAGCTCCTCGCCAAGGTGCAGGACACCGAGATCGATCCGGTCGAGTCCTCAGCGGCCGAACTGCGGGCCCTGAACCGCTCCGCCCGCGGCGGCGGACTCGTCGCCCGCCTGGAAGGGCTCGGCATCGAGGCCACCCGGTTCGCCTGGGCGGCCGCCATACTCGGCGCCGGCATCACCGTCGACCAGGTGGCCCGGCTCGCCACCATGGGCACCGAGGACGCCGTGCGCTGCGCCGACCTGCTGTGCAACGCCCGTATCCTCACCGCCCCCGACCCGGCCGTCGCCCCGGTCGAGGAAGGCGACCTGGAGTTCGTCCACCCACTGATCGCCTCCGCCGTCTACAACTCCATCCCGCCCGCGCTGTGCACCGCCATGCACGGCATCGCCGCCCGCGTGGTCACCGACTCCGGGCGCGGAGCCGCGGCCGCCTCCCGCCACCTGCTGGAGGTCCACCCGGACGACGACGCCGAACTCGTCGGACAGTTGCGCGAGGCAGCCGCCGAACACCTCGCCGTCGGCGCCCCGGACGCGGCCCGCCGTTGTCTGGAACGCGCCCTGCGCGAGCCGCCCCTGCCCGAGGTCCACCCCCATGTGCTCTACGAACTCGGCTGCGCCGCCCTGCTGACCGCACCGGCCACCACCATCAGCCATCTGCGCAGCGCCCTCGCCATGCCCGGACTCGACGGCCCCGAGCGGGTGGACGCGGTCTACCGGCTCTCCCAGGCGCTGCTGCACAACGACCAGTTGGAGGAGGCGGTCCGTACCGTCGAGGCGGAGGCCGCCCGGCACGAGTCCGGCCCCGCCCGGTTGCGGTTGCAGGCCGTGCAGTACATGTGGGAGGGCATCCACGCGGGCGAGGCCAGCTCGCCCGAGCGCTCCGAGCGGCTCGCCGAACTCGCCCGCACCTGCACCGGGCGGGACAACTCCGAGCGCGCCCTGCTCATCCTGCGCGGCTTCGACGCCATGGCCCACGGCGAGAACGCCGAGGAGGTCGTCGAGCTGTGCGACCGCGCCCTGGTCAACGGCCGCCTCGCGCCCGGGCTCGGCTGGACCGACCCCGAGTGGGGCGTCGAGATCCTGATGATGCTGGCCAGCGCGTACACCTACACCGACCGGCTCGACCGCGCCGAGACCATGTTCACGGAGGCCCTGCGCACCTACGAGTCGGCCGGCTGGAGCGGCGGCCACCTGGCCCTGGCCCACGCCTTCCTCGGCTTCGCCCACCGCCGACGCGGCCGCCTCCGGGAGGCCGAGAGCTCACTGCGCGAGTCCCTGCGGATCGCCGAGCGCGTCGGCCGTGGACTGCCGCTGTACTGGTCGGCGAGCTGCAACCTCGTCGACACCCTGCTGGCCCGCGGCCATGTCCAGGAGGCCTGGGACGTCGCCGAACAGTACGGCTTCGCACCGCCCTACCCGTCCACCATCGTGCTGCCCGACCCACGCTCCGTGCGGGGCAGGCTGCTCCTCGCGGTGGGCCGCACCCAGGACGCCGTCAACGAACTGGAGGCTGCGGAGAAGGCGGCGAACGCGCGAGGCCACCACAACCCGGTGATGGTCCCCTGGGCCGTCGACCTCGCCCGGGCCCTCGCCACCCAGGATCCGGCGCGGGCCGCCCAGCTCGCCACCGACGTCCGCCGGCGTGCCGAGCGCTTCGGCACCGACACGGCCATCGGCGAGGCCCTGCGCTGCGCCGCCGCCCTGGAGACCGGCCAGCGCGCGGTCCGGCTCGCCGCTCAGGCGGTCACCTTCCTGGAGGCCTCCCCCTGCCAGTACGAACACGCGGCGGCCCGTATCGAGTACGGCATCGCGTCCCGTTCCACCGCCGAACTGACCCGCGGTCTGACTCTGGCCCGCAAGTGCGGCGCGGACGGCCTGGTGACCCAGGCCGAGGAACTGCTGGCGTCCGGGGCGGGGTTGGACTAGCGGGACCGAGCGGCGTTCCTGGGGGCGGGGTTGGCCCAGCGGGGCGAGCAGTGTTCCTGGAGGGGCCGGGTTGGCCTAGCGGGGCGGAGCAGCCTTCCTGGAGGAGCCGGGGTTGGCTTGACGGGACGGAGCAGTGTTCCTGGTGGGGCGAGGAAGGCTCAGGCGCCGAGCAGCTGATCCGTCGTCGCCGCCAGCCGCTCGCGCACGTCCGGGTCGTACGTCGCCCGGTGCGCCCGGGCCGGGGCCGTGCTGTCGAAGAAGCCACCGCTGCCCAAGTCCCGGGTGGCCAGGGCCAGTACGCCGGGCGCTCCGTCGGCTACGGTGCTCCAGGGCGTGACACCGCCCTCGCGGACCATCGCCGTGTCCATGTAGGTGGCCGGGTGCAGCACGTTCACCGAGACCCCGGTGCCCGCCAGCTCTTCGGCGAGCGTGAAGGTGTGCGCGGCGAGCGCGAACTTGCTGCGGCAGTACGCGGCGAAGCCCTCGTACCCGCGCGTGAACCCGGGGTCGTCGAAGTCGACGGGCTCCTGGCCGACCGAGCCGATGTTGACGATCCGGGCGGGCGCGTTCGCGCGCAGCACCGGCAGCAGGGCGCTGGTGAGCGCGACCGGCGCCAAGTAGTTGACGGCGAACCGCAGTTCATGTCCGTCGGCGCTCAGCTCCCGCCCCGCCCCGGGCGAACCGCCGCCGACCCCGGCGTTGTTGATCAGCACATCGAGATCCGGATGCGCGGCGGCGACATGGGAGCCCAGCTCCCGCACCCGCGCCAGTGAGGCCAGGTCGGCGACGAAGCCCTCCGCGTCCCCCTCCGCGCGCAGCTCCTCGACGAGCCGCTCCGTGCGCCCGGCGTCCCGGCCGTGGGCCAGGACGACATGCCCTGCGCGGACCAGCTCGAAGGCGACGTGGCGGCCGAGCCCGGAGGTGGCGCCGGTGATCAGAATCGTGGACATGCCTCCACCGTAGCCAGGCGGGGCCGACGGGGGCGGGCTGCCGGTGCGTGCGGGGCCCGCCACGGTCAGCCCTCTTCCTCCTCCGCGAGCACCCGCTGCGCCGTCGCGAACGCCGAGTTCGCCGCGGGGACTCCGCAGTACACGGCCGTCTGGAGCAGTACCGCGCCGATCTCCTGCGGGGTGAGCCCGTTGCGTCGGGCGGCCCGCACATGCATCGCCAGCTCCTCGTAGTGGCCGTGGGCGACCAGCGCGGTCAGCGTGATCATGCTGCGTTCCCGGCGGCTGAGCGTCGGGTCGGTCCAGATCTCGCCCCACGCGTAGCGGGAGATGAAGTCCTGGAAGCGTGCCGTGAAGGGGGTCTGGCGGGCCTGGGCCCGGTCCACGTGCGCGTCGCCGAGCACCTCCCGGCGCACTTCCATGCCACGGGGGGCGCCGCCGCCGAGGTGGGCGCGCAGGGCGGTCAGGACGGCCTCCGGGCACTGGGCGGCTGCCAGGTGGGAGGCGCCCGGGATCTCCACGAGCGCCGCACCCGGCACCGCGTCGGCGATCTCCCGGAGATGGGCCGGCGGGGTCGCCGGGTCCTCCCGGCCCGCGATCAGCAGCGTCGGCACGGAGATCTCCGCCAGCCGGTCGCGCAGATCAAAGGCGGCCAGCGCGTCGCAGCAGGCCGCGTACGCCTCCGGATCGGCGTCCCGATGGTCCTGGACGAGCCGCGGCACGGTGAACCCGGGCGTGAACCAACGGGAGTCGGCGCCCTCGGCGAGACCGGCGAGCCCTTCGGCACGCACCAGCGCGGCCCGTTCCTGCCAGGGCCCGGCCCCGTTGAAGTGGGCCGAGGAACAGATCACGGCCAGCGAGTACACCCGCTCCGGACGGTGCACCGCCAGATGCAGGCCGACGGCCCCGCCGAGCGACACCCCGGCATAGGCGAACCGCTCCATGCCGAGCGAGTCGGCGAGCCGCAGCACCAGTTCCGCCAGGTCCCCGACGGTGGCGCCGGGCCCGATCAGGTCCGCCGCCGAGCCACCGTGCCCGGGGAGGTCCCAGCGCACCACCCGGTGCCCGATGGACAGCTCGGGCGCGACCGCGTCCCACAGCGCGTACGAGGTGCCGAGCGACGGACCGAGCAGCAGCGGGGGAGCGGAAGCGGATCCCTCGGCACGGTGATTGAGGAGTAGATCGGTCAACGTCGCTCCAGAGCACGGTCGGTGAGGGCAGCGGCGCTGCCGGTGTAGCGGGCGGGGTCGGTGAGTTCGGCGAGGTCTACGTCCTTCAACTCCGGCTGCTCGGACAGAAGTTCGGCAAGTGGACGCCCCTCGGTGTGGGCACGTCGGGCCAGCTCCGTCAGCAGTTCCTTGGCGCGGGCGCGGCCCAGCACCGGGGTCAGCCCGGCGGACAGCCGCTCCGAGACGATCAACCCGTGCGTGAGAGCGAGGTGTTCCCGCATCGCGGAGGCGTCGATCCGCAGCCCCTCGGCGAGTTCGGCCGCGTCCCGGGCGGCCCCGCCGGTCAGCCGGAGCAGTTCACGCAGCGGTTCCCACTCGGCGTGCCAGGCCCCGGCCGGCCGCTCGTCCTCGGCGGCCAGCGAGCCGTACAGCGTCGCCGCGAGCTGCGGCGCTCGCCGGGCGGCCGCCGCGACGAGCGTGGACCGTACGGGGTTGGCCTTGTGCGGCATGGCCGACGAACCGCCGCCGCTGTCCTCCGCCAGTTCGGCGATCTCGGTCCGGGACAGCGTCAGCACATCCACCGCGACCTTGCCGAGCGCCCCGGCCGTGAACGCCAGGCACCCGGCCAGATCGGCGACCGGGGTCCGCAGGGTGTGCCAGGGCAGGGTCGGCGCCGTGAGCCCCGCCTCCCGGGCGTAGGCCGCGACCAGCGCGGTCGGGTCCTCGATGCCGTACGCGGTGAAGGCGGCCAACGTCCCAGCAGCGCCGCCGAGTTGCACCGGCAGCGCATCCCGCACGGCGGTGATCCGGTCCCGCGCGTCCAGCACGAGCGCCCGCCAGCCCGCCGCCTTCAGCCCGAACGTCGTCGGTACGGCGTGCTGGGTGAGGGTGCGCCCCGGCATCACCGTGTCCCGGTGCTCGACGGCCAGCCGGGCCAGCGCCGACCCGGTGCGGTCCAGGTCGGCGAGGAGAAGGCCGAGGGTGCGATGGGCGACCAGCATCGTGGCGGTGTCCATGATGTCCTGGCTGGTCGCGCCCCGGTGCACGTACGGGCCGTACTCCTCGCCCACCGCCTTCGTCAGATCGGCGACGAGCGGGATGACGGGGTTGCCCCCGGCGCGGGCGCGCGCCGCGATCGACCCCAGGTCGAACCGGCCCGCGTCGGCGGCCTCGGTCACCGCCGCCGCGGCCCCGGCCGGGCCCTGCGCCCGGGTCAGCGCGGCCTCGGCGTCGAGCAGGGCCTGCAGATAGGCGGTGTCACTCGTCGCGGACGCGGCGGCACAGGACGCCCACCCGGGACCGAGCGGACTGTCGGCAGAACTCACTGGAACTCCAGGAAGACCGTCTCGCCTTCGCCCTGAAGGCGGATGTCGAAACGGTAGGTGCCCTGCCCCTGATCTTCGGCGATCAGCGTGGCGCGTCGCTCCGGCGCCACCCGGGACAGCAGCGGGTCCGCGGTGAGGGCGGCCTCGTCGCCCGGCAGGTAGATCCGCGTGTACAGGTGGACGAGCAGCCCGCGCGCGAAGAGACACACGCTGAGGTACGGCGCGCTCTGCCCGCGCGCGCCCGGCCGCAGCGTCCGCGCCGTCCAGTGACCGCCTGCGTCGGTCTGGACGCGCCCCCAGCCGGTGAACTCCACGCCGTTGCGGCCCAGGAAGCCGCCGCTGGCGGGGTCGCGCCGCATGGAGCCGTCGACCTGGGACACCCGGCCCTCCGGGTCGGGACCCCACAGCTCCAGGAACGCGTCCGGCAGCGGGTTGCCCTCGCCGTCGTGGACGTATCCCTGGAGCGCGATCGTGTCCGGGTGGCCCACCGGGGCGATGTCACCGCCGCCGGGGAAGGGCAGGGCGTGGCCGTAGAAGGGGCCGACGGTGTGCGACGGGGTCGGCAGCACGGTCTCGGGGCGGCTGGTGTCGATCTTCGTCATGGCGGTCAGCGCCCTTCCTCGATCCAGGTGGCGTTCGGGCCGTCGAGCACGATGTCCCAGTGGTAGCCCATGGAGAACTCCGGCACCGACAGACTGTGGTCGTACGTCGCGATCAGCCGCTGCCGGGCCGCGTCGTCCGTGACCGACTGGATGATCGGGTCGTACGGGAACAGCGGGTCGCTCGGGAAGTACATCTGCGTCACCAGCCGCTGCGTGAACGCCGTACCGAAGACCGAGAAGTGGATGTGCGCCGGGCGCCAGGCGTTGAGGTGCTGACGCCAGGGGTACGGGCCCGGCTGGATCGTCGTGAAGCGGTACTGCCCGTTGTCGTCGGTCAGCGTCCGGCCGACGCCGGTGAAGTTCGGGTCCAGCGGGGCGTCGTGCTGCTCGCGCTGGTGGGCGTAGCGACCGGCGGAGTTGGCCTGCCAGATCTCCACGAGCTGGCCGCGGATCGGGCGTCCGTCGCGGTCGAGCAGGCGCCCGGAGACGGTGATGCGCTCACCGATCGGCTCGCCGGTGTGCTGCCGGGTCAGGTCGTTGTCGATCTCGGTGATGTCCCGCTCCCCGAAGGCGGGGGAGTGCAGTTCCACCAGCTCCGGGTCCTTGCTGACGTCTATCGCGACCGGCGGCTGCTTGGGGTGGCGCAGAACGGAGGAGCGGTACGGCGCGTAGTCGCGGCGCGGGTGATGCTCCACGGGTGCGCCGTCGGCGACGCGCTTCTCGTAGGCGGCGTGCTCGGCCGCGATCTCCTGGTCGATGGCGTGCTGGGTGAGAGTCATGGGTGGGATTCCTCGGGATTCTCAGCGTTCGAGGACGAGGGCGAGGCCTTGGCCGACGCCGATGCAGAGGGTGGCGACGCCGATTCCACCGCCCTTGCGGGCGAGTTGGTGGGCGACGGTGCCGGCGAGGCGGGCACCGGAGGCGCCGAGGGGGTGGCCGAGGGCGATGGCGCCGCCCTGCGGGTTGAGGATCGACGGGTCGAACTCGGGCCATTCGGCGACGCATCCGAGGACCTGGGCGGCGAAGGCCTCGTTGAGTTCGAGGACGTCGAGGTCGGCGAAGGTCTTGCCGGCCTTGGTCAGGGCGCGGTTGACGGCCTCGACGGGGGCGAGGCCGAAGTAGTGCGGGTCCAGGGCGTTGACGCCGGTGGCGGAGAGACGGGCGAGGGGTTCACGCCCGGTGGCCTGCAGGCCCTCCTCGTCGACGAGGAGGAGGGCGGCGGCGCCGTCGTTGAGGGGCGAGGCGTTGCCCGCGGTGACGGTGCCGCCGTCCTTGCGGAACGACGGCTTCAGCTTGGCCATGGCTTCCAGGGAGGCGTCCTGGCGCACGCACTCGTCGGCGCCGAAGACCACGGGGTCCCCCTTGCGCCGGGGGATCGAGACGGGCGCGAGCTCCGCCTCGAACAGGCCCGCCTGCTGGGCCGCGGCCGCCTTCTGGTGGCTGCGCAGGGCGAACTCGTCCTGCTGTTCCCGCGTGATCTTGTGCTTGTCGGCGATGAGTTCGGCGGACTCGCCGAGCGGGACGGTCCACTGGGGTTCCATCCGCGGGTTGACCATGCGCCAGCCCAGGGTGGTGGAGTACAGCTCGGTGTGGGCGGCCGGGAAGGGCTTGTCGTTCTTGGGCAGCACGTACGGCGCCCGGGTCATGGACTCCACACCACCGGCTACGGCGATGTGGGCGTCCCCGGCCGCGATGGCGCGGGCCGCCTGGATGACCGCCTCCAGGCCGGAGGCGCACAGGCGGTTGACGGTGACGCCGGGCACGGAGGTCGGCAGTCCCGCCAGCAGCGCGGCCATGCGGCCGACGTTGCGGTTCTCCTCGCCGGCGCCGTTGGCGTTGCCGAAGTAGACGTCCTCGATCCGGGACGGGTCCAAGTCCGGCGTACGGGCGAGCAGTTCGCGCAGGGCGTGGGCGCCGAGGTCGTCGGGGCGGACGCTCGCGAGACCGCCGTTGTAACGGCCGATGGGCGTCCGCACCGCGTCGACGATGTACACCGGGTTCACAGCAGATCCTCCGCAACGGTCAGCTTCGCGTCGGTCTTCGCGATGATCTCGTCAACGCCCACTTCGGGCGCTGTCTCGACGAGCACCAGACCCTCCGGTGTCACATCGATCACCCCGAGATCCGTGATGACCCGGTTCACGCACGCCTTGCCCGTGAGCGGCAGCGCGCACTCGGTGAGGATCTTCGGCGAGCCGTCCTTGGCCGTGTGGGTCATCACCACGATGACCGTACGGGCTCCGTGGACCAGGTCCATCGCGCCGCCGATCCCGGTGATCAGCTTCCCCGGGATGGCCCAGTTCGCCAGATCGCCGCCCGCCGACACCTGCATCGCCCCCAGCACGGCCACATCGACATGACCGCCCCGGATCATCGAGAACGACAGCGCCGAGTCGAAGAAGGAGGCCCCCGGCAGAACCGTGACCGTCTCCTTGCCCGCGTTGATCAGATCCGGATCGACCTGATCGTCGGTCGGATAGGGGCCGGTGCCGAGGATCCCGTTCTCCGACTCCAGGATCACCTCCACACCCTCCGGGAGGTGGTTCGGGATCAGCGTCGGGAGCCCGATACCGAGGTTGACGTACTGCCCGTCCTCGAGCTCCCTCGCCGCCCGCGCGGCCATCTCTTCCCGCGTCCAGGCCATCAGTTGCTCACCGTCCGCTGCTCGATCCTCTTGTCCGCCGCCTGCTCCGGCGTGAGTGCCAGGACCCGCTGCACGAAGATCCCCGGCAGGTGCACCGCGTCCGGGTCGATCTCGCCGGGCTCGACCAGCTCCTCCACCTCGGCAACCGTGATCCGTCCGGCCATCGCCGCGAGCGGGTTGAAGTTGCGGGAGGACTTGTTGAACACCAGGTTCCCGTGCCGGTCGCCCTTCGCGGCCCGCACCAGGGCGAAATCGGTGCGGATCCCGTGCTCCAGCACGTACTCGGTGCCGTCGAACTCCCGGACCTCCTTGGCCGGCGAGGCGAGTGCGACGCCGCCGGAGCCGTCGTAGCGCCAGGGCAGTCCGCCCTCGGCGACCTGCGTGCCCACTCCGGCGGGGGTGTAGAAGGCGGGGATCCCGGCGCCGCCGGCCCGCAGCCGTTCGGCGAGCGTGCCCTGCGGGATCATCTCCACCTCCAGCTCCCCGGCCAGGTACTGCCGGGCGAACTCCTTGTTCGCGCCGATGTACGAGCCGGTGACCCGCGCGATCCGCCCGGCCGCGAGCAGCACCGCCAGCCCGGACTCCATCGCCCCGCAGTTGTTGGACACCACCGACAGGCCGCTCACGCCCCGCGCGTACAGGGCACCGATCAGCACGTTCGGCACACCGCTCAGCCCGAAACCACCCACCGCCAGCGACGCGCCGTCCGGCACGTCAGCCACCGCCTCGACAGCCGTGGCGACCACCTTGTCCATCCGTGAAGCCCCATCTCGTCCGAGCGCCCGGTCCGTCAATTAATCAGGGCACTGAGTATTTCAGCGGGTGTCCCTCACGCTGCCACCGGAGGGCCTGGGCGTCAAGGCCCCCGTAAAATGGCACGTCGCTGGTGGAGACGGTCTGAGTCGAGGAATGTATTGTTCAGTGCACCGACGAATCAGACGACAGGAGCGCACATGGCCGCGGTGGACTTGACCACCCACCCCGGGCACCTGGCCCGGCGGTTGCAGCAGGCGCACTACCTGCTGTGGAACACGATGGTCTCGGAGGAGATCACCTCCCCGCAGTTCGCCGTGCTGAACGCGCTCGTCGCCGAGCCGGGCCTGGACCAGCGGACCGTGGGGGAGCGCGTGGGGCTCGACCGGTCCACCATCGCGGAGGTCATCAGCCGGCTCGGCCGCCGCGGGCTGCTGGACAAGGTCCGTGACCCGCAGGACGGCCGGCGCTTCCTGCTGCGTCTGACGGACGACGGGGCGCGCACCCACCGCAAGCTCACCGTCCGCACGGCCCGGATGAACCAGATCTTCCTCGCCCCGCTCTCCGCCGAGGAACAGACGGTCTTCTTCGACCTGATCCGGCGGGTCGCGGACGCGGCCGAGGGGCTCCGCAACCCCTCGGAACCCCTCGTCGCGCAGAGCTGAGCCGCGTGCCCCCGCCCTCTCAGGCGCCCTTGGCCAGCACCACCCACACCTGGCCCTCCGCGAAGTTCACCGGGCTGCCCTCCGAGGTCGTGAACTCGGTGCCGTCCCCCGCGCTCGCGCGCTTCCAGTCGACGTCGTAGGCCCGTCCGTCGCGCAGCACCTTCGCCTTACCGGAGCCCACGGTCTCGGTGTACGGCGTGTAGTTGCCGTTCGAGTCGTGGAAGTCGGACTTGCGGATGTTCACGTACTGCACGACGACCGTGGCCGGGGCCACCCGGGTGCCGTCCGTTATCACCGTGGGAGCGCCGTCCTGCGAGACCAGCCAGCGGCCGTGGCTCTCGGACCAGGTGAAGTCGAAGCGGGCGGCGGGATAGCTGACGGTCTCCGACGTGTCGGCCGTGCCGCCGGAGGGCGCGGGTCCGAAGTGGAAGCCGGTGGTCAGGGCCTCGGAGCCGGGGGCGGAGGCGACGAGCCGGTCGGGGCGCAGATAGAGATTGTGCGGGGAGGGTCTTTCGGTGTCGCGGAAGTAGGCGTCGGAGGTCCTGCCCGGCGGCTGCGCGTTCAGGGGCGCCTTGTCGATCAGCGGGAGCAGCTTGCGCTGAGCGCCGGAGAAGGCGAGTGTCGGCTCGTCGAACTGACGCAGCAGCTCCAGATCGGACTCGCGTGCGCTGCGCACCGGGCCGATGACCTCGGGCAGCTCGGACGCGTACACGGCCATCAGCCGGCTCAGTCCGCCCTCGACCTGCTCGACGTAGACGAGGTCCGCCGAGTCCAGGCCCGTCTGGGGCTTGGCCCGGCGGACGTTGTCGATCTTCACGGCGAGGACCGATCCCTCGGCCGCGCGGGTGGGGCCGACGCTCTCCCGTCGCTCGTCGTCGGATCCGCGCCCGTCGTCCCGTCCGCCGTCCGGCGTGCCGCAGCCCGCCGCCAGGGAGATGGTCATCGCCGTGGCCAGCAGTGCCGCGGTCGTCGCGGCGCGTCTCTTGCGCGTCCTGTGTCCCATGCTCACCGGAGCCACCCCGTTCTGTTGTCATGATTGTGCGCTTATGAGTTCATTGCTGGCCATACCCGCTCGAATCTGGTTGACCGCCTGGAATACACCGATCGGCGCACCCGCGGTTCACGGCAGTGGCCACGGGTACCCGGGGCGCCCGAGCTGATGGAGGGAGCGGGTGTCGTGAAGGCTGTGACGTGGCAGGGCAAGCGGGACGTGCGGGTGGAGAACGTGCCCGATCCGACCATCCAGGAGCCGACCGACGCGGTCATCCGCATCACCTCCACCGGGCTGTGCGGCTCCGACCTGCATCTGTACGAGGTGCTCACCCCGTTCATGACACCGGGTGACATCCTCGGACACGAACCGATGGGCATCGTCGAGGAGGTCGGCGCGGGCGTCATGGACCTCAGCGTCGGGGACCGGGTCGTGGTGCCGTTCCAGATCGCCTGCGGCGACTGCTGGATGTGCCTGAACGGACTGCCCACCCAGTGCGAGACCACCCAGGTCACCGGAGAGGGCATGGGCGCCGCGCTCTTCGGCTACACCCGGCTGTACGGCGCGGTACCGGGCGCTCAGGCCGAGTATCTGCGCGTCCCGCAGGCGCAGTTCGGACCGATCAAGGTGCCCGAGGGTCCGCCCGACGACCGTTTCCTGTACCTCTCCGACGTGCTGCCCACCGCCTGGCAGGCGGTCGCCTACGCCGATGTTCCCCAGGGCGGCAGCATCGCCGTGCTCGGACTCGGGCCGATCGGCGACATGGCCTGCCGGATCGCCATGGCGCGCGGCGCGGGCAGCGTGTTCGGTGTGGACCTGGTCCCCGAGCGGCTGAGCAGGGCCCGGGAGCGGGGCGTGGAGACCTTCGACCTGCGGGACTTCGACAGTGAGAAGGAGCTGGTCGCCGCGATCCGCGACCGCACCGACGGACGAGGCCCCGACGCCGTGATCGACGCGGTCGGCACCGAGGCCCACGGCAGCGCGGTCGCCCGCCTGGTCCAGCAGGCGAGCAGCATGCTCCCGCGGGCGCTGAGCGGGCGGCTCGCGGAGCGCTTCAGCGTGGACCGGCTCGCCGCCCTGTACACCGCCATCGACCTGGTCCGCCGCGGCGGCACGCTCTCGCTCGTCGGCGTGTACGGCGGTCAGGCCGACCCGATCCCGCTGCTGACCCTGTTCGACAAGCAGGTCCAGATCCGCATGGGGCAGGCCAACGTACGCCGCTGGAGCGACGAGATCATGCCGTACCTGACCGACGAGGACCCGCTCGGTGTCGATGACTTCGCGACGCACCATGTGCCGCTGACCGACGCCCCGCACGCGTACGAGATGTTCCAGCGCAAGCAGGACGGCGCGGTCAAGGTGCTGATGCGGCCCTGATCGGCGCCGAGGCGCTGATGCGGAACTGATCAGCGGCCGAGGATCTCCTCCAGGTCGTAGCGGACCGGCTCCTCCAGCTGCGCGTAGGTGCAGCTCTCCGGGGTCCGGTCCGGGCGCCAGCGGCGGAACCGGGCGGTGTGCCGGAAGCGCGCCCCGTTCTCCATGTGGTCGTACGCCACCTCGATCACCCGCTCCGGCCTCAGCGGCACCCAGGACAGGTCCTTCTTTCCGGACCAGCGGCTCGGCGCCCCTGGCAACCGGGCCGTCTCGTGCGCCGCCTCCTCCGCCCAGGCCGCCCAGGGATGCCCCGTGGTGTCGTCCATGCGCAGCGGCTCCAGTTCCTCGATCAGCTGGGCGCGCACCTTCATGGCGAAGGCGGCGGACACCCCGACGTGCTGCAGGGCGCCTTGGTCGTCGTAGAGCCCGAGCAGCAGTGAGCCGACGACGGGTCCGCTCTTGTGCAGCCGGTACCCGGCCACGACGACATCGGCCGTCCGCTCGTGCTTGATCTTGAACATGGCCCGCTCGTCCTGGAGATAGCGCGAGGCGAGCGGTTTGGCGATCACCCCGTCCAGACCGGCCCCCTCGTACTGCTCGAACCACTGCTCGGCCACCTCGACGTCGGTGGTCGCCGGCGCCACGTGCACGGGCGGCGTCGCCCCCGCGAGCGCCGTGGTCAGCAGCTCCCTGCGGTCGGTCAGCGGCACGGTCAGCAGCGACTCGTCCGCCAGCGCCAGCAGGTCGAAGGCCACGAAGGACGCCGGGGTCCGCTCGGCGAGCGTCCTCACCCGGGACGCCGCCGGATGGATCCGCTCGGTGAGCGCGTCGAAGTCCAGCCGCCCCTCCCGGGCGATCACGATCTCCCCGTCCAGCACGCACCGCTCGGGCACCCGCTCCTTCAGCGCCTCCACCAACTCGGGAAAGTACCTGGTCAACGGCTTGGTCGTACGACTCCCCAGCTCGACCTCGTCCCCGTCGCGGAACACGATCGCCCGGAACCCGTCCCACTTGGCCTCGTACTGCATCCCCGGCGGGATCTTCGCCACCGACTTGGCGAGCATCGGCTTCACGGGGGGCATCACGGGCAGGTCCATGGTCCGATTCTGCGCGCATATGCACCCCTATGCCCGGTATGCGCGCTGTGGGAGGGGGGCCTACCGTGGCTCGCATGGGTGAAGCGGTGGAGCTGGAGGCGGGCGGGCGGACGGTTCGGCTGTCCAGCCCGGACAAGGTCTTCTTCCCGGAGCGTGGGTTCACCAAGCTGGATCTCGCCCGGTACTACCAGGCCGTCGCGCCCGGCATCCTGCGTGCCCTGCGGAACCGGCCCACCACCCTGGAGCGCTACCCGGACGGCGTGAACGGCGAGAACTTCTTCCAGAAGCGCGCCCCGAAGAACATGCCCGACTGGATTCCGACCGCCCACATCACCTTCCCCAGCGGTCGCAGCGCCGACGAGATGTGCCCCACCGAGGAGGCGGCCGTGCTGTGGGCCGCCCAGTACGGCACGCTCACCTTCCACCCCTGGCCGGTGCGCCGGGACGACGTCGACCGCCCCGACGAACTCCGCATCGACCTCGACCCCCAGCCCGGCACCGACTTCGACGACGCGGTCCGCGCCGCCCACGAACTGCGGGCCGTGCTCGACGAGTTCGGGGGCCTGAAGGGCTGGCCCAAGACCTCCGGCGGACGCGGACTGCACGTCTTCGTGCCCATCGAACCGCGCTGGACCTTCACCCAGGTCCGGCGGGCCGCCATCGCCGTCGGCCGGGAGCTGGAGCGCCGGATGCCGGAGCGGGTGACCATCAAGTGGTGGAAGGAGGAGCGGGGCGAGCGCATCTTCGTCGACTACAACCAGACCGCCCGCGACCGCACCATCGCCTCCGCCTACTCCGTACGCCCCCGCCCGCACGCCCCCGTCTCCGCCCCCCTGCGCTGGGAGGAGGTCGGCGTCGCGCACCCCCGTGACTTCGACCTCGCGACCATGCCCGTGCGCTACGCCGAACTCGGCGACGTCCACGCGGACATGGACGACCACCGCTTCTCCCTGGAGGCCCTGCTGGAGCTGGCCCACAAGGACGAACAGGACCACGGGCTGGGCGATCTGCCCTACCCGCCGGAGTACCCCAAGATGCCGGGGGAGCCCAAGCGGGTCCAGCCGAGCAGGGCCAAACACGACCCCGCGTGAGATCAGGCCGCCAGCACCCGTCGGCAGTCGGCGAGCAGTTCCTCGTCCTGGTCCACGTGGTACCGCGTCCTCCCCACCGGCCCGTCGTTGCCGTGCCGCCGCGACCGAGCCAGCTCGGCCCGGACCAACGGCGCCGCGGGCGCCGCGGCCGCTCCCAGTTCCGCCAGACAGCGGGCTGTGGCCGGACGCCGGTGGTAGGCACGGGACCACCCGTCGAGCAGAGCGGGGACGACCTCCTCCGCGGCCCCTGTCACTTCCCACAGCGCGATGGCCGCCCCGACCGGGTCTTCGCCGTCCCTCATCGCCGACCGCAGGAGCGGGGCCAGCGGCTCGGCGGCGCGGCCCACCCGGCCGGCGACCACGCAGGCGTCCGCCCGGCGGTTCGCCCGCTCCTCGCGCAGCGTCTCCCCGAGCACCTCCAGCACCAGATCCAGGTCCCCCTCGCCGGTCACCGCCCACAGCGTCCCGACCGCGTGCACCCGCCGGTACGGCTCGGACTCGGCGGCGACGAACTGCCGTACGCGCTCCGCGTGTTCGGCCGCGTCAGCGCCGTACCGGGCCAGCCCGCGCAGGGCCGTCATGCGGGTCGCGACGTCCTCGCTGTCCAGGAAGTGGGCCATCACGCGCAGTGCCCCGACCGGGGCCGGAACGCTCAGGGCGTCGAGGATCCGGGCCCGGCTGCGGTGCGCCTCGGGATGCAGGTCCCTGAGCCGCTCCGCCAGCGCCAGGAGCAGCCCTTGCGAGTAGTGCGGTCGCAGCGCCTCCATGCTCCTTTGGAGGTCGTAGGAGAGGGACGCGCCCGACTCGAGCGCCCAGGCCAGCTCCGGTACGGCCCGCGGGTCGCCCTGGAGCGCGAGGGCCTCCAGCGCGCGGCCGTAGCGGGTGGTCCACCACCAGTTCTCCGCACCCGCCTCCCGCCGGAACGCGGGCAGCGCCTCGGCGAGGGTGTCGGCGACACCCCGGGCGAGGGGGTGGAGATGGGCCAGCGCGCCGAGGGCGTCCCGCGCCACGCGGTCGTCCTCGTCGAGGGCGTGCCGGGCGAGCAGCCGGACGGGCTCCTCGCTCGGCAGTCGCCACCCGGACAGCAGCAGGGCGGCCTGGTCGATCGCCGCGATCCTCTGGCCGCGGTGCGGGCTCGCGAGCTGGTCGGTCACCAGGGCGAGCCGTTCCTGCGTCCGGTCGCCGAGGGCGAAGTGGAGCCGCTCCAGCAGCTCGACGGCCTCGTCGGCGTCGGCCTCCGCGCGGTGATCCGCCTCCAGCTCACGCAGGTACGACACCAGCGTCTCGGTGCGCGGCCGGGATTCGGCGGGCGCGTCGGCCGGGGCGTGACGCGCGATGCGCATCGCCTCCCGCGCGGACTCCGCCGTGTCGGGCGGGAGCAGACGCGGGGCGCAGCGGGCCAGGGCGGTGAGGGCCGTCAGCAGGAGCGCGGGGCGCGGGCGGGCTTCGTGGACGACCCGCAGCAGGCAGCCGCCGGCCTCCTCGCCGAGTTCCTCGGGGTGGCGTGCGCCCAGATCGCCGACCGCGGCCAGGACGGCGCGCGCGACACCGGGGTCCGGTTCGGCGGGGAGCCTTCGGCGCAGTGCGGTCAGCACCTGGCCGCCGTCCGGGTGCAGTCGTACGAGCGCGCCCGGTACCTGGGCGCGCAGCTGCGGGTCCGGATCGTCGAGGAGGGGCAGCAGGTCGGCGGAGCGGCCGCGGATCAGGGCCGAGGCGGTGACGTAGTTCGCCACCCACGCCTCGTGCTCCGCCTCGTCCTCGAAGTCGGTCCAGATCTCCTCGGGGTCCGGCTCCCGCTCGCCCGCGATGCTGCCGAGCAGCGCCAGGACCGCGCCCCGGTCGCGGACCGCCGGCTCGGTGAGCAGCTCGAACAGGAAGGGCACGCAGGCGACCGTGCAGTCGTACACATCCCCCTGGTGGTGCACCGCGCCGTACATGCCGTCCAGCGCGAGGTCCCGCTCGGCGGGATCGTCGGAGGCCAGCCCGCGCAACAGGTCCGGCACGTCCGAGGCGTCGCCGTAGGCGTGGTGCATGGACGCCCAGTCGACGTCCTCGATCCCCGTGAACACGCGTCCAGCCCCCGCTCGTCCGTGGCGTGCGACCGCCGTTGATCACAGCATGCCGCACGCCACTGACAATCGATCACGAACGCCGGGCTCACCAGCCTCCGCTCACGGAGCCTCGCTCACAGCTCCTTGACGCGGATGTCCCGGAACGACACCACGTCCGTCGTGCCGTGCACCTGGAGACCGAGGTAGCCGGAGGCGAACCGCCGCCCGTCCGTGCCCGGGTCGTCCGAGCGGGCCGGGACGAAGTCCTGCCCGCCGGTGTTGTCGAACTCGTTGATCAGCACGCCGTTGCGGTAGACCGAGTAGTGCTGGTCCACCACCCGGATCTCGTAGTCGTTCCAGGTGCCCTTCTCGGTCACGCCCGCGCCGGCCAGGCCCACGCGGTCGAAGCCGTAGATCGAGCCGGTCTTGTACATGTCGCCGTCGGGCCGGTCGAGCACCTGCACCTCGTGCCCGTACTTGATGGCGACCCACTCGGGCCTGGTCTCCTCCGGGTGCTCGTGGACCCACGGGAAGCGCACGAACACACCGGAGTTGGCGTTGCCGGTGCCCGGAGCGTCGTCCCGCCACTGCAGGCGCAGCGAGAAGTCGCCGTACTTCCGTTCGGGGAACCACAGCATGCCGAGCCCGGCCTTGGTCGTGCCGCTGGTCATGGACCCGTCGGCGTTCAGCCCGAACGAACCGCCGCCCACGTGCTGCCACTTGGCGAACGAGTCCGCGCTCCCGTCGAAGATCGTGCGGTAGCCCTCGGTCTGGCCCGGCCTGCCGATCCCGGACTGGCGGGCTGCCTTGGTGATGGCGTTGTACTCTCGCTGGTCGACGACCCCTTCCCTGAGCAGCCGGTCGAGCACCGTCTTCACGTGCTTGAGGAACAGTGCGTGGGACGTCCACTCCTTCTCGTCCTCGATCAGCTCGTTGATGCGGCACCGGTTGTTGGTGAGCCGGTTCGGGACCCCGGAGTCGACGGTGCCGACGATCACCGTCAGCCGCTCGTCGTACTCCGGACAGGGCGGCGCCGGCACCCCACCCGCCACGACCGTGAAGCTCACGGTCCTGGCCGCGGAGGTGTTGCCCGCCTCGTCGGTGGCGCGGTACGCCAGCGTGTGCGCGCCCGCGCGGTCGACGATCACCGGCGCCGAGTACGCGAGATAGGGCCCGCCGTCGAGCGAGTACTCCACGCTCTCGACGCCCCCCTCGTCCGTCGCGCTGACCGTGACCTTGGCGCTCGCCACGTACGCGCCGTCGGAGTTGCGCGTGCCCTCCACGGTCACGCCGGTCACCGGCGGCGTCGTGTCCTGGGGCGGCGCGGCCACCACGGTGAACGCGACGCTCTTCTCGGCGGCCACGTTCCCCGCCTTGTCGGTGGCACGGAACCGCACGGTGTGCGCGCCGACCTGATGCACCATCACCGGCATGGTGTACGGCTGCCAGGCGCCCGTGCCGATCGCGTACTCGATGGTGTTGACGCCCGAGCCGGTGTCGGAGGCGGTGACGGTCACCGTGGCCATGTCCACATAGGTCCCGTCGGGGTTCCGCTCACCGCTCACCGTGGCCGAGGTCTCCGGCGCGGTCGTGTCGTCGGTGGGCGGGGCCACGACCGTGAACTCGGCGCTCTTCTCGGCGGCGACGTTCCCCGCCTTGTCACTGGCCCGGTAGCGGATCCTGTGACTGCCGACCTGGTCCACCACGACCGGCGTGGTGTACGGCTGCCAGGCCCCCGCGTCCCCGATCGCGTACTCGACACGGTCCACCCCGGAGCCGCCCTCGTCGGTGGCGTGGATCATCACGCTCGCCGAACCGACGTACTGCCCCTGGGAGTTCTGCGTGCCGGTGACGTGCGCCGAGGTCGTGGGCGCCGTGGTGTCCTCGCCGGTTCCCTCGGTGACGACCAGGATGCCCTGCATCTGGCCGTGTCCCGGGATCGTGCAGGAGTAGAAGTAGCGGCCCGGGGTGAGCGTGACCTGGGCGGTGTGGCGGCCGCCCATGTCGTCGCCCGGGGTGGCCAGGATGTTGAGATTGACGTCGCTGTTGAACTCGGGGTCGTTGGTGGCGAACGTCAGCGTGTGCGGCATACCGGTGGTGTTGCCGGTCGCCGCGCTGTTCTCGAAGACGATCGTCGCCGTGCCCGCGACGGCGGTCGTGGGCGCCGAGTTGTACTTGGTGATGTCGTCACCCGCGGTCCACGTCAGCACCTGTTCCGCGGCGACCTGTTCGGGCTGGGCGGTGGACGGCGCGGCCTGGAAGCCGAGCATGAGCAGTACGGCCGCCAGCAGGGCGGTGAGGAGTCTTCGCATCACTGAACTCCTCTCGCCAGCTGGTCCGCGGCCGGGGTAGGCCCGCCGCCCGAATACGTGACCCGCCACAGTGCCGACTTGGCGTCCGAGGTGAAGAACCCCCGTCCGTAGTCGAGGACGTAGAGCGCGCCGTCCGGACCGAACTTCCAGTCCATGAGGTTCTTGATGCCGTCGTTGCCGATCGGCACGATCTTCTTCAACGACTCGGAGTGCACCGGCAGCCCGCCGTCGCCATGGTTCCTGGGATCGGTGATGACCGCGTTGCGCGGCTGGTCGGCGTCGTAGAAGTCGCCGACGAACCACTTGCCGTCCCAGTAGGCGGGCCACCTCACGTCACTCGCGCCGGCCTCGTCGTACCGGTAGACCGGACCGTTCATCGCGGCCTGTCCGCCGCCCTTGAGCCACGGCAGCAGGTACTTCGCCTCCTCCTGCTTGTAGGAGGGCACCCCGTTCGCGTCACGCGGGAAGTCCGGGGCGCCGCCCTGGGGCGAGTACCAGATGTTGTTGCCGGTGACCGGCGGCAGATTGACCAGACCGTCGTTGTTCGGTGACTCGTTCTTCGGGTGGTCGCAGTCGTACCAGCCCAGCGGCTTGGTCGGATCGGGCAGATTGCGGTCCCGGTAGGGCTGCTTGTTGCCCATGCAGTACGGCCAGCCGCGGTTGCCCGCCTTGGTGATCACCGCGAAGGTGTCGTACTTGGCCGGACCCCAGGTCGTCGAGGGCGCGCCCGCGTCCGGGCCGACCCAGCCCGCGTAGAGGATGTCCGTCGACTTGTCGACGAAGATACGGGCGGGGTTCCTGACGCCCATCACATAGATCTCACCGCGTGTCTTGCCGCCGCCCTCGTCGGTCTCCCGGCCGGTGAACAGGTTGCCCTCCGGCAGGGTATAGCTCCCGTCCGGCTCCGGATGGATGCGCAGGATCTTGCCGTTGAGGTTGTTGGTGTTGCCGGCGGTGCGCCGCGCGTCGGCGAAGGAGACGCCCTTGTAGTTCGGCTGCGGGTTGTTGCCCGAGTAACCGTCGCTGAAGCGGCTGGAGTTGTTGTCACCCGTCGCGATGTACAGGTTGCCCTGGGAGTCCCAGGCCATCCCGCCACCGGAGTGACAGCAACTGTGGATCTGCACCGGCCACTTGAGCAGCACCTTCTCGGTGCCCGGGTCGAGCTTGTTCGTCGCGAGGTCGAGTGTGAAGCGCGAGACCCGCCGTTCGGCCATCCGGGTGTCCCGGTTGATCCGGGAGTGCGGGGTGTAGTGCAGATACACCCACCCGTTCTCCTCGAAGCGCGGGTCGATCTCGATGCCGAGCAGCCCCTCCTCGACCTTGACCAGCTCGTCGCCGCCGCCCTTGTTGCCGAAGACGGTGAGCGCGCCCGCCAGGGTGACCTTCCTGGTCCTCGGATCGTAGACGTGGATCTCGCCCTTGCCCTTGCCGATGTCGGGGTTGGACCAGTCGGTGATCACGGGCTGGGAGGAGTCGGCGCCGCCGCGCCCGATGTAGAGCACCCGTCCGTCGGGTGCGGTGACCAGACCGTGCGGTTCGCCGATCTGGTCGTTCTGGCCCGGTTGGTTGGGCTGGGTGAGCCGCTCGGCCGTATAGTTCCCGGTGATGGTGGCCTTGCAGTCCGCCTGCGCCAGCCGGGTCGTCCACAGCAGGGCGCCCCGCAGATGGGCGCGGAAGTCGGTCTCGTCGTACGACGACACCGTGCCGCCCATGCCGGTGTAGAAGGACCGGCCTCCGTCGTAGTCCCGGCACCAGCTCACCGGATGGTCCCAGCCGTTGGCGCTCGCACCGGGCTGGTACGTCGACTCGCGCACCCGGGCGACCGTGTGCACCGAACCGGTCGGGTTCTTCACCCAGTTGAGCCAGCGGTCGGGCCGCTTCCACTGCACCGGCAGGTCCTTGGTGGCCGGATGCCGCCGGTCGCCGATCTCGACGGTGGCCCGCTGGGCGGTGGTCGGACTGGTGGAGGCGGGCCGGGCGCCGATCAGACCGGTGAACCAGTCCGAGTACGGCTCCGCGCGCGCCGCGTCGTGCAGGCCGACGAAGCCGCCGCCCGCCTCCATGTAGGCCTCGAGGCCCGCCTCCTGCTCGGGGTCGAGGACGTCGCCGCCTCCGGTCGGGAACACGACGGCGTTGTAGCGGCCCAGTTGGGCCTCGTCGGTGAAGACCGAGGCGTCGTCGGTGGCCTCGACCTTGAAGCGCTCGGCCGTCGGGCCGGACAGACCGATCTTCTCCACCGTCTCGATCGCCGCGTTCACCAGAGGTGACTCGTCACCGGCGGCGGCCGAGCCGTAGAAGATCAGCACCCGTACGTTCGCGCCGCCCGGGGGCGACTTGATGGACATCGTTGTCAGGGGCGGGTCCGGGGCGGGGCGCGCGCTCGCGGGCGGACCCGACACCACTCCCGCGGTGACGACCCCGGCCGCGACGAGCGCCGCCCAGCCGCGTCTTCTTGTGCTCAACCCTCGTAAGTGCATGGGCACCTCCTCGGTCACAGCAACAGCGCCAAGGAAGCTAGACCTCTTTGCTTCACTCGCCAATACCTATGGCTGTAATGGCACGAACTTTGTCCTGAGTGTGGATAAACCTCTCGGGTCCCGCTACTGTCTCGAACTCCGTACCGGAATTGGGGAGTTCGGCATGGACAGACGCGGGTTCAACCGGCGGGTACTGCTGGGCGGAGCGGCCCTGACGACGACATCGTTGTCGCTGGCGCCCGACGCGATGGGCGTGGACCGCGCGGCACGGACGGCGGCCGCCGGCGGCGAGGTCAGACACATCAAGCTGTACGCCGAGAAGCTCGCCGACGGGCAGATGGGCTACGGATTCGAGAAGGGCAAGGCGACGATCCCGGGCCCGCTGATCGAGATCGCCGAGGGCGACACCCTGCACATCGAGTTCGAGAACACCATGGACGTGGCCGCGAGCCTCCATGTGCACGGGCTGGACTACGAGATCTCCAGTGACGGCACCAAGCTGAACAAGAGCGACGTCGAACCCGGCGGCACCCGCACCTACACCTGGCGCACCCACGCTCCCGGCCGCCGCAAGGACGGCACCTGGCGGGCGGGGAGCGCCGGCTACTGGCACTACCACGACCACGTGGTGGGGACCGAGCACGGAACGGGCGGAATCCGTAAGGGACTTTACGGTCCGGTGATCGTCCGGCGCGCGGGGGACGTCCTGCCGGACAAGACGTACACGATCGTCTTCAACGACATGCTGATCAACAACAAGCCGGCGCACTCCGGGCCCAACTTCGAGGCCACCGTGGGGGACCGGGTCGAGTTCGTGGTGATCACGCACGGCGAGTACTACCACACCTTCCACATGCACGGGCACCGCTGGGCCGACAACCGCACGGGCATGCTCACCGGGCCCGACGACCCGAGCCAGGTGATCGACAACAAGATCGTGGGCCCGGCGGACTCCTTCGGCTTCCAGGTGATCGCGGGGGAGGGGGTCGGCGCGGGCGCGTGGATGTACCACTGCCATGTGCAGAGCCACTCCGACATGGGGATGGTGGGGCTGTTCCTCGTGAAGAAGACGGACGGGACGATCCCGGGCCACGAGCCGCACGAACACGTGCACTGATGCCCGGGGCGCCGGTGTCCGTACGGCTGAAGCGCTCTCTGGGCCGCTTGTCACCGGGTCTATCCTGGCCCGATGAGGAGCCCGACGTGAGCGCCACCGCCCCGCGCCCCACCCTGGAGGCCGTGGCCGCCCGCGCCGGAGTCTCGCGGGCGACCGTCTCCCGCGTGGTCAACGGCGGGGACGGCGTGCGGGAACCGCTCGCCGAGCGGGTGCGGCGGGCCGTGCAGGAGCTCGGGTACGTGCCCAACCAGGCCGCGCGCAGCCTGGTGACCCGGCGGCACGACGCCGTGGCCGTCGTCGTGGCCGAACCGGAGAGCCGGGTCTTCGCCGACCCCTTCTTCGCCCTCCAGCTCCGGGGCATCAGCAAGGAGCTGACCGCCCACGACAACCAGCTCGTCCTGCTGCTCACCGAGGGCCGCGACGACCACGCCCGCGTCGCGCGCTACCTCTCCGGCGGGCATGTCGACGGCGCCCTCGTCTTCTCGCTGCACCTCGACGACCCGTTGCCCGGACTCATCCAACAGGCCGGGATCCCCACGGTGTTCGGCGGCCGGCCCGGCTGGAGCGGCGACCGTGGCCGGGTGGTGTACGTCGACAGCGACAACCGGGGTGGCGCTCGCGAGGCCGTACGGCACCTGGTCGCGCTCGGTCGTACCCGGGTCGCGCACATCACCGGCGCACTGGACCAGACCTCGGCCGTGGACCGCCTCGACGGCTACCGGGACGTCGTGGGGGACGCCGGCCCGCGCCGGATCGCCGAGGGCGACTTCACGCCGGGCGGGGGTGAGCGGGCGATGCGCGAACTCCTCGACCGGTGCCCGGACCTGGACGCCGTCTTCGCCGCGAACGACCTGACGGCCGCGGGCGCCCTCCGGGTCCTGCGCGAGCGCGGCCTGCGCGTCCCCCAGGACGTGGCCGTGATCGGCTTCGACGACGTGCTCCCGGTGGCCGAACAGACGGAACCTCCCCTCACGACGGTCCGTCAGGACATCGAGGAGATGGGCCGGTTGATGGCCCGGCTGCTGTTGCGCGGTCCGCTGGGCGAGCCGTCGAGCGTGGTGCTGCCGACGACGCTGGTGCGCAGGGCGTCGGCCTAGGCCGGAGGACGCAGCGTCTCCGAGACCTGCCCCAACAGCTCAGCCCGGTCCCCGGGGTCCGGGTCGAGATCGTCGTCCGCGGGGAGAGCGGGCCGGCCGGTGCGCAGCAGACGCTCCAGGAGCCCGGTCCATTCGGCGCGTACCTCGTCGGGAGTGACGCTCCGGCAGCGCGAGCCCGCTCGAACGCCTCGCGGGTCTCCTCCCGGGCACGCTCGGCCTGCTCGGCGGGGAGCGGAGCCGCGCGCAGGACCGCGCCGCGCACCAGCATGACGGCGGCACCGAAGGTGACCATGTGGGCGAAGGAATCCGGCCGCATGCGGGCCGGCTCGGCAGGGCGCCGGCCCCGCACGCACAGCCGCTCCAGCCTGCCGCGGACGTTCTCGGCGAGATCGTCGTCGACCGCCTCCAAGGCGACGCCCACTCCCAGCTCCGCCAGGAAGGCGGTCCACTCACGGACGAGGGCGGCAGGGGCGTGGGCGGACTTGGTGAACATGTGCTCGACGCGTCGACGGCTGCCCGGATCCTGGCACAGCGCGTCGCCGAACGGCCCGCGACCGCCTCGAACGTCTCCGGCGTGGGCTCCTTGTCCAGCGCCCCCGCCAGCTGCCGTACGGCCCAGGCGTGGCCCCGCAGGTCGGCGATCTCCTGCGCCGCGGCCGCCCGGACCGCGGCGTCGGCGGACGCCGGCAGTGCCGCCAGGCCCTGCCGCCGCTCCCGCTCGCCACGTCCGCTGAGGAACACGCCGACAGCCCAGGACGCGCTCCTGCGGCGATTGTCAGTGGGCGGTGGAAGACTCGGCAGGGCAGGCGACGGGAGTCCGTACGAGGAGGGCATGATGCTCACCACCCGTTTTGTCCACGGCGCGCCCAACTGGGTCGATGTCTCCACCTCCGACATCGAGGGCGCCACAGCCTTCTACCGTGCCCTGTTCGGCTGGGAGTTCCAGTCGGCGGGACCCGAGGCCGGCGGGTACGGCTTCTTCCAGCTCGACGGCAGGACCGCCGCCGCGGGCATGCAGACCACGGCCGAGCAGGGCCCGCCCGTCTGGACCGTGTACTTCCGGAGCGCCGACGCCGACGCCACCGCCGAGGCGGTCACGAAGGCCGGGGGCAGCGTGCTGGTGCCGCCCGACGACGTCATGGGCCAGGGGCGGATGGCGATCCTCGCCGACCACGCGGGCGTGTCCTTCGGGATCTGGCAGCCCGCCGCGCTGAAGGGCCTCGACGTCGTCGGCGATCCCGGCTCGCTGTGCTGGGTCGAGCTCTACACCCAGGACATGGCCCGGGAGGCCGCCTTCTTCGACGCCGTGTTCGGCTGGGAGACCTCCGCCCAGCACTTCCCCGGCGGCGTCTACACCTGCATCAACCCCGCAGGCGGGGGCGAGGACTCCATGTTCGGCGGTCTCGTGGCCCTGGCCGACGACCCGACCGGGTCGGAGACCGAGCCCTACTGGCTGCCGTACTTCGAGGTCGAGGACACCGATGTCGTCGTGACCAAGGCGCAGGAGCAGGACGGCCGGGTCCGGATGCCCGCCACCGACGTCGAGGGGGTCGGCCGTATGGCCAAGCTCGAGGACCCCTACGGCGCGCGCTTCGCGGTGATCAAGAGCGCCCCGCAGGAGAGCTGACAAACGACACCCCGGCGATCTCGCGCGCGCCGCCGTGCTTTCACGCACGCGGCGGGGGCATCATCGTGCCGCGCCCCGGACCCCGTCCGCGCGGCGTTGATCCGGCGTTGATCGAACGTTTTTCGCCGTCGGGCACGCTTCGGGCCATGTTCATCGACACAGTCACCACGCCCGACCTCGCCTGGCAGCAGGAGGCGTTGTGCGCACAGACCGGGGCGGACTTCTTCTTCCCCGAGCCGGGCAGCTCCGTACGGGAGGCGAAGCGGATCTGCGGCCTCTGCCCGATCCGCTCCGCCTGCCTGGAGTACGCCCTCGACAACGACGAGCGCTTCGGCGTGTGGGGCGGCCTCTCGGAGAAGGAGCGCCTCGCGCTCAGGCGTACGTCCCTCTGATTCAGGTGTACGTCCCCCTGGGGCAGGCGTACGTCACCCTGAACCGCCGCGTCCCAGTCGGCACCCGCACGTCCCGGACCGCACGGGCAGCTCCCGCCCGTCCGCCGACACCGACCGCACCTCGCCGAACGCGCACGGACAGACGAACCGCACCCACGCCGGCGCCTCGGTGGGCGCCGCGTCCACCCCGATCCGCTCGCCACCGGGCACCCGGTGCGGCCGTACGCCGGGCGCGATGTACAGATGCCGGTCGCTCGGCCGCCGCCCGGCTAGCGTCCAGCCGAGCCGGATACGGCCCGTAGGCGGACCAGGCGGGGTCGCCGGACAGTACGTGTCGTGGACCGGCTCGATCTCGCCGGCCTGCCCGATCAGGGACTCCTGACGGTGGTCCTTCACCCGACCATGTGCCAGTAGCGGTACAGGGCGTTGGAGGCGAGGGCCGCCTCCTTCTCTGCGCCCACCAGGGCACGGGATACGGGACTCGGTCCCGCCCCGCCCAGGCGCGCCACATGACCTCGTAGAACATCCACTCCCGGGCGGTCCGTAAATGCGTGCTACCGGCCGTCCGGAGTGAGGTTAGGATCCGGGGGCGCACCCGGGCGTAGCGCAGAGGCAGGCGCACCCGCCTTTCCCAGGCGGAAACACGTCGGTTCGAATCCGATCCCCGGGTCCGCGTCGGGGGCCCTGTAGAGCAGAGGCAGACTCGCCGCCTTGTCAGGGCGGATACGCCGGTTCGAATCCGGCCGGGGCCACCACAGGTACAGGGCACACACGGGCGGGGACGGATGGGCGACGGCATCGACGCGGAGGAGCTGGCGGCCTTCCACCGTACGGTCGGCAAGCTGCGGGCGCTGCCCGTCGACGACCCGGTGCGGCTGCGCGCCGAGCAGGTCGCCGCCTCCTTCACCCGGGACGGCCGGCTGCGGCGGCGCAAGGCCCGTGGCGCGCAGGCCTCCGCGGCCGACGCGGCGGCGATGGCGGCGACCGCGACCGGGGCACTGGACCGGCGCGAGGACGCCCCGCTGGCCGAAGCCGGGGAGTCCGGCCGCTTCCACAAACCGCGCACGTGCTATGTCTGCAAGTCCCCCTATCGACAGGTCGACGCCTTCTACCACCGGCTGTGCCCGGAGTGCGCCGCCGACAACACCACCCGCCGCCTGCTGAGCACCGATCTGAGCGGGTGCCGGGCCCTGCTCACCGGCGGCCGGGTGAAGATCGGTTTCCAGCTCGCGCTGATGATGCTGCGGGACGGCGCGGAACTGCTGGTGACCAGCCGGTTCCCGCACGACACCGTGGGCCGCTTCCGGGCCGTCCCGGGCAGCGAGAAGTGGCTCGACCGGCTGACCGTCCTCGCCGTGGACCTGCGCGATCCGCGCCAGGTACTCGGCCTGTGCGAGGAACTGCGGGCCGAGGGCGAGCCGCTGGACATCCTCGTCAACAACGCCGCGCAGACGGTACGGCGCCCGCCCGAGTCCTACGCCCTGCTCGCCGGCGGGGAGTACGACGTGCTGCCGGAAGGGGCCCGGCAGGCGCCCGGCTTCACACCGATGCGCATGCTGGGCGGCGGGGCCGCCGCCCTGCCCGCCGCGCTGCGCGAAGCCGACGAGGCCGGGCTGCTGCCCGACCCCGCCCCGGAGAACTCCTGGTCCGCGCGGCTCGGCGCGCTCGACCCGGCCGAGGTGTTGGAGACGCAGCTGGTCAACGCCCTGGCCCCGACGCTGCTCTGCGACCGGCTGCTGCCGCTGCTGCTCGCGTCCCCGCGGCCGCGCCGGTACGTCGTCAACGTGACGGCCGTGGAGGGCCGTTTCACGGTCCGCAACAAGATGCCGGGCCACCCGCACACCAACATGGCCAAGGCCGCCCTCAACATGCTCACCCGCACCAGCGCCGCCGAACTCGCGGCCCAGGGGGTCCACATGTGCGCCGTCGACACCGGCTGGATCACCGACGAGAACCCGGCCCCGAAGAAGGCGCGCATGGCCGGGGCGGGTTTCCGCACTCCGCTGGACATCGTGGACGGCGCGGCCCGGGTGTACGACCCGATCGTGCGCGGCGAGGCGGGCGATCCGGTGTCCGGGGTGTTCCTGAAGGACTACCGGGAGGCGGAGTGGTGAGCGAGGAACCGGGGTTCGCTGGAGTGCCGCGGGTCGTTCCGCGCCCCGTCGTCGATCTCGGACCCCTGCTGACGTGGCTGCGGTCCGGGCGGGCGGTCGACGAACGGGTCGACTTCACGACCGGTACAGCGCTGCCCGACGGACGGCTCGATCTGTGCAAGCAGGGGCTCGGCGCGGAGGGTGCCGCCCTGGTCGCCGAGGCGCTGGCCGAGGGGCCGGCTCCGGTACGGCATCTGCTCCTCGGCACGGACGGGCTCGGGGACGAGGGTGCCGCCGTGGTGGCCGGGACCGGCGCCGAGGTGGAGACGCTGTACCTCGGCTGCAACGGCATCACCTCCGGCGGCGCCTGCCGGATCGCCGACCAACTGCGCGCCTCCCCGCAGGTCGTCACCGGGGTGTGGCTGAAGCGGAACCCTCTGGGCGGCGGGGGAGGGCATGCGGCGGCCGAGATCGTCGACGCCGCCCGCTCCCTGCGCACGCTCGACCTGGTCCAGACGGGACTCGACGCCCCCGGCGCCGCCGCGCTCGCCGAGGCCCTGCTCACCGCCGCCGCGAACGGGCGCCGCGTCGAACGGCTCTTCGTCGGCGGCAACCCCCTCGGAGCGGCCGGTGCCGAACCGCTCGGCGCGGTGATCGCCGCGGGCGCGATCGACGAACTGTACGTCTCCGCGGCACGGTTGGGCGACGCCGGTGCCGAGCGGCTGGCGGACGCGCTGGAGCGGGCCCCCTACGGACGGCTCACGCGGCTCTCCGCGGCCAGCAACGGCATCGGCCCGCGGGCCGCGGCGCGCCTGGTGACGGCGGCCACGGCGGCCGGGGTGACCCTGCTGGACCTCGGTCGGGTCCGGGCGGCGGCCGTGCTCGGCGCGGCCGACAACCACCTCGACCTGGCGGCCGCCGAGACCGTCGCCGACGTCCTCACGGCCGCCGAACACCGCCTGAGTCACCTCGTCCTGACCCACACCGGCATGCGCAGCCGCGAGGCCCACCGCCTGCTGGACACCGCCCCGCGCGCCACGACGGCCACCCGGTTCGTCCTCGGCCAGGGCATCGCCGCCAGCGTCAAACGACGCCTGGACGCCCTGAGCGCCCACGTCCCGCCCCCGACGGTCCCGGCCGACGTGGCGGCGGTACGCAGCGTCCACCGCACCGCGCCACCCCCGCGGCCCTGATCCCGCCCCGCGGACCTCAGCGCCGCATCCCCATGAACACCTCCGTCCAGAACCGCTGTTGCTGCCGGGAGGCGCCCACCAGATAGGTCGCCCGCAGCTTCGCCGGAAGCAGGGCGACCAGGCGGGTCACCACCGCCCGGTGCTTCTTCAGCTGGGACAGCTCGGCGTTGGCGAGGATCTGGTGGACGACGTCGCTGTCGTCGGTGCCCTCGTCGCCGGACTCCGCCGCCCGTCGCAGCCGCGCCTCCCACGCCCCGGCGTCCCGGGCCAGTTCGGCGAGGCCCGTCACCGGGCGCCCCTTGAGACGGTCGATCAGGGCGGTCAGCGGAACCGGCGCGTACTCGCCGTCACCGAGATAGACCGTCGCCATCTCCAGCGGCAGCCCCCGCCGGTGCAGCTTGATCAGCCGCTCGAGCGTCCGCTTGGTGATCCAGGCCCGGCCCTCGTCGTCGATGTCGTGCTTCCACCACTCCAGCACCGTCTCGGCGTCCGAGCCGTACCGCGCGAGCAGCCACTCGTTGGCCGGGATGTCCTCCGGCTCCACCTGGAGCGAGGCCGTGAACCGCGTCGCCTGCGCGATGTTGTTCCGCGCGACCAGCAGCTTGCGGCCCAGGTGGTACGGCGGGTTCTGGACCGCTATCTGCGCGCGCAGGTTCTCGATCGGCCGTCCCGCCAGCGACCACTCCTGGGTCAGCTCCATCAGCTTCGCGAACGCGGCCTTGTCCTTGGGCCGGTTGTACTCGTCCCAGACGATCGCCTTGGGCTCGGGCCCGGTGAACCTCGCGGCCAGCAGGTTGTCCAGGGTGCCGTCGGCCGACGGGATCGGCGCGCACAGGTCCTCGACGTTGGTCACCGGCAGCGAGAAGTACAGCGCGTCCCGGCCGATCCCCTCGCGCAGGGTCTGCCGCACCAGCTCCGTCTTGCCGCACCCCGGCGGGCCCTGGAGCAGCACGGTCCAGCGGTTGCGCAGCGCGGCCCGCACCACCTGCCGTACCGGGTCCGGGATCGTCGACGGATTGGGCACGCCCAGCGAGGCGGCGATCCGGTCCAGGATCTCGGCCGTGCGGTTCTGTCCCGGCCTGCCGTCCGGACCGGGCTCCGCGAGCCGCAGTCGCTCGCCGTCGACCAGCGGCAGACCCCAGCGCAGCGGGAAACCCTCCCGCGCGTTGGCCAGCACGTGGTCGAGCGTGCGCGGGGACAGCAGCTCCCGCAGGGCCGGGGACAGCGACGCCCAGAGGGAGAACACCGGACGCAGGTCCCACGGGCGGTACTTGGCCGCCAGATGCCTCCGCCAGGACGTGTCGTTCGCGGTGATCCGCATGGTCACCATGCGGTCCAGCAGCGCCAGGTCGCCGCGCCGCGCCGAGGTCTCCGCCAGCGACTCGTTGTCGGTGAGGAAGACACCGACACAGCCCAGGGCGCGCAGATCGTGCTCGCCCAGCGTCCAGTCGCAGGCGACCTGCATCAGCTGCGACTGGATCGTCTCGCCCGCCTGCAGCGAGTCGTCGATGAGCAGCACGAACGGCCTGCCCGGCTTCAGCTGGCTCATCACCAGCTGGCGCAGCACCAGTTCACCGGTGTGCGGATCGCGCACCGGCGCGTTGACGAGCAGGTCGTCCGGCGTCAGGTTGGCCGCGGGGACGTACACCAGCGCCGTGTCCGGGTACGCGCGGGCGATGTGCGAGAAGAACGTCGACGTCTTGCCGATGCCGTGCTCGCCGAAGATCTGTCCCGTCTGACCCATGTCGATCATCGCGTCGACGAAGGACTCCAGGCGGGAGAGCGTCTGCTGCTTCACTTCCGTGGTCATCTACCGTGATCCTGTGGTCACGCGATGGCAGTCCATCGCAGGGGTGTGCCGCTCGGGCCACTCGTCGCCGCCCTCGGTGATCAGCCAGATCCATTTCTCCGGCTCGGCGGGGGTGATCGGGGGCGCGTATCCGTCGGTGAGGACGACCACCGCGTCCGGGGTCTCCTCGAAACGCCGGCCGTGTATCTCCGTACGGCCCTCCACGTAGTCGGCGACGACCTGGAAGCTGGTGCCGCCTCCGCCGTAGACCCGCTCGCCCGGTACGAAGGGCATCACCACGGCGTCGAAGGACAGCCAGTGGGCGTGCACGCCGTCGATGCGGCCGACGAGTTCGGTGAGCCAGGTGATCACGCGCTGGGGCATCGAACCCGAGGTGTCGTAGGCGATGACCAGGACCTTCTCCCGGACCGGGCCCCGGCGCGAGAGCATCGGTTCCTGGCCGAGCGCCGCGAGCAGCGCGCCGCGCTTCTTCGGGTACACCAGCCTCTCGCCCTCGCGCAGTCGGGACGCGAGCACGTCGGCGAGCCAGCGCTGCCACCAGTCGACGGTCCGGGTGCGGGTGGTCTCGCCGCGCAGGACGCCCGCGCCCAGGTTGCCCCAGAGCTTGGCCGCGCGGCTGTTGCCGTCCTCGGTGCGGCCCATGAGGTCCAGCAGCTCCGCCTCCGCGCCCGCGTGCCCGCGCCGGGCCGCCAGCAGGGAGTTGAGCAGCGCGGAGCCGGCGACCAGGTCGACGGTCTCCTGGTCGGCGGGGACCGCGCCGTCCACCAGGTGCAGACACAGCCGCCGTTCGGGCACGGGAGGGCGGTGCATGCGCTTGAGCTCGCCGTAGACGCGCATGTCCGTCTCCGCGAACCGCTCGTAGGCCAGCGGCTCCAGGCCGTGGGCCGTCAGGTCCGCGTGGTACCGCTCGTACACCTCGCGCGGGTCGACGCCCGTCGGCCGGCCGTCCAGCAGGGGCAGTTCCCGCCGGTCGAGGCGGGCCAGGGCGACGTGGTTGACGGACACCTCGCAGGCCAGCTCGAAGACCGGGTCGGCGCGCAGCTCGGGATCGGCGAACAGATGCCGGTGCACCAGATGCCGGGCCTCGTGGAACAGCACGAACTTCACGCCGGCCAGGCCGAGTCCGACGAAGAAGTCCGGGTTGTACAACAGCAGGCACGAGCCGTCCCCGGAGGCCACCACGGCCGCCGTGTCCACCGCCGTCGTCGGGATCTGGTGACGGCACTTCGCGTACAGCCAGGACGCCACGGCCGACTCCGTCAGCCCGAAGTCCAGCAGCGCGGCCTCCTTCAGCCGCCGCGCCTCCTCGACCACCCCGGGGTCCGCCGGGCGGTACCGCTCCAGCGCCCTGCGGTCGGTCAGTTCGACCACAGGGACATGCCGACCCCGCTCTCCGTACGCCATGTGCGGCCCCCCGTGCTGGACTCCCCCCGTGGGTCATTGGTACCAGGACCCACTGACAAGGGGCCAAGGCATTACGATCTGCCCCCAAGGGCGGGGTCGTAGCGCAGAGGCAGGCGCACCGGTCTCCAAAACCAGAACACGCCGGTTCGAATCCGGCCGCCCCGCCCCCCTGTTCGCCGGTCAGGCGATGGCCCCCGCGGTGACGACCAGTTCGGGCGCGGTCCCGTGGAACGTCTCCATCAGCTGCGCCAGCACCGCCCAGGCCTCCTCCCGGTCGCCCAAGTGCTCCTGTACGAGCGGTCGCAGGGCGTTGTGCGCCTCGGACACGCGCCGGGGGAAGAGCGTGTGGCCCATCGCCAGCACCTCCAGCACGGTGACGGCGGGGTCGTACGACAGCGCGAAGTCGGCCGGTCCCTCCAGGACGCCCGCCTGCCGCAGCCGGTGGGTGAACTTGGCGTGCGAGCCGAAGCCGGCGCGCACGGCGGGCGGGCAGTCGGGGCGGAGGGACAGTGCCCAGCGGGCGTACCCGGGCAGCGGGCGCTCGCGGTCCGCCGCGCCGACCGTGTCCCAGTCCTCGCGGGTGAGGACCATCGACGCGGCCGCGCGACCCTCGTTCATCGCGGTGACCGCGCGCAGACAGCCGACGAGGCCGTGGCGGACGTAGCTTCGCGGCACCTCCGGCTCCTGTCCTCGGATCAGCGCGTCGACCCGGACCGGCTCGGTGCGGCCGGGGCCGAACGGCAGCCCGCGGACGACGGCCCGGCGCAGGCCCGCGTCCGTCTCCAGGTGCCGCCACACCACGGCGTTGAGCGTCGGGTCGTCGTTCTCCAGGATCCACAGCGTGACCGAGACGGGCAGGTGGCTGCCCCAGGTCCAGGCGCGCTGCACCCGCCGTACGGTCGCCTCCGGGGCCTCGGGCCCGGGCAGGCCGGTGCGGGTCCGGACCCGGGCCGCGGTCTCCTCGTCGACCAGGCCGAGCAGAAATCCGACCGCCTGTTCCGACCTGCTGTTCTCACGCATGGCCTGCATGATGCCGCAGGCCCGCGATCTCGCCCAAGAGGAATACGGTGGGCCCGCTCCACCGGAGCGGGCCCACCGAGGAGGTGCGCGTCAGCCGGCCGCGCGCGCCGCCATCCGCGCCTTGCGTGCGGCGAGCTTCTCGTCGAACTTCGCGGCCTCGGAGTCCAGGCCGCCCATGAACAGACCGAGTTCGTCCTGCGCCTGCTGACCCTCGGGGCCGAGGCCGTCGATCTCCATGATCTTCAGGAAGCGCAGCACCGGCTGGAGCACGTCGTCGTGGTGGATCCGCAGGTTGTAGACCTCGCCGATGGCCATCTGCGCGGCGAACCGCTCGAAGCCGGGCATGCCGTGGCCGGGCATCCGGAAGTTCACGACGACGTCCCGCACGGCCTGCATGGTCAGGTCGGGGGCGATCTCGAACGCGGCCTTCAGCAGGTTCCGGTAGAAGATCATGTGCAGGTTCTCGTCGGCCGCGATCCGGGCCAGCATGCGGTCGCAGATCGGGTCGCCGGACTGGTGGCCGGTGTTGCGGTGCGAGATGCGGGTGGCCAGCTCCTGGAAGGCGACGTAGGCCACCGAGTGGAGCATCGAGTGCCGGTTGTCCGACTCGAAGCCCTCGCTCATGTGGGCCATGCGGAACTGCTCCAGCTTGTCCGGGTCCACCGCGCGCGAGGTCAGCAGGTAGTCGCGCATCACGATGCCGTGCCGGCCCTCCTCGGCGGTCCAGCGGTGCACCCAGGTGCCCCAGGCGCCGTCCCGGCCGAACAGGCTGGCGATCTCGTGGTGGTAGCTGGGGAGGTTGTCCTCCGTGAGCAGGTTCACCACCAGCGCGATCCGGCCGATCTCGGTGACCTTGGACTGCTCCTTGTCCCAGGCTTCGCCGTCCTCGAAGAAGCCGGGGAAGTTACGGCCGTCGGCCCAGGGCACGTACTCGTGCGGCATCCAGTCCTTGGCCACCTTCATGTGGCGGTTCAGTTCCTTCTCGACCACTTCCTCGAGCGCGTAGAGCAGCCGGGCGTCGGTCCAGGCCGAGGACGGGCTGCCGAGGTGCGGGGAAGTGATCGTCACGGGAACTCCAGGGGACGTAACACGAGCGGAAGCGGACCGCGAAGCGGTCGGTGGAACCTACGGGATCGTAGGCTACGAATCCGTAGGTTACGAAGCCGTAGGTTAAGAGTGCTGTAAAGATCGCTGATCAGGCCGGGTTCCCAAGGAGGCGGAGGGCATGCCGAAGGGCCCCGGAACCGCTGGTCCCGGGGCTGGGCGGGTGGGGGTGTCACCCGGTCAGGCGTACAGCTCCCGCAGGCGCACCGAGAGACATGTCACACATCCTTCGAGCTTCTCGAACTCGCTGATGTCGACCACGACCGGTTCATGGCCGAGGTCGGCGAGGAACTCCGCCGTCTTCGGCGCGCTCGCGGAGATCAGCAGCTTGTGGCCGCCCAGCAGGACGACATGGCCGCCGGCCTCCTCGGGCACCGACAGGAAGCGCGGGAACAGTGCCGGTCGGTCGACCTTCGGTATGTGCCCGATCACCGTGCCGTCGGGCAGCGCGGTGACCGCGGACTTCAGGTGCAGCACCTTGCTCACCGGTACGGCGACCACCCGCGCCCCGAGTGGTTCGAAGGCGGCCCGCACCTGCTGGACCCCGGCCGCGTTGGTACGCCCGCCGCGGCCGACGTAGATCGTGTCACCGACCTTCAGCACGTCGCCGCCGTCCAGGGTGCCCGGCTCCCAGATCCAGTTCACCGAGCAGCCGAGCGAGGCGACGGCCTCCTCGACGCCGATGGTCTCGGCGCGGCGGGCCTCGGCGCCGGGGCGGGTGATCAGCGCGACGTTCTTGTACATGACGACGGTGTCCTCGACGAACACCGAGTCGGGGCAGTCGTCCGCCGGATCCACCTCGACGGTCTCCCAGCCGTGCGTGCGCAGGGCCTCGACGTAGGCCTCCCACTGCTCCTTCGCGAGGTCGACGTCGACCTTCTCCCGCTCGATGTGGGTCACCAGACCCTCGGCGAGACGCGGGCTGGGGCGGCGGACGAGGGCCTTCTTGCTGGGCACGGGGTTCTCCGAATCGGCGGCAGGTTCCGGCGCCGTGCTCCGGCACCGACTGGCCATCATGCAGGCCGGGTCCGCCCGGACAAAACCCTCGTCACCAGGCTGTGGCCCTCCTGAGACGCTGCGCGGTGAAGGTTCCCGGGACGTCGCGGAGCCCCCGCGACGTCCCGGTGAAGATCACCTCCCCACGGCCGGCCGGTCCGCGGTTATGCCGGATCCCCGACCGCCTCCGGTGTGGTCTCGCTCAGCTCGCCGTCCAGCAGCAGCCACCGGGTGATGCCGATCGACTCCAGGAACGGCAGGTCGTGGCTGGCCACGATCAGCGCCCCCTCGTACGACTCCAGGGCCGTGGTGAGCTGTCGCACGCTCGCCATGTCCAGGTTGTTCGTCGGCTCGTCCAGCATCAGCAGCTGCGGTGCCGGCTCGGCCAGCATCAGCGCCGCCAGGGCCGCCCTGAAGCGCTCGCCGCCGGACAGCGTCGCCGCCTTCTGGTCGGCACGGGCGCCCCGGAACAGGAAGCGCGCGAGCCGCGCCCGGATCCGGTTGTTGGTGGCGGCCGGCGCGAACCGGGCCACGTTCTCGGCCACGGTCAGCTCGTCGTCGAGCACATCGAGCCGCTGCGGCAGGAACCGCATCGGCACATGCGCCCGCGCCTCGCCCGACACCGGCGCGAGCTCCCCGGCGATCGTGCGCAGCAGCGTGGTCTTGCCCGCGCCGTTGCGGCCGATCAACGCGATCCGCTCCGGCCCGCGCAGATCGAGACCGCCGGCCACGCGCGCGCCGTACGACAGCTCCAGATCCATGAGGGTGAGGACCTCCCGGCCCGGCGGTACGGCCGTGTGGGGCAGGTCGACGCGGATCAGGTCGTCGTCCCGTACCGCCTCCACCGCCTCGTCGAGCCGGTCCTTGGCCTCGGCGAGCTTCTCCTCGTGCATGATCCGGTGCTTGCCCGCGGACTCCTGTGCCGCCCGCTTGCGCGCCCCCATGACGATCTTCGGCTCGCGCTTGTTGTCCCACATCTTCTGGCCGTACCGCTTGCGGCGGGCCAACTTAACCTGCGCGTCGGTCAGTTCGCGCTTCTGCTTCTTCAGGTCGGCCTCGGCGACCCGCACCATGCGCTCGGCCGCCTCCTGTTCGACGGCGAGCGCCTTCTCGTACGCCGAGAAGTTGCCGCCGTACCAGGTGATCTCCCCGGAGCGCAGATCCGCGATCTGGTCGACCAGGTCGAGGAGTTCACGGTCGTGGCTGACCACGACCAGGACTCCCGGCCAGGACGACACGGCCGCGTACAGCCGTCGGCGCGCGTACAGGTCGAGGTTGTTGGTCGGCTCGTCCAGCAGCAGCACGTCGGGTCGGCGCAGCAACAGCGCCGCCAGCCGCAGCAGCACCGACTCGCCGCCCGACACCTCGCCGACCGTACGATCCAACTCGATGTGTCCGAGACCGAGTTCGCCGAGGGTGGCCAGGGCCCGCTCCTCCACGTCCCAGTCGTCGCCGACCGTCTCGAAGTGCTCCTCGGCCACGTCACCCGCCTCGATGGCGTGCAGCGCGGCCCGCTGGGCGGCGATCCCGAGCGCCTCGTCCACGCGCAACCGGGTGTCGAGCGTGACGTTCTGCGGGAGATAGCCCACCTCGCCGGCGACCCGGACGGTGCCGTCGGCCGGGCGCAGCTCACCGGCGACGATTTTCAACAGGGTCGACTTCCCCGACCCGTTGACCCCGACGAGGCCGGTGCGGCCGGGGCCGAAGGCGGTGTCGAGTCCCTCGAAGACGGGGGTGCCGTCGGGCCAGGTGAAGGCGAGGGACGTAAGGGTGATGGAACTGGACATGCGGGCCTCCGCGGTTGCTCGAAGCGATCAAGGGCAAACGCGTATCGAGACACCGGCGACCCACGGGGGAAGCCTCACGGGGGGCATGAGAAAAGCCCTGTACCGGAGGACGGCTCGAACGCCGAGGTCGCACGCTGCGCACACACCTTAGGGGTGTGATGACGCGGTGTCTCAGGACCTCAGACGAGCAACGTCCTTCTCCAATCGGCGGCAACAGGGACGTTGTACACCGTAGGAGGGGGCCGGGAGGGTGTCAACGGAATTGACGCGGGACGGGCGCAGGGTGCCGTCGGATTCCTGCCAGCGACAGCCCGGGCCGGGCTGGTTGAGTGAACGCCATGACGAAGGACACCCTCCGCGACCGCGCGCTCGCCTTCCGCTCCCTGCACGTGCCGGGCACCCCGCTCGTGCTGCCGAACGTCTGGGACACCGCCAGTGCCCGGATCGTCGCGGACGCCGGTGCCGCCGCCGTGGCCACCACCAGCGCGGGGCTCGCCTGGGACCTCGGCGCCGCGGACGGCGACCGGCTGGACCGTGACCGGGCGCTGGAGGCGGTCGCGCGCATCGCGGCGGCCGTGGAACTGCCGGTGACCGCCGACATCGAGAGCGGCTACGCCGAGGACCCCGCGGGCGTCGGCGAGACGGTCCGGGCGGTGCTCGCGCTCGGCGCGGTGGGGGTGAACATCGAGGACGCCCTGCACGAGGGCGGTGCGCTGCGGGCGGTCTCCGAGCAGGCCGAGCGGATCGCCGCCGCCAGGAAGGCCGCGGACGCCGAGGGGATGCCGCTGTTCGTGAACGCCCGGATCGACACCTTCCTGCGGGGCGCCGGGGGAGTGCGGGACACGATGGAGCGGGCCGCCGCGTTCCTCGCCGCGGGCGCCGACGGGATCCTCGTCCCCGGAGCCGTCGAACCGGGGACCGTGAAGCTGCTCGTCGACGGGATCGACGCGCCGCTGAACGTCATGGCGGGACCCGGCGCTCCGACGGTGGCCGAGCTGGCCGCGCTCGGCGTGGCGCGCGTCAGCGTCGGCTCGGGCATCGCCCAGGCAGCCCACGCCCTCGTCCGGCGCGCCGCGCGGGAGCTGCTCGGGCCCGGGACGTACGGGACGCTGGCGGACGGCGTCGACTACGGCGAGCTCAACGCGCTGCTCGGGTCGGGCGGTCGGTGACCGGCGCCGTCCGTCAGCAGGCGTCCCGCATCAGTTCCGCCAGATCGTGGTCCAGGTCGAGCTGGAGGTGCTCGAGACCGACCGGCACCAGCTCGCCCGTGGCCGCCAGGAAGCGGCGGATCTCACCGGTGCGGACGTGCACGACGGCCGTGCCCTCCGGGGCGTGGAACTCCACGACGGTGCGGTCGTAGCCGTAGGGCCGGACGCGTACGTCGCCGTGGCCGACGTTCTCCCGCAGGCCTTCCGTGAGGAGTTCACGGCTGAAGGTCCAGCAGACCTCCACGCCCTCCAGGGTGGCCGGGGCCGGGAAGGTCATGCGGACGGCGAACGGGTCGCGCCGGTCGTAGTGCAGCGTGGCGGGAATGCTCAGCATCCGCGGCGCGGCGGCGACGAGACGGGCCTCTACGGGCTGCTCGATGACGTAGGACAACGCCTTGCTCCCTTGCGACGGCTGGACGGGCCCCGGGCGGAGGCGGCCGGGCACTGTAAGAGACGACGGAATCGGCCGATGCGTGCACACCGGAGGCGAGTGACCTCGGTCACCGCCTTTCATGCACAGGAGTGACGCGGTTCGCCTCCCGGTAGCCCAGACGACGTATGAGGCGGTCTGGACGGCACCTGACGTGTGGGCTAGCTTCGCCCGCCATGAGGGCCTTGGGGAACACGCGACGCTGGGGACGCACGGTTCGCACGACGGCCGTGGGGGTGGTGTGCGCGGCGGCGCTGGCCGCGGGGACGGCCGTACCGGCGGGGGCGCACGAGTCCGGGCAGTCCCGGGTGACCGGCCGCGCGCACTGGGAGTCGAAGGACACGGGCACGCCGACGGTCCGCTACCGCGGCCTGGCCGCCGTCAGCCGGGACACCGCCTGGGTGGCCGGCAGCGCGGGGACGGTCCTGCGCACGACGGACGGCGGGGCGAGCTGGCGAAACGTCTCGCCGCCGGGGGCCGGGGAGTTGCAGTTCCGGGACGTCGAGGCGTTCGACGCGCGCCGGGCCGTGGTGCTGGCCATCGGCGAGGGGGAGGCGTCCCGGGTGTACCGCACCGAGGACGGCGGCGCGACCTGGACCGAAACCTTCCGCAACACCGACCCGCGCGCCTTCTACGACTGCATGGCGTTCTTCGACCGCCGCCACGGGCTCGCGATGAGCGACCCGGTGGACGGGAGGTTCCGCATTCTGTCGACTGCCGACGGCGGCCGTTCCTGGACGGTCCTGCCCGACGCCGGGATGCCCGCGGCGCAGGACGGCGAGGCCGGGTTCGCGGCCAGTGGGCAGTGCCTGGTGACGGCCGGGCCGCAGGACGTCTGGCTGGCTACCGGCGGTGCCGCACGCGCGCGTGTCCTGCACTCCGCCGACCGCGGGCGCAGCTGGACCGCCGCCGACACCCCGATCCCGGCCGGCGACCCCGCGCGGGGCGTCTTCGCCCTGGCCTTCCGCGACCGCGTCCACGGACTCGCCGTGGGCGGCGACTACCGCCCCGACCAGACCTCCCCGCGCGCGGCGGCCCGCACCACCGACGGCGGCGCGGGCTGGCAGCCCGCCGCGACACCCGTCAGTGCCTACCGCTCCGGCGTGACCTGGCTCCCGCACAGCCGCACCGCCGCCCTCGCGGTGGGCCCCACCGGAACCGATCTGACCACCGACGGCGGCCGCACCTGGCGGACCGTGGACACCGGTTCGTACGACACCGTCGACTGCACGCCCGACAGGGGCTGCTGGGCGGCGGGCGAGAAGGGACGCGTGGCTCGTCTGGAGCGCTGATCCGGAATGTGGGTACTCGACGGCTGACCGCGCGACGACGCTGACAGCGGAAGGAGTGGGTTCCCATGCCGGCCGGTTCGAGTCCCAAGCGGGAACGGCAGTACGAGCACATCAAGAAGAGCGCGCAGGAGCGGGGCGAGAGCACCGGTCGGGCCGAGGAGATCGCGGCCCGCACGGTGAACAAGGAACGCGCACGCTCCGGCGAGTCCAAGACCGCGAGCCGCACCTCGACACAGGACATGTCGTCCGGCAAGCGGGGCGGACAGCGGTCCGGCAAGGGCTCCCAGGGTCCGACCTACGACCAGCTCTACGAGGAGGCCAAGCGCCGCAACATCCAGGGCCGTTCGGACATGAACAAGAGCCAGCTCAAGCGCGCCCTGGGTAACAAGGGCTGACCCAGGGGCCCGTACGCTCGTCCCCATCATGACGACCGTACGCATCCCCGCGGACTGGCCCGCGACCGAGGAAGACGCCCGCGCCGTCCAGGACCATCTGCGCACCCGTGTGGTGCTGGACGAACCGGGGCCACCGCCCGGGACCGGGCGGGTGACCGGCGTCGACGTGGCCTACGACGACGAGCTGGACGTCGTCGCCGCGGCGGCCGTCGTCCTGGACGCGTCCACCCTGGACGTCGTCGCGGAGGCGACGGCCGTCGGCCGGATCTCCTTCCCGTACGTGCCCGGCCTGCTCGCCTTTCGCGAGATCCCCACGGTCCTGGCCGCCCTCGAGGCGCTCCCGTGCGAGCCGGGACTGGTGGTCTGCGACGGCTACGGCCTCGCCCACCCCCGTCGCTTCGGCCTGGCCAGCCACCTGGGCGTCCTCACGGGCCTTTCGACCATCGGCGTGGCCAAGAACCCCTTCACCTTCGCCTACGACGACCCCGGAGCGGCCAGAGGATCCTCGTCGCCGCTGCTCTCCGGCACCGAGGAGGTCGGCCGGGCCCTGCGCACCCGGGAGGCCGTCAAGCCGGTCTTCGTCTCCGTCGGCCACCGGGTCGGCCTCGACAACGCCTGCGCCCACACGCTGGCCCTCACCCCGGCCTACCGCCTCCCGGAGACGACCCGCAGAGCGGACGCCCTGTGCCGCCGCGCCCTGCGGGCAGCGGTTGCGCCGAACGAGGACCTCGCGGCGCAGGCCCGGCGGGACCGCCGTCAGTCGTGGGGCCGCGCCCTGTACGAGCGGCAACGCGATCCGGTCGCCTGGGCGGGCCGCGTACTCGAAGCGGCGGTCACGGACGGGCGGCGCACGCCGGAGATCGTGGCCGCGCTGGACATGGCGGGCGACCGGGACCAGTGGCACCGGGGCGGCGAGATCTTCGGGCTGCTGCGCGGCGCCGGAGCGGCCGACGGGCTCACCGCCCGGGAGCACCTCGTGCTGAGGCTCGGGGAGCTGGTCGGCAAGCTCGCCCACAACGCGGCGGGCTCACCGCCCTGGTACGACTATCACGCGGGGTGGGAGATCGGCCCGCTGGCCTGCCGCATCGCGGCCGAGGAGCCGGCGTTGCGGGGCCCCCTCGAAGCGGCCCTCGGGGGCTGGGCGCCGGCTGAGTACGTCGACTGAGTAGCCGTACGGATGTCCGCGCCCGGCCCGCCCGGCAGGCTCGAGCCCATGACGTCCCACCGCTCCCCGAAGCCCCTCGCCGACCCGAACCGTCCCGTCGAGCGTGCCGTGACGGCCGCACTCGTGGCCGCCGCTCTCGCGGCGCTCGCCTGGATCTGCGGGATGATCTACACCGTCGCCCAGTGGCCGCTGTAGGGGTACAGCGGCCGTACTGAGCGCCGGCGGCCGTACCGAGTACCGGTGCCCGTACCGAGGCCCTCTAGCGGCTCGCCGCCACCCGGAACACGATCCCCGCCCGCCGCAGCCGTTCCGTCAGCGCGTCGCCCATCGCCACGGCCGTGGTGACCTGGCCCGAGGTGGCCGGGAGCTCGTCGAAGGCCAGGCAGAGGGCCGACTCGGCGAGCATCTTCGCGGTCTCGTCGTAGCCGGGGTCACCACCCGAGACCTCGGTGAAGACCCGGCGGCCACCGCCCTGGCCCACGAAGCGGACTGAGAACCAGCTCTTCGCGCGCTTCTCGGGGCTGGGGCCCTCGCCGGGCTTGAGCCGGTCCGACAGCCAGCGGCGGGCAGGCGGAAGTTGGGCGGCGGCGGCCAGACCGCCCACGCCGACGACACCGGCCACGGCGACGGGCAGACGCCGTACCGCCGCGTAGTGCCGGTAGCGGAAGTCCGGGCCGTAGCGGTCCAGGGCCTTCGCGGAACGGCGCACGATCTGCGGGTCGATGGTGGGCAGCGGCACCGCCCAGGCGCCCACCTCCCCGGCGAACCGGGGCGTGCCCGTCGGGGCCAGGGCCCGGCGGCCCACCAGACGCGGCTCGTGCCGGGCCCGTTCCCGCGCGGCGGCCACCATCTGGCGCCCGCGCGCCATCTGGCCCAGCGCCGAGGCGAACGTGCCGCCGGAGAACATGGCGCCGGCCGTCACGAAGCCGTCCACCGTCAGCGGCACGCCCTCGGGCAGCTGCCGGACCGTGAAGTACGCGCCCAGGTCGTGCGGGACGGAGTCGAACCCGGCCGCGTGCACGATCCGGGCGCCGGTCTCCCGTGCGCGGGCGTCATGGCGCACGTACATCAGGTCCACGAACTCCGGCTCGCCGCTGAGGTCGAGATAGTCCGTTCCACTGTCCGCGCAGGCGGCGACCAGGTCCTCGCCGTACCGCACGTAGGGCCCCACCGTCGTGGCCACCACGCGCGCGTGCCGGGCGAGTTCGCGTACCGAGCCGGGATCCGCCACGTCCGCGCGCAGCACGCCCACGCCCTCGCCGCCCGGCAGTGACTCGCGCAGCCGGTTCAGCCTGGTCTCGTCGCGGCCCGCGATCGCCCAGCGCAGCCCCTCCGGCGCGTTGGCCGCCAGGTACTCCGCCGTGAGCGCCCCGGCGAAGCCGGTCGCCCCGAAGAGCACGATGTCGTACGGACGGTCCGTCCTGTTCAGCCTGCTCATGACACCTCTCGGTCCCGTACCTCGCGCCGTTGTCGGTGGCCGAGGCTAGCGTGAGGGATGCGGAGCCCGACGTCGAGCCCGGGAGGCAGCGGATGGCCGTGGACCGGAACGCCCTGAAGAAGTGGGAGAAAGTACGCCAGTTCGCCCTGGGCCTGCCCGGTGCGACGGAAGAGTTTCCCTGGGGCGAGACCGTCGCGAAGGTCAACAGGAAGGTGTTCGTCTTCCTCGGCGTCGACGACGGCAGCCATCCGCTGGGCGTCACCGTGAAGCTCAAGGGCGAGGCCGCCCACGCCCACGCGCTGACCTGCCCCGGCGCCGAGCCGGCCGGTTACGGCCTGGGCAAGGCGGGGTGGGTCGCGGTCCCGCTGGAGCGCGCGGGCGCGCCGGCCGCGGAGCTGCTGTGCGACTGGGTGGAGGAGAGCTACCGGGCGATCGCGCCGAAGCGGCTCATAGCGGAGCTCGACGCGAAGTCAGGCAGGGTGTAAATAACCAAGCGCTCGCTCTGCTCTTGTGCTCACTGGGACGAATTCCTAACATCGCTGGTGTTACAGCAGTAGTGTCACACCGACCCTGGGGACCGGATGGCAAAGACGCCAGGACACGGGCCGCTCACCGGCGTACGCGTGGTCGAGCTGGCCGGGATCGGGCCCGGCCCGTTCGCCGCGATGCTCCTCGCCGACCTCGGCGCCGACGTGGTCCGCGTGGACCGGCCCGGCGGCCCCGGACTCGCGATCGATCCGGCGTACGACGTGACCAACCGCAACAAGCGCTCGGTGATCGTCGACCTGAAGGCGCCCGACGGACCCGCGCGCGTGCTCGATCTCGCCGCTCGCGCGGACCTCCTGATCGAGGGCTACCGCCCCGGAGTGGCCGAGCGCCTCGGCGTCGGTCCGGAGGACTGCCGGGCCCGCAACCCGCGGCTCGTCTACGGCCGTATGACCGGCTGGGGCCAGGACGGCCCGCTCGCCCCGCGCGCGGGCCATGACATCGCGTACATCGCGCTCACCGGCACCCTCGGCATGATCGGCGCCCCCGGCACGCCCCCGCCCGCGCCGGCCAACCTGCTCGGCGACTACGCGGGCGGCTCCCTCTACCTCGTCGTCGGCCTCCTCGCCGCCCTGCACCACGCGCGCGCGACCGGCACCGGCCAGGTCGTGGACGCCGCCATCGTCGACGGCGCCTCCCATCTCTCCGCGATGATCCACGGCATGGTCGCCGCCGGCGGCTGGCAGGACCGCCGCGCCGCCAACCTCCTGGACGGCGGCTGCCCGTACTACGGCACCTACGAGACCGCGGACGGCAAGTACATGGCGGTCGGCGCCCTCGAACCGCAGTTCTACGACCGGTTCCTGGACCTGCTCGGCGTCGAGGGCCACGCGGACGCCCGCAAGGACTGGGCCCGCTGGGGCGAGCTGCGCGAGGCGGTCACCGCCCGCTTCAAGTCCCGTACGAGACAGGAGTGGACGGTGGTGTTCGAGGGCTCCGACGCCTGCGTCGCCCCCGTCCTCACGCTCCGCGAGGCCCCGCACCACCCGCACCTGGCCGCCCGTGGCACCTTCACCGACCACGGCGGCATCCCCCAGCCCGCCCCGGCGCCCCGCTTCTCCGCTACCCCGACCGCCGTCCGCTCCGGGCCCGCGATGCCCGGCGCCGACACCGAGGACGTGGCGCGCGACTGGGACGTACCCGATCTGATGAAGGGCCCCGAATGAAGCGGCGGATCTACTCCGACGAGCACGAAGCGTTCCGCGAGACCGTGCGCGGCTTCCTCGCCAGGGAGGTGCTGCCGCACTACGAGCAGTGGGAGAAGGACGGCGTCGTCTCCCGGGACGCCTGGCGCGCGGCCGGCAAGCAGGGCCTGCTCGGGCTCGCCGTGCCCGAGGAGTACGGAGGCGGGGGTGCCGCGGACTTCCGCTACAGCGCCGTCATGGCCGAGGAGTTCACCCGCGCGGGGACGCCCGGGCTCGCCCTCGGCCTGCACAACGACATCATCGGGCCGTATCTGACCTCTCTCGCCACCGAGGAGCAGAAGCGCCGCTGGCTGCCCGGCTTCTGCGACGGCTCGCTGATCACGGCCATCGCCATGACCGAGCCGGGCGCGGGCTCCGACCTGCAGGGCATCAAGACGCGTGCCGAGGACCGGGGCGACCACTGGCTGCTGAACGGCTCCAAGACGTTCATCTCCAACGGCATCCTCGCCGACCTGGTGATCGTGGTGGCGAAGACGACCCCGGAGGGCGGCGCGCACGGCCTGTCCCTGCTCGTGGTCGAGCGGGGCGCGGAGGGCTTCGAGCGGGGCCGGAACCTCGACAAGATCGGCCAGAAGGCGCAGGACACGGCCGAGTTGTTCTTCCAGGACGTCCGCGTGCCCAAGGAGAACCTCCTGGGTGAGCTCAACGGCGCCTTCGTCCATCTGATGACGAACCTCGCCCAGGAACGGCTCAGCATCGCGGTCGCCGCCATCGCGGGCGCCGAGCACCTGCTGGAGATCACCACGCGGTACGTCAAGGAGCGCGAGGCCTTCGGCCGGCCGCTCGCCACCAAGCAGCACATCCGGTTCGAGATAGCCGAGATGGCCACGGAGTGCGCGGTCACCCGCACGTTCCTCGACCGGTGCGTCGAGGAACACTCGAGCGGAGGGCTCGACGCCGTCCACGCCTCCATGGCCAAGTGGTGGGCGACCGAGCTGCAGAAGCGGGTCGCCGACCGCTGTCTGCAACTGCACGGCGGCTACGGCTACATGAGCGAGTATCCCGTCGCCCGGGCGTTCACGGACGGACGCATCCAGACCATCTACGGCGGTACGACCGAGATCATGAAGGAGATCATCGGCCGTTCCCTGCTCGGCTGACAGCCCTCCCGCTCGGCCGAAGCCTCCTGCCGGCCCGACCCTCACCGAAAGGCTTCCCTGTGAGCACCGAAGCGTACGTGTACGACGCGATCCGCACCCCGCGCGGCCGCGGCAAGGCGAACGGCGCCCTGCACGGCACCAAGCCCATCGACCTTGTCGTCGGACTCATCCACGAGATCCGCGCCCGTTTCCCCGGTCTCGACCCGGCCGCCGTCGACGACATCGTGCTGGGCGTCGTCGGCCCGGTCGGCGACCAGGGATCCGACATCGCCCGGATCGCCGCGGTCGCCGCCGGACTTCCGGACACCGTGGCCGGCGTACAGGAGAACCGCTTCTGTGCGTCCGGTCTGGAGGCCGTCAACATGGCCGCCGCCAAGGTCCGTTCGGGCTGGGAGGACCTGGTCCTCGCGGGCGGTGTGGAGTCCATGTCCCGGGTGCCGATGGCCTCCGACGGGGGTGCCTGGTTCAACGACCCGATGACCAACCTCGCCGTCAACTTCGTGCCCCAGGGTATCGGCGCCGACCTGATCGCCACGATCGAGGGATTCTCCCGGCGCGACGTCGACGAGTACGCGGCGCTGTCGCAGGAGCGGGCGGCCGCCGCGTGGAAGGAGGGCCGGTTCGAGAAATCGGTCGTCCCCGTGCGCGACCGCAGCGGCCTGACCGTCCTCGACCACGACGAGCACATGCGCCCCGGCACCACCGCCGACTCGCTCGCCAAGCTGAAGCCGTCCTTCGCGGACATCGGCGACCTGGGCGGCTTCGACGCCGTGGCGCTGCAGAAGTACCACTGGGTGGAGAAGATCGACCACGTCCACCACGCCGGCAACTCCTCCGGCATCGTGGACGGCGCCGCGCTGGTCGCCATCGGCTCCAGGGAGGTGGGGGAGCGCTACGGCCTCACCCCGCGCGCGCGGATCGTCTCCGCCGCCGTCTCCGGCTCCGAGCCCACCATCATGCTCACCGGTCCGGCCCCGGCCACCCGCAAGGCCCTCGCCAAGGCCGGTCTGACCATCGACGACATCGATCTCGTCGAGATCAACGAGGCGTTCGCGGCGGTCGTCCTGCGCTTCGTCAAGGACATGGGCCTGTCGCTGGACAAGGTCAACGTCAACGGCGGCGCCATCGCGCTGGGCCACCCGCTCGGCGCCACCGGCGCGATGATCCTCGGCTCGCTCGTCGACGAACTGGAGCGCCAGGACAAGCGCTACGGCCTCGCCACGCTGTGCGTGGGCGGCGGCATGGGCATCGCCACCATCGTCGAGCGCGTCTGACCACCCCAGCGGCCACACGAGACTTCTACGGAGACCCCCTCATGACCACCACCATCCGCTGGGAACAGGACCGCGCGGGCGTCGTCACGCTGGTCATCGACGACCCGAACCAGTCCGCCAACACCATGAACCAGGCCTTCCGCGACTCCCTCGCCCAGGTCACCGACCGGCTGGAGGCCGAGAAGGACACCATCCGCGGTGTCATCATCACCTCCGCCAAGAAGACCTTCTTCGCCGGCGGCGACCTGCGCGACCTGATCCGGGTCACCCCCGAGACGGCACAGGAGCTCTTCGACGGCGGCATGGCCATCAAGCGCCACCTGCGCCGCATCGAGACCCTCGGCAAGCCGGTCGTCGCGGCGCTGAACGGCGCGGCCCTCGGCGGCGGTTACGAGATCGCGCTCGCCTGCCACCACCGCGTCGCCCTCGACGCGCCCGGCTCCAAGATCGGCTGCCCCGAGGTCACACTCGGCCTGCTCCCGGGCGGCGGCGGAGTCGTCCGCACGGTCCGCCTCCTCGGCATCACCGACGCGCTGCTGAAGGTCCTCCTCCAAGGCACCCAGTACAACCCCCGGCGCGCCCTGGAGAACGGCCTCGTCGACGAAGTCGTCGCCACCCAGGAGGAGATGCTGGCCAGGGCCCGCGCCTTCATCGAGGCCAACCCCGAGTCCCAGCAGCCCTGGGACAGGCCCGGCTACCGCATCCCCGGCGGCACCCCCGCCAACCCCAAGTTCGCGGCCAACCTCCCCGCCTTCCCGGCCAGCCTGCGCAAGCAGACGAACGGCGCCCCCTACCCGGCACCGCGCAACATCCTCGCGGCGGCGGTCGAGGGCTCCCAGGTCGACTTCGAGACGGCCCAGGTGATCGAGGCGCGCTACTTCGTCGAGCTGGCCGCCGGGCAGACCTCGAAGAACATGATCCAGGCGTTCTTCTTCGACCTCCAGGCCGTCAACTCCGGCGCCAACCGCCCGAAGGGGATCGCGCCGCACCGGGTCCGCAAGGTCGCCGTCCTCGGCGCCGGGATGATGGGCGCGGGCATCGCCTACTCGTGCGCCCGCGCGGGCATCGAGGTCGTCCTGAAGGACGTGGCCCTGGAAGCGGCGGTCAAGGGCAAGGGCTACTCCGAGAAGCTCTGCGCGAAGGCCGTGAGCCGGGGCCGTACGACACAGGAGAAGGCGGACGCCCTGCTGGCCCGCATCACGCCGACGGCCGACCCGCAGGACGTCGCCGGCTGTGACGCGGTGATCGAGGCGGTCTTCGAGAACCCCGAGCTCAAGCACAAGGTCTTCCAGGAGATCCAGCACATCGTGGAGCCGGACGCGCTGCTGTGCTCCAACACCTCGACGCTGCCGATCACCGCGCTCGCCGAGGGCGTGGAGCGCCAGGCCGACTTCATCGGGCTGCACTTCTTCTCGCCGGTCGACAAGATGCCGCTCGTCGAGATCATCAAGGGCGAGCGGACGGGGGAGGAGGCGCTGGCCCGCGCCTTCGACCTGGTGCGACAGATCAACAAGACGCCGATCGTGGTGAACGACTCCCGCGGCTTCTTCACCTCCCGCGTCATCGGCCACTTCATCAACGAGGGCGTGGCGATGGTCGGCGAGGGCATCGAGCCCGCGTCGGTCGAGCAGGCGGCGGCCCAGGCGGGCTACCCGGCGAAGGTGCTGTCCCTGATGGACGAGCTGACGCTGACGCTGCCGAGGAAGATCCGCAACGAGTCGAGGCGCGCCGTGGAGGAGGCGGGCGGCACCTGGGCCACGCACCCCGCGGAGGCCGTGATCGACCGCATGGTCGACGAGTTCGGCCGCGAGGGCCGCAGCGCCGGCGCCGGCTTCTACGACTACGACGAGTCCGGCAAGCGCGCGGGCCTGTGGCCGGGCCTGCGCGAGCACTTCACCCGCGACGGCGCGCAGATCCCCTTCCGGGACATGCAGGAACGCATGCTGTTCTCCGAGGCGCTGGACACCGTCCGTCTCCTGGAGGAGGGCGTCCTCACCTCGGTCGCCGACGCCAACATCGGCTCGATCTTCGGCATCGGCTTCCCCGGCTGGACCGGCGGAGTCCTGCAGTACGTCAACGGCTACGAGGGCGGCCTGCCCGGCTTCGTGGCACGCGCGCGAGAACTCGCCGAGCGCTACGGCGACCGCTTCACGCCGCCCGCGCTGCTGGTGGAGAAGGCGGAGAAGGGGGAGACGTTCGGCGACGCCCGCTGACCAACCGCCCCCATGGGCACCCGGCCCGCCCTCGCCCTCCTGGAGATCCTCCGCGGCGAGGGCGCGGACCGGGTCCTCGGCCACCCCGGCACCACCGAACCGGGTGGGTCAGGCGGATCCGTCTGCCTCCGGCGCCTTCACCCAGTCCCGCAGCTCCTCCTTCAGCGACCGCTGGAACGTCGTCAACAGGGCCTGTACGACGAGCGGCTGCATGTCGGAGGAGAGCGACTTGACGTCGTGGGCGGCGCGTTCGGCCACCTCGCCGCGGAACAGCTGCGCCAGCTCGTGGGCGGCGGCACGGGAGTGCTCGATCAGCACCTTCCGCGCGGCCAGGATCGCCTCCTGCGACAACGGCATCTCGAGCAGCCGCACCCCGAGCCGCAGCACCCCGACGTCCACCCGGAACGCCTCGCCGTCGGCGCCGATCACACCCATCGCGGCGAGCCGCTCCAGGTCCTCGTCGGCCAGCTCCCGCCCCGCTCGCCGCTGGAGTTCCGCCCGCGACACCGTCTCCACCGCGTCCGGGGCCCAGGAGGCCACCACGGCCCGGTGGATGGCGAGATCCTCGGTACTCAGGCCGGACGGCAGCCGCTGCATGTACCGCTCGATCGCGGCCAGCGTCATCCCCTGCTGCTGCAACTCCTCGATGAGCGCGAGCCGCGCCAAGTGGTCCCTGCCGTAGTGACCGACCCGGCGCGGACCGATCACCGGCGGCGGCAGCAGCCCCTTGGTGCCGTAGAACCGCACCGTGCGGACCGTGACGCCGGCCCGTGCGGCCAGCTCGTCGATGGTGAGGGTCGGCTGCTCGGCGTCGGTCGTCATGTGCAGCAGTATCGCTGTCTCACCAACACTGTGAAACCTCCGGTGACCATGTGAGAAGGAGCGCGCCGTGACGTTTGCCACCGCATACGGCGCGATCGTCGTGGGCTCCTGGTCTGTGCTGCCCCACACGGCGGTACGGACCACACCTGTGCAAGGACACCCGGGCACACCCCAGCCCGGGCGCACCAGAGAGTGGTACCGAGCTCACCAGGTAATCCAGGGGCCGCTGTCAGTGGCACCGCCTACGGTGGCGTCATGTCGAAGATCAGTTACGTCCGAGGTGACGCCACCGTTCCGTCGGTCAAGGGCGTCAAGCTGATCGCCCATGTCTGCAACGACATCGGGGGCTGGGGGAAGGGCTTCGTGCTCGCCGTCTCGCGCCGCTGGCCGCAGCCGGAGAAGTCCTACCGCGCCTGGCACCGTGACCGCGCGGCGAACGACTTCGGCCTGGGAGCCGTTCAGTTCGTCCAGGTCGAGCCGTATGTGTGGGTGGCCAACATGGTCGGCCAGCGCGGCACACGCACCGGCAGCAAGGGCGTCCCCGTGCGCTACGAGGCGATCGACGCGGCACTGGAACGGCTGGCGGACAAGGCGGCCGAGCTGGGCGCCTCCGTCCACATGCCCCGCATCGGCTGCGGCCTCGCGGGCGGCAAGTGGTCCCGCGTGGAGCCGCTCGTCGAGGAGCGGCTCGTCCGCCGGGGGATATCCGTCACGGTCTACGACCACGGGGAGTGAGACGGCCCGGGCCGGAGCCGGTCCTGGGCCGCCTCACGACCGCTCAGTGCTCGTGCTCGTGCTCGTGCACGTCGTTCGTCGCCGCGATCTTCTCCCACGACCTGGGCTTCGCGGGAGCGGACGCCTCCCCGGCGATGGACGCGGAACGCGCCGCGGGCGCGGCCGGCTTCGTGGGCTGGAACAGCCAGGTGTCGATGAGCGCCCCCAGCGGCTGCCCGGACACCTGCTCCGCGTACCGCTGGAAGTCGGCCACGGTCGCGTTGCCGTAGGCGTACTTCGTCCCCCAGCCCTTCAGGATCGCGAAGAAGTCCTCGTCCCCGATCTCGTTCCGCAGCGCCTGGAGCGCGAGGGCGCCCCGGTCGTAGACCGCGATGTGGAACTGGTTGTCCGGACCGGGGTCACCCGGCCGTACGGTCCAGAAGGGATCGTCGGCGGCGCGGGAGGCGTACACGTAATCGGCGAGTTCCTGCGCGGTGCCCTCGCCCTCGTGCTCGGACCACAGCCACTCCGAGTAGCGCGCGAAGCCCTCGTTGATCCAGATGTCCTTCCATCCGGAGACCGAGACGAGGTTGCCGTACCACTGGTGGGCCAGCTCGTGCACGACCAGATAGGTGTTCGTGCCGTTGGCGAACCGGACCGGGCTGTAGAAGGGCCGGGTCTGGGTCTCCAGCGCGAACCGGGTCGTGGTGTTCGGCACGTACCCGCCGAGCGCGTTGTACGGATACGGCCCGAAGTACTCGCTCAGCCAGTCGGCGATCTCGCCCGACCGCTCGATGCTGGCCTTCGCCGCGTTGTAGTTGTCGCCCAAGTCCTTGCTGTAGGCGTTGACCACCGGAATGCCGCTCTCGGTCGTGCCGGTGGTGAGGTCGAAACGGCCGACCGCGAGCGTGGCGAGATACGTGGCCTGCGGTTTGTTGGAGCGCCAGTTCCAGCGGGTCCAGCCGAGCCGTGAACTCGTCGACTGGAGCGTGCCGTTGGAGACGGCCTGGGTGCCGTCCGGCACGGCCACCGACACGTCGTAGGTGGCCTTGTCCCGCGGGTGGTCGTTGCTGGGGAACCACCACCAGGCGGCCTCGGGTTCGCCGGAGGCGACCCCGCCGTCGGGGGTGCGGTGCCAGCTGGTGAAGCCGTACGCCTGCTTCGACGACGGCACCCCGCTGTAGCGCACCACCACGGCGACCTCGGTGCCCTTGGCGAGCGGCTTCTTCGGGGTGATCTCCAGTTCGTGCTCGCCGGAGGTCGTGAACGACGCCTTCGCGCCGCCCACCCGTACCTCGCTGACGTCCAGCAGGAAGTCCAGGTTGAACCGCGACAGGTCCTGGGTGGTGCGGACCAGCAGGGTGGCGGTGCCGTCCAGCTGGTCCGTCTCCGGCTGGTACTTCAGCCGCAGGTCGTAGTGGGAGACGTCGTAGCCGCCGTTGCCGTAGGCCGGGTAGTAGGGATCGCCGATGCCCGGGGCGCCGGGGGAGGAACTCGCGGCCGATGCCGGGATCGCCAGCAGGAGGGAGGCGGCCGCGAGCGCGCCCGGTGCGAAGAATCTGCGGTGCACGAAAGCTCCAAGTCGTTGGGGACCGAAGGCTGTTCGGAGCCTATTCACTCCCCGTGGGCCCGCCCGTGTCCATGGCCGCCACTGTCACACGATCGCCATTCGGCCGACATGAACCGACGGGCCCCGCCGGTCCCACGCGACCCCTCGCGCGTCCGGTTGCCCTCTTCTGCGCGGGAGTTGACCGATGTACCGTCCCGCGCATGCCGATACGCACGCGCTTCACGACCTGGAGACCGCTCGCGACGGCGGCCACGGCCGCCCTGATGGCCACCTTCCTCACACCGGCGACGGCCCAAGCGGGCCCGCGCACCAGTGAACCCGTCTACTCCTACGACGCCGCCATCCGCGAGGCCGTCTGGGTGGACACCGGGCTCGACGGCGACTCCGACGGGCGCACCGACCGGGTCGCCGTCGACATCGTCCGCCCGAGCGAACCCGCCCAACAGGGCGGCAGGATCCCCGTCATCATGGACGCCAGCCCCTACTACTCCTGCTGCGGCCGGGGCAACGAGAGCCAGAAGAAGACGTACGACGCCGACGGCGACGTCGTCCAGATGCCGCTCTTCTACGACAACTACTTCGTGCCGCGCGGCTACGCCTTCGTCGGCGTCGACCTGGCCGGCACCAACCGCTCCGACGGCTGCGTAGACGTCGGCGGCCGCTCCGACATCCAGTCCGCCAAGGCCGTCGTCGACTGGCTCAACGGCCGCGGCAAGGCGTACACCACCCGGACGGGGAGCACGAAGGCCAAGGCCACGAGCTGGACCAACGGCAGGACCGGCATGATCGGCAAGAGTTACGACGGCACGATCGCCAACGGCGTCGCCGCCACCGGAGTCGAGGGCCTGGAGACGATCGTCCCCATCGGCGCCATCTCCTCCTGGTACGACTACTACTTCGCCCAGGGCGCCCCCCTCTTCGACTCGGGCCCCGACTGGCTGTCGAACTACGTCGAGAGCCCCGAGGCCCGCGCCCGCTGCGCCGCCGTCCAGCAGAGGATCGTCGCCGGCGCCCCGCGCACCGGCGCCTGGACGCCGCTGTGGAGCGAGCGCAACTACGTGCCGGACGCCGACGAGGTCGAGGCCAGCGTCTTCGTGATCCACGGCATGCAGGACCTCAACGTCCGCACCAAGCACTTCGGCCAGTGGTGGGACGCCCTGGCGAAGAGCGGCGTGGACCGCAAGATCTGGCTCTCCCAGGTCGGCCATGTCGACCCCTTCGACTTCCGGCGCGCCGAGTGGGTGAACACCCTGCACCGGTGGTTCGACCATGAACTGCTCGGCTACGACAACGGCATCGACGAGGAACCGATGGCCGACATCGAACGGGCCCCAGACCAGTGGGTCACCTCGAAGGTCTGGCCCCCGCGCGGCACCGAGCGGACGACCCTGCGCCCCGCCGAAGGAGCCCAGGAGGGCGTCGGCACCCTCGGCCTGACCCGGGGCACCGGAACCGAGACCTTCACCGACGACCCGGCCAACGACGAGACCGACTGGGCCGCCCGCGTTGACCAGGCCACCCCCGACAAGGCGGGCTTCGTCACCGGACCGCTCACCCGCGACCTGCGTCTGTCGGGGTCCTCGAAGGTCACCGTCACGGCCACCCCGACCACGTCGAGCGCGCATCTCTCGGCCGTGCTCGTGGATCTCGGTCCCGACACCATCCGGGACTACGCCACCGCGGGCGAGGGCATCACCACGCTCGCCGAGCGCACCTGCTGGGGCGCGAGCACCACCGGCGACAGCGCCTGCTTCAAGGAGACCGCCGCCAGGACGGCCGACGTCGACTACACGGTCCTCAGCCGCGGCTGGGCCGACCTCGCCTCGACCGGAGGAGCCCCCCTGACGCTCGGTGAGCCGTACACCGTCACCCTCGACCTGGCGGCCACCGACCATGTCGTCCCGGCCGGGCACCGGCTCGCGCTGATCGTGGCGGGCACCGACAAGGACCTCATCGAACCGCCGTCCACGAGGCCGACCCTGACGCTCGATCTGTCCCGTACCTCGGCCCGGGTGCCGCTGGCCGGCGGCGCCGACGCCTTCCGCGCGGCCACCTCGGGCCCGGCCGCCGCACCGGGCGAGGCCGTCCTGGACGGCGTACGCGACCCACGCACCGCCCAGCGAGTCCCGGAGGCGCGGTGAAGTCGAGCAGAGCCGCGGCGCCTCCTTGGGGCGTGGTGAAGTCCCGCGGAGCCGCGACGAGTCCGTCAGGCGTCGTGGAGGCCGGTAAAGCCGCGACGAGTCCGTCAGACGTCGTGGAGGCCGGTGAAGCCGCGACGAGTCCGTCAGGCGTCGTGACATCGTGCCGAGCCGCGACGAGTCCGTCAGACGTCGTGACATCGTGCCGAGCCGCGACGAGTTCCGCAGGCATCGTGAGTCCCGTACCGCCGCAGCGAGTCCCGGAGGCCATGTGAAGTCCCGTATCGCCGCGGTGATCGCGGCCGCCCTCGCCGTACCCCTGCTGTCGGTTCCGGCGCACGCGGCGGACACCCCGCCCCGCACCGGCTTCGAGGAGTCCGGCGGCGCCCGCTGGACCAGCCAGCCCGAGGAACGCGCCTTCCTCGCGGCCGTGGACCGGGACAGCGACCGGGTGTCGATCAGCCGGATCGGCACCACGAAGCAGGACCGTCCGCTCCAGCTCGTGCGGATCGGTACCCGGCCCACCACCCGCACGGTCCTGCTGGTGTGCAGTCAGCACGGCGACGAGCCCTCCGGCCGTGAGGCCTGCCTGACCACGATCCGTGATCTGGCCTACGGCGACGACGTGCGGACCCGGCGCCTGCTGGCGACGACCACCGTGTTCGTGGTGCCCACCGCCAACCCCGACGGCCGGGCCGCCGACACCCGCGGCAACAGCGACGGCGTCGACATCAACCGCGACCACATCGCCCTGCAGACCAGGGAGGGCCGGGCGCTGGCCGCGGTGATCCGCGACCGGAGGCCGGACGTGGTCTACGACCTGCACGAGTACGGCGGCACACCCCCGTACTACGACAAGGACCTGTTCGACCTCTGGCCGCGCAACCTCAACACGGCCCCCGCCCTGCACGAGGAGGGCCGGAACCTGTCGCTGGACTACGTGCGCCCCGCCGCCGCGGCCGAGGGATACACCACCGGCACCTACGGCATCTGGACCGACCCCGTCACCGGCGACCCCGTCCGCCAGGTCGCGGGCGACGGCCAGGAGCGCATCCTGCGGAACATGTCCGGCATCAAGCACACCGTCGGCCTGCTCATCGAAAGTCGCGTGGAACCGCTGACGGAGGTACCCGAGCAGGTCAACAACCTACGCCGGGTCAACTCCCAACTCGCCGCACTGGGCGGCCTGTTCTCCTTCGCCGGGGAGCACGGCCGGCAGGTCGACGCGGCCACCGCCGCCGCCCGGCTCGCGGGCTGGCGGGACAGCGGCCCGGTCTACCTCGGCGGTGCCGACAACGACCCGCCCGAGCCCGCCGAGGTGCTCCAGGACCCGCCCTGCGGCTACCGGCTGACGGAGGCCCAGTACACCGAGATCAAGGACGAACTCGCCCTGCACGGCGTGCGCACGCACGGCACGTACGTCCCGCTCCGCCAGTCCCTGCGCGCCCTCGTCCCGCTCCTGCTCGACGAACGCGCTCCGTACCACGTCACGGTCGGTGAGCCCGACACCGACTGCTGAAACGGCCGAGATCCGCGGCACCTGTGGTAGGCCGTAGGGGCCACTAAATATGGGCATACCTACGGAAGGCGCCACAGTTGACGCAGGACCTGAAGAAAAGGGGTGAATGGGAAGGCCCGCCGGGCGTTCCCAGTCACCAGCCCACGGACCGGGTGGTGTTCGGCGTTACCGCCGCCATCACCGTGGCCTTCGTGATCTGGGGCTCGGTGGCGACCGACTCGCTGGAGAGCGCCTCCAGCACGATGCTCAACGGGCTGATCCACAACGGCGGCTGGGCCTTCATGCTCGCCGCCTCCTGCTTCGTCGTCTTCGCCCTGTGGCTGGCGATCAGCCGCTACGGCCGGATCCACCTCGGCGCCGAGGGCGAGGACCCCGAGTTCCGCACGGTCTCCTGGGTCGCGATGATGTTCAGCGCCGGCATGGGCATCGGCCTGATGTTCTACGGCGTGAGCGAGCCGCTCACGCACTACAGGACCCCGCCGCCGGGCACCGAACCCGCCGACTCCGCCGAGCGCATGGAGACGGCGATGGCGACCACCCTCTTCCACTGGACGCTGCACCCCTGGGCGATCTACGCGGTGGTCGGCCTCGGCATCGCCTACAGCACCTTCCGCAGGCGCCGCCGGCAGACCATCAGCGCGGTCTTCACCCCGCTCATCGGCGAGAAGCACGCGAACGGCGCCTGGGGCCGGGTGATCGACATCCTCGCGATCATCGCCACCGTCTTCGGCTCCGCCGCCTCCCTCGGCCTCGGGGCGCTCCAGATCGGCTCCGGATTCCAGGAGCTCGACTGGATGGACGACGTCAGCGAGGGCCTGCTGGTCGCCATCATCGCCGTACTCACCCTGGCCTTCGTGGCCTCGGCCGTCTCCGGTGTCGAGCGGGGCATCCAGTGGCTGTCCAACACCAACATGGTGCTCGCGCTGATCCTCGCGGCCTTCGTGTTCATCGCGGGGCCCACGATCATCGTGCTCGACCTGCTGCCCACCTCGATCTTCGCCTACCTCGGCGACCTGCCCCAGCTCGCCGGACGCACCGAGGCCAGCTCCGGCGAGGGCGTGGCGGACTGGCTCGGCAGCTGGACCGTCTTCTACTGGGCCTGGTGGATCTCCTGGACGCCCTTCGTGGGCATGTTCATCGCCCGGATCAGCCGGGGCCGCACCATCCGGCAGTTCGTCGGCGGGGTCATCCTGGTGCCCAGCACGGTCAGCCTGGTGTGGTTCGCGATCTTCGGCGGTACGGCGATGAAGCTGGCGGAGCGCGGGGCCCTGGGCGGTGAGGACACGCCCGAAGGGCAACTCTTCGGCCTGCTCCAGGAGTTCCCCATCGCCACCGCCACCAGCCTGCTGGTGATGATCCTGGTCGGCATCTTCTTCGTCTCCGGAGCCGACGCCGCCTCCATCGTGATGGGCACGCTGTCCCAGCGGGGAGCGCTCGAACCCGGCCGTCTGGTCGTGGTGTTCTGGGGCGTCGTGACCGGCGCGGTCGCCGCCATCATGCTGCTCGTCGGCAGCGGTCAGGGCGACGCGCTCACGGGCCTGCAGAACCTGACGATCCTCGCCGCCGCGCCCTTCGTCCTGGTGATGATCGGCATGTGCGTCGCCCTCATGCGCGACCTGCGCCGCGATCCGTTGATCGTGCGGGGAGAGATGGCCGACGAGGCCGTCGAACTCGCCGTGATCGTCGGACATCGCGAGTACGACGGCGAGTTCGAGATCAAGGTCGGCCCGGGCCCCGGCACCGAGATCGAGGGCGACCCGCTGGGCCACGAGCACTCCTGAGCCCTGGGGGAGGCGGGCCGCGCAGGGCGCAAGGGGCCTCAGGTGGAGGCGAGCGCCGCCGCCTCCTCCGCGCAGCCCCAGGCCACCGTGACCCCGGCGCCGCCATGACCGTAGTTGTGCACCAAGATCCGTCCCCCCGGGAGGAGTTCGCGCTCCAGCCGGACCGCGTCCCGCACCGGCCGCAGCCCCACCCGGTGCTCCAGCACCCGCGCACCGGCGATCTCGGGCCGCAGTTCGGCACAGCGCCGCACGATCGCCTCGGCCACCTTGGGGTCCGGCTCCGTCGACCAGGCGCCCTCGTCGGCCGTGCCGCCGAGCAGCAGCCGGCCGGGCTGCGGGAAGAAGTACGCCATGTCCCCCGCGGTGTCGCTGGAGGTGAGCCAGGTGTCGATGCCGGGGTTCTCCACGACCACCAGCTGCCCCCGCACGGGCCGCACCGACGGATCCGGGACGAGCTCGTGGGCGCCGAGCCCCGTGCAGTTGACCACGACCGGTGCCTCGGCCTCCGTGAGCGTGGACACCGTGCGCGTCTCGATCGACCCGCCCGCCCCGCGGAATCGTTCCCGTAGCCACGGCAGGTGAGTCGACATGTCGATGAGCGGCAGCCGGGCCCACAGTCCGGCCCCGCCGTACTCCTCGTCCGTCGTCGACCGCAGCCCCGGCACCGCGGCCGCCGCCCAGGCGTCCGCCCCGTCCAGATCCCCTTCGCCCAGTACCCCCTCGATCATCCGTACGCCGGTGGCGTCGGAGTCCGCCGCCAGTTCCGTGTACACGGCGAGGGAGCGCAGGGCCCAGTCCCGGGCCAGCGCGAGGGGTTCGATCCTGTACGGCCACCACAGCGCGCCCGCGACCGCCGAGGTGGTCCGCTCGACGGGGTCCCGGGTCCACACCCGGACCCGGCGGCCCCGCTCGGCCAGGACCACCGCCGTCGTCAGGCCGATGACCCCGCCGCCGACCACGATGACTTCGTCGTTCCGCCCCATCTCCACCCGGCGACCGTAGCGGAATGTGCCATGCCGTGCTCACATCACTCCCGCGCTGGGGATACTCACAGCATGTCTGCCGAGTACGCGACCTTCGGCCTGGCACCGGCGATGCGGGCCGGTGGAGTCCTCGCCAACGGTGAGTACCAAGTGCACCGGGACTTCGTGGACTTCATCGTCGACGGCCGCCCGCTGCTGTTCCAGCTCTCCGACCTCGACGCCGTCTCCCCGCTCGCCTCCGACGTCCCACCCGCGATCTTCACCGCCCAGGTCCAGAGCCTCCTGCTCGAGGCGGATGCCCCGCTTCCGGACGGCCGTTACGTCATCTACGGCTGCCCCGAGTGCGAGAGCCTGGCCTGCGGCGCGGTCACCGCCGCCATCGAGTCCGACGGCGAGGACTTCATCTGGCGCGACTTCGCCTGGCAGACCGGCGAGCACGCCGATCTGCAGCTCAACGGCTACCACGGCATAGGGCCGTTCCGCTTCCACGGCTCCGAGTACCGCGCGGCCCTCGCCTCCCTCCTCGACCGGGCACCCGCCGCTGCCCGCCGCCGGGTCCTGCTGATCGGCGCCCGGGTCGCGGTACTGGCCAAGCTCGCCGCCGCCCTGCGCGCCATCGGCATCGGCGCCGACATCACCCGCGACGCCGAGGGCGTCCCCGCCGACGAACTGCGCCAGTACGGAGCCGTCGCCTTCGGCCGCGCGGTCAGCCAGGAGGAACGCTCCGCCGTGCGCGGCGCCTTCGACCGCGCCGGCGTCGAGGTGGCCTACGTCGACGGACTCGCCCCGATCGTCCCGCTGCTCGTGGCCCAGATAGAGCACGCCCTGGACCGCAGCCCCGTCCAGCAGCGCCGGCTGACTCGGCTGGTCGCGGTGGACGGCGAGGCGGGCGTGGAGGTGACGTCCCCCTGCCGGGTCCAGCTCACGGCGTATCGCCTCGACCGCCTCTACCGCACCCACGCGCACGAGGTCTTCGACGGCGTCCTGGAGGCCGGCCGCCACCGGATCGCCCTGGACGCGAAGGCGGTGAAGGGGGAGTCGTTCGTGGTGGCGCGGACCTCGGGGAGCGTGCTGGTGGAGGCGATGGCCCGCTGAAGTACGGCGATGAGACCGCCCGCCCCCGGCCGTTAGGATCGGGGGCCTGATGACTGCCACCCTCGTCGTGAAGAACCTCGCCGCCGGCCACGGCGACCGCGCCCTGTTCAGCGGGCTCGACCTCGTCGTCGCGCCCGGAGACGTGATCGGCCTGGTCGGGGCCAACGGCGCCGGGAAGTCCACGCTGCTCAGGATGCTCGCGGGCCTGGCCACGCCCGAGGAGGGCGAGCTGCGGCTCTCCCCGCCGAGCGCGACCGTCGGCCACCTCCCGCAGGAGCCGGAACGGCGGCCCGGCGAGACCGTCCGCCAGTTCCTGGCCCGGCGCACCGGTGTCGCCGAGGCCCAGCACACCATGGACGAGGCCACGCAGGCCCTGGTCGACGGCGCGCCGGGCGCGGACGACGCGTACGCGACGAGCCTGGAGCGCTGGCTGGACCTGGGCGGCGCCGACCTCGACGAGCGCGCGGAGGAGATCGCCGACTCCCTGGGCCTGGCCGTGGACCTGGACCAGCCCATGACCTCCCTGTCGGGCGGCCAGGCGGCCCGCGCCGGACTCGCCTCCCTGCTGCTCTCCCGCTACGACGTCTTCCTCCTCGACGAGCCGACCAACGACCTCGACCTGGACGGCCTGGAGCGCCTGGAGCGCTTCGTCACGGGCCTGCGGGCCGGCACGGTCGTCGTCAGCCACGACCGCGAGTTCCTCACCCGCACGGTCACCAAGGTCCTCGAACTCGACCTCGCCCAGCAGCGGATCAACCTCTACGGCGGCGGCTACGCGGCCTACCTGGAGGAGCGCGAGGTCGCCCGCAGGCACGCCCGCGAGGACTACGAGGAGTACGCCGACAAGAGGGCCGCCCTCCAGGACCGGGCGCAGATGCAGCGCTCCTGGATGGACAAGGGCGTGAAGAACGCGCGCCGCAAGGCGGGCAACGACAACGACAAGATCGGCCGCAAGTTCCGCAGCGAGGCCAGCGAGAAGCAGGCCGCCAAGGCCCGCCAGACCCAGCGCATGATCGAACGTCTCGACGTGGTCGAGGAGCCGCGCAAGGAGTGGGAACTGCGCATGGAGATCGCCTCGGCCCCGCGCTCCGGAGCGGTGGTGGCGACCCTGCGGGACGCGGAGGTGCGCCGGGGCGACTTCACCCTGGGCCCGGTCTCCCTCCAGATCGACTGGGCGGACCGGGTCGCGGTCACCGGCGCCAACGGCGCGGGCAAGTCGACGCTGCTGGGCGCCCTGCTCGGCCGGACCCCGCTGACCTCGGGACAGTCGGCGCTCGGCTCGGGCGTGCTGATCGGCGAGGTCGACCAGGCCCGCAAGCTGTTCCACGGCGAGGAGGCGCTGCTGGACGCCTTCGCCGCAGCGGTCCCGGACACCGAACCGGTGGAAGTGCGCACCCTTCTCGCCAAGTTCGGTCTCAAGGCGGACCACGTGCTGCGCCCGGCGGCCACCCTGTCACCCGGCGAACGCACCCGCGCCGCCCTGGCGCTGCTCCAGGGCAGGGGCGTCAACCTGCTCGTCCTGGACGAGCCGACGAACCACCTGGATCTGCCGGCCATCGAGCAGCTGGAGTCCGCGCTCGACTCCTACGAGGGCACCCTCCTGCTGGTGACCCATGACCGGCGCATGCTGGACGCGGTCCAAGTCACCAGGCGCCTGGAGGTCGCGACCGGGAAGGTCACCGAGCGCTAGTCCTTGCCCTTCAGCAGGGCGCAGACGAAGTTCTCCTGGACGGCCCGCATCCTGCGCAGCAGGTCCGGCTTGAGGGTCTGGTTGATCTGGGTCGTGGTGGAGAAGGTCAGGGACTTGCGGCCGTCCGGGGTGGCGGCGAAGAGCTGGGTGTAGCCGGGCGTGTTGCCGGTGTGGCCGAGGACCACCCCGCAGCGGGTCGTGTACCGGAAGATGGCGAGTCCCGCCTTGTTCCTGCCCGGCCCGGCGGGCTCGGAGGCGCCGTCGATCCAGGCCCGCTGCTGCCGGACGACCTCGTGGCCGTAGAGCTTGCCCCCGGCGTAGCCGCGGATGAAGCGGGTCATGTCGGCGGGCGTGGAGACGATGCCGCCCGAGGCCCACACCCCGGACATGCTGATGAGCTCGCTGACGTCCTCCGGCGGCTCGGGCGGGGACACGTCGTAGCCGTGCAGGTACGGCCTGGGCATCCGGTAGCCCTGCGGCAGGCTGGTGTCACGCAGGCCCAGCGGCCGATGGACCAGCTCCTTCAGCAGCCGCTCGTACCGTTCGCCGGTGACCGCCTCGGCCATCAGGGCCACGGCGATGTTGTCGGAGTTGGAGTACTGGTACCGGCTGCCCGGCGGGAACTCGAGGGGGCGGTCGGCGACGTAGTCGAGCAGCCTGCGGGAGTCGAAGCGGTGCCGCGGGTCGGCCAGCAGGGTCTCCACGAACCCGGGCGACTTGGAGTAGTCCGGAAGCCCGCTGGTGTGGTTCAGCAACTGCCGCAGGGTCACGGCGCTCCACGCGTCCGGCAGATCGGGCAGGCGTTCGCCCAGTGTGTCCTCCAGGCTCAGATCGCCGAGCTGGACGAGGGAGAGGGCGACCGCGCCGCTGAACGCCTTGGCGGCGCTGGCGATCCGCATGTGGTCGTGCGCCCGGGGCTCGCGTCCGGTGCCGAGTTCGGCCACGCCCGCCTTCACGACCTGGGTCCTGCGGCCGTCCTTGAGCACGGCGATGATGCCGGGCGGACCGCCGGGTCTGCGGATCAGGTCCTCCAGCTGGCGCTGGAGGGCGGGGTCGCCGTCCGGTCGGGGCGGTGTGGCGGCGCCCGCCACGGCGGGGGACAGGGTGGTCAGACAGAGCGCGACGAGAGGGACCGCTCCCCGCAGGGGGCGGCGGGGGACGCGACGGCGGATCGGCATGGGCACTCCCGGAAGGCGTGGGCTGGTCGCGCTCCAGCCTCGCGCCCCGCACCGCCGCGGGCCGCTCGTGTTGCTGCACACGGCCCAACGGCCCGGCCGCTCCGCGCGGGAGCGGCCGGGCCACGGGTCAGCGCTTGCCCTTCTTCGGGTCCACCAGCCCCGCGCGGCGCAGGGCGTCGGCCATCGCGCTGTTCGCGGGCGGCGGCGCCTGGCGCGAGCCGCCGCCACCGCCGCCACGCCCCTGGCGCTGCTGCGGGGGACGCCCGCCGCGCTGCTGACGGCGCTCACCGCCGCCACCGCCCTGGCCCTGCGCGGCCGCCTCGTCGTCCAGGCGCAGGGTCAGCGAGATCCGCTTGCGCGGGATGTCGATGTCGAGGACCTTCACCTTGACGATGTCACCGGGCTTGACCACGTCCCGCGGGTCCTTGACGAACGTCTTGGACATCGCGGAGACATGCACCAGACCGTCCTGGTGGACGCCGACGTCGACGAAGGCACCGAAGGCCGCGACATTGGTGACGACCCCCTCCAGGACCATCCCGGAGGACAGGTCGGAGATCTTCTCCACGCCCTCCTTGAAGGTGGCCGTCTTGAAGGCGGGCCGCGGGTCGCGCCCGGGCTTCTCCAGTTCCTTGAGGATGTCGGTGACAGTCGGCAGACCGAAGGTCTCGTCCACGAACTCCTGCGGCTTCAGCGACCGCAGCACACCGGTGTTGCCGATCAGCGAGGCCACCTCCTGGCCGGAGGTCTTCACCATCCGCCGGACCACGGGGTACGCCTCCGGGTGCACGCTGGAGGCGTCCAGCGGGTCGTCGCCGCCCCGGATCCGCAGGAAGCCCGCGCACTGCTCGTACGCCTTCGGGCCGAGCCGGGCGACCTTCTTCAGCTCGGAGCGGGAGGTGAACGGGCCGTTGGCGTCGCGGTGCGCCACGATGTTCTCGGCGAGGCCGGAGGTGATGCCGGAGACCCGGGCGAGCAGCGGCGCGGACGCGGTGTTCACGTCGACCCCGACGCCGTTCACACAGTCCTCCACGACCGCGTCCAGCGAGCGCGACAGCTTCACCTCGGACAGGTCGTGCTGGTACTGCCCCACGCCGATCGACTTCGGGTCGATCTTCACCAGCTCGGCGAGGGGGTCCTGGAGCCGGCGCGCGATGGAGACGGCCCCGCGCAGGGACACGTCCATGTCGGGCAGCTCCTGCGAGGCGAACGCGGAGGCCGAGTACACGGAGGCGCCCGCCTCGGACACCATCACCTTGGTGAGCTTCAGCTCGGGATGCCTGGTGATGAGCTCACCGGCGAGCTTGTCGGTCTCACGGGACGCGGTGCCGTTGCCGATCGCGACCAGCTCGACCGCGTGCTCCTTGGCGAGCCGGGCCAGCTTGGCGATGGCCTCGTCCCACTTGTTGGCCGGGACGTGCGGGTAGACGACGTCCGTGGCGACGACCTTGCCCGTCGCGTCGATGACGGCGACCTTCACGCCCGTACGGAAGCCCGGGTCGAGGCCCAGCGTCGCGCGCGTGCCGGCCGGGGCGGCGAGCAGGAGGTCCCGCAGGTTCGCCGCGAAGACGTTCACCGCCTCGTCCTCGGCGGCCGTGCGCAGCCGCAGCCTGAGGTCGATGCCGAGGTGCACCAGGATCCGGGTCCGCCACGCCCAGCGGACGGTGTCCGTGAGCCACTTGTCGGCGGGGCGGCCCCGGTCGGCGATCCGGAACCTGTCCGCGACGATCCCCTCGTACGACGACGGCCCCTCGGTCGGCTCCTCCGGTTCCAGGACGAGGTCGAGGACCTCCTCCTTCTCGCCGCGCAGCATGGCGAGGATCCGGTGCGAGGGCAGCTCGGTGAACGGCTCGGCGAAGTCGAAGTAGTCGGCGAACTTGGCGCCCGCCTCCTCCTTGCCCTCGCGCACCTTGGCGGCGAGCCGCCCACGCACCCACATGCGCTCACGCAGCTCGCCGATCAGGTCGGCGTCCTCCGAGAACCGCTCGGTGAGGATCGCGCGGGCGCCGTCGAGGGCGGCCTGCGGATCGGCCACGCCCTTGTCGGCGTCCACGAAGGCGGCCGCCGCGGCGAGCGGCTCGACCGTAGGGTCGCTGAGCAGCCCCTCGGCGAGCGGCTCGAGACCGGCCTCACGGGCGATCTGCGCCTTGGTCCGCCGCTTGGGCTTGTACGGCAGGTAGATGTCCTCCAGGCGCGCCTTGGTCTCGGCGCCCCGGATCCGCGCCTCCAGCTCGTCGGTGAGCTTGCCCTGCTCGCGCACGGATTCCAGGACCGCCGTCCGGCGCTCCTCCAGCTCCCGCAGATAGCGCAGCCGCTCCTCGATCGTGCGCAGCTGCGCGTCGTCGAGCATCTCGGTCGCTTCCTTGCGGTAGCGGGCGATGAAGGGCACCGTCGAACCGCCGTCCAGCAGTTCCACGGCGGCCTTCACCTGCCGCTCCCGTACGCCGAGCTCCTCGGCGATCCTGCCTTCGATGGACCCTGTTGCCATGGACCCGCCGGGTGTCGTCACGATCCCGTACCGCCTTCTCACTGAGGTTGCGCGGCAATTGTGGCAGGTGACACCGACAGCCGGGGATCAGGGCGGGGCCGCGTCAGGCGCGGCGCCCGCGCGCGCTGCCCGAGGCGCCGCCGAACAACCGGGCCAGGGCCCGGAAGGGCAGCGTCACCACGGTGGCTATGGCGCCGCCGATCTGGCGCAGTACGTCTGCGATTGCACGGAACACGGGAGTCCCCTTTCCTCTTCGGTCACGTTGGCCGATGAATACCGGGTACCTCGTCAGCTCCGCCGTATGCGCGGATGTTGATCAGGCCTTGCCGATCAGGTCCGCCGGGAAGGCGCCGGCGGCCAGCGCGGTCCGTACGAAGCCGGAGCCGAGCTCCGTCAGCCGGGCCACGTCGTCGGCGCCCAGGTGCTCGTAGGGAGCGCGGTCCAGACGGTCCGTCTCGCGCTCGATCCCGTCGCGCAGCGCTACGCCCCGCTCGGTCAGTTCGTCCGCCTCGTCCAGCAGCCCGCGCTCCCGCAGGCGGGCAGCGGCCGCGTCCCATTCCTCCTGGTTCCAGCCACGGGTGACCATCTGCCACCTCGGGGTGAAGCCGCGGCCGGTCGCCGTGTGCGTCACCAGGGCCTCCAGGCCGTCGAGTTCCGCGGCCAGCAGCGCGGTGAGATGCCCGTCGCCCCGGTACTCGCGCAGCAGCGTGGCGGCGTGGAAGTACGCCATGTGCGGCTCCTCGGGCACGGGCAGGTCGGCGTGGGCGGCGTACAGCGGCCGCGCGTGGCGCGCGCACGCCTCGGTGGCCCTGAGGGCGAGTCGCGCGGCCTCGGCCATCTCGGCGGAGGCCAGGACCTCCTCGCCGAGCAGCCTGCGGAGCATGGCGTCGACGGCACGCGCGCGTGCCGCCAGGACCTGCTCCGGGCGGGCGGTCTCCCACACGGCGGGGACGTGCCGGGCCACGGCCTCGTACTTGTAGTTGTAGAAGGTCGCCGTGACCGTGCCGGGCCCCACGGCGCCGAGCGCGGCGGCCCGCACCGCGAAGTTCACGGCCTTGGGGTGGGTGATCCCGAGGGCGCCCGCCTCCTTGCCCAGTTCGGGCGCGAAGTAGTGCATGGCGTGCAGTGTGTTGAGCGCGTTGTGGCAGCGGCGGCCCGCGCGTGGGTCCAGGGCGGCTGTAGTCATGCCGGGCAGGTTACCGACCGCTTGGTATCCCTGGTCCAGGCCGATGACGCCAGGTGGCAGGAAAGGTGGGGAACTCGTCATTGCAGCCATCGCCGGGGCCGCCAAGAATCGTTTTCATGGCGCAGCGAACGGTTCTCCTGGTCCTCTTCGACGGGGTGCAGAGCCTCGATGTCACCGGGCCCCTGGAGGTCTTCACGGGGGCGGAGAAGCAGACTCCGGGCACCTACGGCATCCGTACGGCCTCCCTGGACGGTGGTCCCGTCCGCAGCTCCAGCGGCCTGACCCTCGTACCGGACACGTCCCTCGCCGAGGCGTCCGAGCCGCACACGCTGCTGGTTCCGGGCGGGCAGGGCACCCGCGTACCCGACCCGCGGCTGACGGCGTGGCTGCGCGAGCACGGTCCGCGGGCCGAGCGCCTGGTCTCCGTCTGCACCGGAGCGATCCTGCTCGCCGAGGCGGGTCTGCTGGACGGCCGCCGGGCGACGACCCACTGGGCCTACTGCGCCAAGCTGGCCCGCGACCACCCGGCGGTCGAGGTCGACCCCGATCCCATCTACGTCCGCGACGGCCCCGTCTCCACCTCGGCCGGCGTCACCGCCGGCATCGACCTGGCGCTCGCCCTGGTCGAGGAGGACCTCGGCCGGGACACCGCCCTGACCATCGCCCGCCATCTGGTGGTCTTCCTGCGCCGACCGGGCAACCAGGCCCAGTTCAGCGCGCAGCTCGCCGCCCAGACCGCCCGGCGCGCACCGCTGCGGGACGTCCAGCAGTGGATCACCGAGCACCCGGCCGACGACCTCGGCGTCGAGGCCCTGGCCGCCCGCGCGGGGCTCTCCCCGCGCCACTTCGCCCGCGCCTTCCGCGCCGAGACGGGCACGACCCCCGGCCGGTACGTGGACCAGGTCCGCCTGGAACACGCCCGGCGCCTGCTGGAGGACACCGCGGGCGGCGTCGAGGAGATCTCGCGTGCCAGCGGCTACGGCACCCCCGAGGCCATGCGCCGGGCCTTCCTCAAGACCCTCGGCACGGCCCCGTCGGAGTACCGCCGCCGCTTCCACCCGGCCCCGGCGACCTGAAAGCCGCCGCGAACCGGTTGTCCTGCCCTGTACCTGAACGCCGACCCGAGAGGTTCCCGATGCAGATCGCCATCGTCCTGTTCGACCGTTTCACCGCCCTCGACGCCGTCGGCCCCTACGAGACCCTCGGCCGCCTCCCGGACGCGGAGACCGTGTTCGTGGCCGAGGAGGCGGGCCCCGTGCGCACCGACACCGGGAATCTCGCGCTCACCGCCGACCGGACCCTGGCCGAGGTGCCGGGCCCGGACATCGTCGTCGTGCCGGGCGGGCCGGGCCAGACCCCGCAGATGGAGAACGCGGTGCTGCTGGACTGGCTGCGCGCCGCCGACGCCACCAGTACCTGGACGACGTCCGTGTGCACCGGCTCCCTGCTGCTGGCCGCGGCCGGCCTCCTCGCCGGGCGCCGGGCGACCTCGCACTGGCTGGCGCTGGACTTCCTGAAGCGGTTCGGGGCCGAGCCGACGGGGGAGCGGGTGGTCGTGGACGGCAAGTACGTCACCGCCGCCGGTGTCTCCTCCGGCATCGACATGGGGCTGACGCTCCTCGGGCGCATCGCGGGCGACGAACACGCCCAGGCCGTACAGCTGTTGACGGAGTACGACCCGCAGCCGCCCTACGACGCGGGCTCGCCCGGGAAGGCGCCCGCCCATCTGGTCGAGGAGTTCCGTTCCAAGAGCCGCTTCATCCTGACGTAGGCACGCGCCAGGTGAAGCGCGGCGGCCTGCGCTGCAGGAAGGCGGTGACCCCCTCCGCGAGGTCGCCGCTGCCGCGCGCCTGCTCGGCCCAGTGGGCGTCCCGGTCCAGGCGGCCGTCGGCGAACTCCTTCGCCGCGGCCTGCGTCAGCTGCGAGCGGCCGGCCAGGATCCGGGTGAACTCCGCCACCCGCTTGCCCAGTTCGCCCGTGGGCAGCACCTCGTCGACCAGGCCCGTGCGCAGCGCCCGCGCGGAGTCGATCAACTCGCCCGAGAACAGCAGGTACTTGGTGGCGGCCGGACCGGTCAGCGCCACCAGTCGCCGGGTGGCGGAGGCCGGATACACCACGCCCAGCTTCGCCGGTGTCACCCCGAACACCGAGCCCTCCTCGGCGAACCGCAGATCGCAGGCCGCCGCGAGCTGGGTGCCCCCGCCCACACAGTGCCCGCGGACGGCGGCGAGCGTCGGCTTGGGAAACGCGGCGAGCGCCTCCTCGGCCCGTCGGGCGAGGCCCTGCGCCTCCTCGGGCGTGTCCCGGAGCGCGCCGATGTCCGCTCCCGCGCAGAACGTGCCGCCCGCCCCGGTCAGCACCAGTGCCCGCACCTCGGGATCGGCGGCCAGCCTGTCGAGCAGCGGGGGAAGCGCCGCCCACATCGCCGAGGTCATCGCGTTGCGCTTCTCGGGGTGGTGGATGACGACGGTGGCCACCGAGTCGGTGACGCTGTGCAGCAGCTGGGGCTCCATGCGCCGGATGCTATCCGGCCCGCCGGACGGCCGGTCAGGAAGGGCGACGCGGAGGGTTACGGCAGCGGGCGCCGAGGGGACCCGGAGGCAGGGGTCGCAACGAGGAGGCGCCGATGGCCGAGTCCACTCAGGAGCTGCGCCGGGGTTTCGGCAGGCTCACCGTCCTGGGCGTGATCCTCGTCGTCGCGGGGCTCGTCGGCCTGGTCTACACCGCCGCCGCCACCCTGACCTCGATGCTGTTGTTCGGCTGGCTGCTGCTGATCGGCGGCGCCGTCGGCCTCCTGCACGCGGTACAGGCGCGCGGGGACAGTTTCTTCTGGCTCGGCCTGGTGATCGCGGCGCTGAACATCGCGGCGGGCGTGGTGATCATCAGCAAGCCGGAGGCGGCGGCCGAGGCGCTGACCATGTTCGCCGCGCTTTTGTTCCTGACCGGCGGGGTGTTCCGGCTGGTGGGCGGCGCGGTCGTCCGTGGTCCGCAGTTCGGCTGGACGCTGGTCCAGGGCGCCTTCGACCTGTTGCTGGGCATCCTCGTGCTGGCCTCCTGGCCGAGCAGCAGCAAGTACGTCATCGGCACCTTCTTCGCGCTCGCGCTGCTCTTCGACGGGCTGGGGCTGATCGCCACGGGGTACGGCGGGCGACGCGTGGTGCGCATGGTCTCCGACGCGGCCAAACCCGTACAACCCGAATAGTTCGTAAAGTCGGCACAGGTGGGACAGGAGCGGTCCCACTCATCACCACGTCATACGTCATCGATCACAAATCGTTCGAAAACCGCTGACTTGTGTTCAGTTCCATGGGCCGGAGCGGCTCGTTACCAACACTCGACTCGTGGTGACAATCGAGCGCAAGGGTGGCGACCGGACGATGGAGAACCACGGGCGCGGGTCCGCCCCACGCCCAACGGGCGACCCACAGCCCTACGAGGGCGTGTGGCGGTTCACCGCCTCGGCCGTCGACGCGTCCGTCCCGCAGGCGCGGCACGCCGTACGGGACCTGCTGTACCGCCAGGGGGTGCCGCTGACGGACGACCAGGTGCACGGTCTGCTGCTGATCGTCTCGGAGCTGGTCACGAACGCCGTCCGGCACGCGGCGCTGCTGTCGCCGATGCTCGCCGTGGAGGTCGCCGTCGGCGCCGAGTGGGTGCGCGTGTCCGTGGAGGACAACCACCCCTACCGCCCGACCGCCCTGGAGGCCGACCACGGCCAGACCGGCGGACGCGGGCTGCTGCTGGTGCGCGAGGTGACCCGGGAGGCGGGCGGGGTGTGCGACGTCGAGCACACCGCGAGCGGCGGCAAGGTGATCTGGGCCGCCCTGCCGCTCAGGCCCGCGCAGGTGCCGTAGCGGCGCTCACCAGCCGGCGGACGGGCCCGTCAGCTCGCGCACCGCGGGACGGGCCGCGTCCAGCACCGTCATGAACCAGGACGAGAAGGTGTCCTTCGCGTGCCGCTCGGCCAGTTCCTCGGGCGTCACGAACGCCGTGCCGGCGACCTCCTCCGGGTCGGGGCGCGGCGGCGACTGCACCAGCCCCACGAACAGGTGGTTGTACTCCTGCTCCACCAGGCCCGAGTCCGGGTCGGGGTGGTTGTAGCGGACCGTGCCCGCTTCGGCCATCAGCGAGGGCGAGACCCCGAGCTCCTCGTACGTCCGCCGGGCCGCCGCCGCGAAGGGCGCCTCACCGGGGTAGGGGTGACCGCAGCAGGTGTTGGACCACACACCGGGGGAGTGGTATTTGCCGAGCGCCCGCTGCTGGAGCAGCAGCCGGCCCCGCTCGTCGAAGAGGAACACGGAGAAGGCGCGGTGCAGCTGCCCCGGCGGCTGATGGGCGGCGAGCTTCTCCGCGGTGCCGATCGTCACACCGTTCTCGTCGACCAGTTCGAGCAAAATCTCGTCCGCGGTGCCGTTCGACGGAGTGTGCGTCTCGGCGGCAGGTGTGATCGGCATACCCATCCTTCACATCGGTTGTGCGCCCCAAGTGTGCCGCACGAATCCGGCACTCCCGGCAGTTGATCGTGCCCGGCGCGGCGGCTGCGGAACCCTGGCGGGACCCCGCTGTGGGAGTGAGGACGCCGCCGCGCGCCGGACCGCTGCGCTCCGCGAGAACCGGGTCAGTGACAGAGCCGCGCCTCGTGCTCGGCGTGCCCGCCGGGCTCCAGCTGGAAGGTGCAGTGCTCCACGTCGAAGTGGTCGCCGAGGCAGTTCTGGAGTTCGTGCAGCATCTTCTCGTGCCCGATCGCGCTGAGCGCCTCGGAGCTGACCACCACGTGGGCGGAGAGCACCGGCATGCCGGAGGTGATGGTCCAGGCATGCAGGTCGTGGACGTCCTCGACGCCGTCCAGCGCCAGTATGTGGGCCCGTACGTCCGCCATGTCGACGCCTTTGGGGGCGGCCTCCAGCAGGACGTCGAGGGTCTCGCGCAGCAGCTTGACGGTGCGCGGCACGATCATCAGGCCGATGACCAGCGAGGCGATCGGGTCGGCCGCCTGCCAGCCCGTGGTCAGGATCACCACGGCGGAGATCAGCACCGCCACCGAGCCCAGCGCGTCGGCGGCCACCTCCAGGAACGCCCCGCGGACGTTCAGGCTCTCCTTCTGGCCGCGCATCAGCAGGGTGAGCGAGATCATGTTCGCGACCAGACCGATCGCGCCGAACACGATGGTCAGCCCGCCCTCGGTGCCGGCCGGGGTGATGAACCGCTGGATCGCCTCGTAGAGGATGTAGGTGCCCACACCGAGCAGCAGCACACAGTTGGCGAGCGCGGCGAGGATCTCGGCACGGGCGTAGCCGAAGGTGCGGTTGCCGGTCGCCGGGCGGTTCGCGAAGTGGATAGCCAGCAGCGCCATGGCGAGCCCCACCGCGTCGGTCGCCATGTGCGCGGCGTCCGCGACCAGCGCGAGCGAGTCGGCGACCACGCCGCCGACGATCTCCACCACCATGACGGTGAGCGTGATCGACAGCGCGACGCGCAGTCTGCCGCGGTACGCCGTGGTCGCCGTACCGCCGGCGTGACCGCCGTGCGCGTGGCCGTGGTCGTGCCCAGCCCCCATGGAAAGCCGCCTCCTGTCATCGCTTCCGGATCACAGTGAACTACGGGTGGGGGGTATCGGGCAACGCGGCACTGAACACCGTTGTCATATGCCCTGACCTGCGGAAACGATCCGCAGGTCAGATGGCTGCCGACGCTGGACGATCACCCGCCGCGATGCAGTCGCCAGCCTCGCCAGGCGGACTCGACCATCTCTTGAACCGACCGGGAGGCCGTCCAGCCCAGTTCCTCGGCGGCCCGCGCGGCCGAGGCCACCGCGCGCGGGGCGTCCCCGGGGCGCCGCGCCTCCACCACCGGCGGCCGGGAGTCGCCGCTCACCTCGCCGATGACGTCGATCAGCTCGCGCACCGAGACGCCCTCGCCGCGGCCGATGTTGACGGTGAGATCGCCGTCGAGGCCGGTGAGCCGGCGGGCGGCGGCGAGGTGGGCCTCGGCGAGGTCGGCGACGTGGATGTAGTCACGGACACAGGTGCCGTCCGGCGTCGGATAGTCGTCGCCGAAGATCCGCGGGGCCTCGTCGCGGGTGAGCCGGTCGAACACCATGGGGACGATGTTGAAGACGCCCGTGTCGGCGAGCTCGGGCGCCGCCGCCCCCGCCACGTTGAAGTAGCGCAGACAGACCGTGGAGATCCCGTGTGCCCGTCCGGCGGCCCGGACCAGCCACTCGCCGGTGAGCTTCGTCTCGCCGTAGGGGTTCACCGGGGCGCACGGGGTGTCCTCGGTGATGAGGTCCACATCCGGGTTGCCGTAGACCGCGGCCGAGGAGGAGAACACCAGCCGCCGGACGCCCGCCTCGGCGACCGCGTCCAGGAGCGTGGCCAGACCGCCCACGTTCTCCCGGTAGTAGCGGGTGGGCTGCGCCACGGACTCGGCGACCTGTTTGCGCGCCGCGAGATGCACCACACCGGTCACCGCGTGCTCCGCGAGAACCCGCTTCAGCAGCTCGCCGTCGAGGGCCGAGCCCTGGATGAGCGGCACCCCGGCGGGCAGCCGCGCGGGTACTCCGGCCGAGAGGTCGTCCAGCGCCAGCACCCGCTCCCCGGCGTCGTTCATGACCCGGGCCACGTGGGCTCCTATGTATCCGGCCCCGCCTGTGATCAGCCATGTCATGGTGGCCCACCCTATGCGCAGGCCGCGTGGGCGAAGGAAATGCGTCAAATGTCTGCTCTGGAAGCACAGTTTGTGGCCCGGGCCCCGTTTCCCCGATGATGATCGCGGCAAGGCGATGGCCAACCACGTCGATCGGGCCGTGAAACGGTCGGTGAACGCCACGTTCCCGAGATCCGATAGCCTCTGCCGACATGCCCCCCGGGTGTCACGGCTCAGGGCGCCCTCACCATGTCAACGACCGGCGCCGGCGCGTCGGCACCCAGGGAGTGAGTTCGGTTGTCGACCGCCATCCTCACCGGTCAGCCGGTCCCCGGATCGTCGATCGAGGGCGACCTGCGCTCCCTCGGCTTCGACGTGCGGACCGCGGCCGACGACGCGGAGGCCGAGACGCTGCTGGCCCAGGTGCCGAGCCGGGAGCGGGTCGCCGTGGTCGACGCCCGCTTCGTCGGCCATGTGCACGCGCTGCGCCTCGGCCTGACCGACCCCCGCTTCCCGCTCGCCGCGATCCCCGGTGCCGTCACCGCCCAGCCGGCCGCCCGGCAGGCCCTGACCCGGGCGCTGGCCCGCGAGAACTCCGCCGCCGGCACCACTTTGGTGGACAGCCTCGCCGACCGGGTCGTCGAGGCCCTCGACACCGAGGTGCACCGCCCCGAGCTGGGCAGCCTCGTCGCGGAGGTCCCCGCCGACCCCCAGGCCCGCAACGAGGCACGGCAGTCGGTCTTGGCCGTCGACGACGAGGCCGTACGCCTGAAGTCCGCCGTGAAGGCGCGCGACGGCTTCTTCACGACCTTCTGCGTCAGCCCCTACTCCCGCTACATCGCGCGCTGGTGCGCCCGCCGCGGGCTGACCCCGAACCAGGTCACCACCGCCTCGCTGCTCACCGCGCTCATAGCGGCGGCCTGCGCGGCCACCGGCACCCGGGGCGGCTTCGTCGCCGCCGGTGTGCTCCTGCTCTTCTCCTTCGTGCTGGACTGCACCGACGGCCAGCTCGCCCGATACTCCCTGCAGTACTCCACCCTCGGCGCCTGGCTCGACGCCACCTTCGACCGCGCCAAGGAGTACGCCTACTACGCGGGCCTCGCGCTCGGTGCCGCCCGGGGTGGCGACGACGTCTGGGCCCTCGCCCTCGGCGCGATGGTCCTCCAGACCTGCCGGCACGTCGTGGACTTCTCCTTCAACGAGGCCAACCACGACGCCACCGCCAACACCAGCCCCACCGCGGCCCTCTCCGACAAGCTCGACAGCGTCGGCTGGACGGTCTGGGTGCGTCGCATGATCGTGCTGCCGATCGGCGAGCGCTGGGCGATGATCGCCCTGCTGACGGCGGTCACGACACCGCGGATCACCTTCTACGCCCTCCTCGCCGGCTGCGCCTTCGCCGCGACGTACACCACGGCGGGCCGCGTCCTGCGCTCCCTGACCCGCAAGGCCCGGCGCACCGACCGAGCCGCCCAGGCCTTGGCGGACCTGGCCGACTCCGGCCCCCTCGCCCAGGGATGCGCGGCGGCGCTCAAGCGCCCCGCTCGCAAGCTCCCCGGCTTCGCCGCCCCCGCGGTCGCCCTGCTCGGCGGCCTCACGGTGGTCGCCACGGCGGTGTTCACCGACTTCGGGGGCCCCTGGCCGGTCGTCGGCGCCCTCGTCTACGCCGTGGCCGCCGGCCTCGCCGTCGCCCGCCCCCTCAAGGGCGCCCTGGACTGGCTGGTCCCGCCGTTCTTCCGGGCGGCGGAGTACGGCACGGTGCTCGCCCTCGGAGTTGAAGCCGGGGTGAACGGAGCCCTTCCTGCGGCTTTCGGCCTGGTGGCCGCCGTCGCCTACCATCACTACGACACGGTGTATCGCATCCGCGGCAACGCGGGCGCGCCCCCGCACTGGCTGGTGCGGGCGATCGGGGGGCACGAGGGCCGGACGCTGGTGGTCACGGTGCTCGCCGTGCTGTTCACCGCCGCACAGTTCACGGTCGCGCTCACGGTCCTGGCCGTGGCCGTGGCCCTGGTGGTGCTCGTCGAGAGCATCCGCTTCTGGGTCTCCGCTGGAGCCCCTGCCGTACACGATGAAGGAGAACCCGCATGATCGGCCTCGTGCTGGCGGCCGGCGCCGGACGGCGTCTGCGCCCCTACACCGACAGCCTTCCCAAGGCTCTGGTGCCGGTGGGCCCCGCGGGCATAGAGGGCGAACCCACGGTTCTCGACCTGACGCTCGGCAACTTCGCCGAGATCGGCCTGACCGAGGTCGCGATCATCGTCGGCTACCGCAAGGAGGCCGTGTACGAGCGCAAGGCGGCCCTGGAGCAGAAGTACGGCCTGAAGCTCACCCTCATCGACAACGACAAGGCCGAGGAGTGGAACAACGCCTACTCCCTGTGGTGCGGCCGTGACGCCCTCAAGGACGGCGTGATCCTCGCCAACGGCGACACCGTCCACCCGGTCTCCGTCGAGAAGACCCTGCTCGCCGCCCGCGGCGACGGCAAGAAGATCATCCTCGCCCTCGACACCGTGAAGTCGCTGGCGGACGAGGAGATGAAGGTCGTCGTCGACCCCGCCAAGGGCGTCACGAAGATCACCAAGCTGATGGACCCGTCCGAGGCCACCGGCGAGTACATCGGCGTGACCCTCATCGAGGGAGACGCCGCCCCCGAGCTGGCCGACGCCCTGAAGGCGGTCTGGGAGACCGACCCGCAGCAGTTCTACGAGCACGGCTACCAGGAGCTCGTGAACCGCGGCTTCACGATCGACACGGCGCCGATCGGCGACGTTCAGTGGGTGGAGATCGACAACCACGACGATCTCGCCCGCGGACGGGAGATCGCGTGCCGGTACTGACCAGGCTGATCCCCTCGCCGGTCGTCGTGGACATCCGCCCGGGTGCCCTCGACGACCTGGCCTGCGTGCTCGCCGACGAGCGCGTCTCGCACTCGGGCAAGCTGGCCGTCGCCGTCAGCGGCGGCTCCGGCGCCCGGCTGAAGGAGCGGCTCGCCCCCTCGCTGCCCGGCGCCGCCTGGTACGAGGTCGGCGGCGGCACCCTCGACGACGCGGTCCGGCTGGCCGGCGCCATAAAGGCGGGCCACTACGACGCGGTCGTCGGGCTCGGCGGCGGCAAGATCATCGACTGCGCCAAGTTCGCCGCGGCCCGGGTCGGCCTCCCGCTGGTCGCCGTGCCGACGAACCTCGCGCACGACGGACTGTGCTCACCGGTCGCCACGCTCGACAACGACGCGGGGCGAGGCTCCTACGGCGTGCCCAACCCGATCGCGGTCGTCATCGACCTCGACGTCATCCGGGAGGCCCCGGTCCGCTTCGTGCGCGCCGGGATCGGGGACGCCGTCTCCAACATCTCCGCCATCGCGGACTGGGAGCTGGCCAACCGGGTCACGGGCGAGAAGATCGACGGCCTGGCCGCCGCCATCGCCCGGCAGGCGGGCGAGGCGGTGCTGCGGCACCCCGGAGGCATCGGGGACACCGACTTCCTCCAGGTGCTCGCCGAGGCACTGGTGCTCAGCGGCATCGCCATGTCGGTGTCGGGTGACTCCCGTCCGTCCTCCGGCGCCTGCCACGAGATCAACCACGCGTTCGACCTGCTCTACCCCAGGCGCGCCGCCGCCCACGGCGAGCAGTGCGGCCTGGGCGCGGCCTTCGCGATGTACCTGCGCGGAGCCCACGAGGAGTCGGCCTACATGGCCGAGGTCCTGCGCCGGCACGGGCTTCCGGTGCTGCCGGAGGAGATCGGCTTCAGCACGGAGGAGTTCGTCCGTGCCGTGGAGTTCGCCCCGCAGACCCGGCCCGGCCGCTACACGATCCTCGAACACCTCGACCTGAAAACCGACCAGATCAAGGACATCTACGCCGACTATGTCAAGGCCATCGGTAGCTGAACTCCGTCCGGTCGTCCACCCCGCGGGGGTGAAGGACCGGCGCAGCGGTGAGCACTGGATGGGACGCCTCTACATGCGTGAGGTGTCCCTGCGGGTCGACCGCTACCTGGTGAACACCAGGGTGACGCCCAACCAGCTCACGTACCTGATGACCGTCTTCGGTGTGCTCGCGGCCCCGGCACTGCTCGTGCCGGGGATCCCGGGCGCCGTGCTCGGCGTGGTCTGCGTCCAGATGTATCTGCTGCTCGACTGCGTCGACGGCGAGATCGCCCGCTGGAAGAAGCAGTACTCGCTCAACGGCGTCTACCTCGACCGGGTCGGCGCCTACCTCACCGACGCCGCCGTGCTCGTCGGCTTCGGGCTGCGCGCCGCCGACCTGTGGGGCAGCGGCCGTATCGACTGGCTGTGGGCCTTCCTCGGCACGCTGGCCGCGCTCGGCGCCATCCTGATCAAGGCCGAGACCGACCTCGTCGGGGTCGCCCGGCACCAGGCCGGCAAGCCGCCGGTCCAGGAGTCGGCGGCCGAGATGCGCTCCTCCGGCATGGCCCTGGCCCGCAAGGCCGCCTCCCTGCTCAAGTTCCACCGGCTGATCCTCGGTATCGAGGCCTCGCTGCTGATCCTGGTGCTGGCGGTCGCCGACCAGATGCGCGGCGACCTGTTCTTCTCCCGGCTGGGGGTCGCCGTACTCGCCGGCATCGCGCTGCTGCAGACCCTGCTGCACCTGGTCTCCATCCTCGCGTCGAGCAGGCTGAAGTGAGCGCGCCCATGAAGGTCGGCGCGGTGATCATCACCATGGGCAACCGCCCCGACGAACTGCGCGCCCTCCTCGACTCGGTCGCCAAGCAGGACGGCGACCGCGTAGAGGTGGTCGTCGTCGGCAACGGCTCACCGGTCCCGGACGTCCCCGAGGGCGTCCGCACGATCGAGCTGCCCGAGAACCTCGGCATCCCCGGTGGCCGCAACGTCGGCATCGAGGCCTTCGGCCCCAGCGGCCGCGACGTCGACATATTGCTCTTCCTCGACGACGACGGGCTCCTCGCCCAGCACGACACCGCGGAACTCTGCCGCGAGGCCTTCGCCGCCGACCCCAGGCTCGGCATCGTCAGCTTCCGCATCGCCGACCCGGACACCGGCGAGACCCAGCGCCGCCACGTCCCGCGGCTGCGGGCCGCCGACCCGATGCGCTCCTCCCGGGTCACCACCTTCCTCGGCGGCGCCAACGCCGTCCGCACCCAGGTCTTCGCCGAAGTCGGCGGGCTCCCGGACGAATTCTTCTACGCGCACGAGGAAACCGACCTGGCATGGCGGGCCCTCGACGCGGGCTGGATGATCGACTACCGGGCCGACATGGTGCTGTACCACCCCACGACCGCGCCCTCGCGGCACGCGGTCTACCACCGCATGGTCGCCCGCAACCGCGTGTGGCTCGCCCGCCGCAACCTCCCCACGCTCCTGGTCCCGGTCTACCTGGGCGTCTGGATGCTGCTCACGTTGCTGCGCCGCCCCTCGCGACCCGCGCTCAGGGCCTGGTTCGGCGGCTTCCGCGAGGGCTGGACGAGCCCGTGCGGCCCACGGCGCCCCATGAAGTGGCGTACGGTGTGGCGGCTGACCCGGCTGGGCCGTCCTCCTGTCGTCTGACAAGCTTCACTGAACGCACAGGAGGTCCACTCCCAGGCCTCAGGCACACGGCATGCCCGCACAGGCTGCGCATCCCGAAGACGAAAGTTTCCACTAGTGAGTGAGACAACGCACGACGGACAGGTCGCGGTGACCGCGCCTCCGTCGCCCGACGAGGGACTCACGGCGGCCGACCTGGCCGCCAAGTACGGGCTGAGCGTGAGCGGCGCGCGCCCCTCGCTCGTCGAGTACGTCCGCCAGCTCTGGGACCGGCGTCACTTCATCCTCGCCTTCTCGCGGGCGAAGCTGACCGCCCAGTACAGCCAGGCCAAGCTCGGCCAGCTCTGGCAGGTGGTGACACCGCTGCTCAACGCGGCCGTGTACTTCTTCATCTTCGGCGTCATCCTGGAAGCCGACCGGGGCATGTCCCGTGAGGTGTACATCCCGTTCCTGGTCACCGGTGTGTTCGTGTTCACCTTCACGCAGAGCTCGGTGATGGCGGGCGTCCGCGCGATCTCCGGCAACCTGGGCCTGGTCCGCGCGCTGCACTTCCCGCGCGCCTCGCTGCCGGTATCCTTCTCGCTCCAGCAGCTCCAGCAGCTGCTCGCCTCGATGATCGTGCTGGTCGCGGTGACCTGCGCCTTCGGCAGCTACCCGGACCTGTCGTGGCTGCTGATGGTGCCGGTACTCGCCCTGCAGTTCCTGTTCAACACGGGCCTCGCCCTGATCATGGCCCGGGCCGGCGCGAAGACCCCGGACCTGGCGCAGCTGATGCCGTTCGTGATGCGGACCTGGATGTACGCCTCGGGCGTCATGTACTCAATCCCGATCATGCTGGCGGACAAGCCGCAGTGGATCGCGGACGTCCTCCAGTGGAACCCGGCCGCCATCTACATGGACCTGATGCGCTTCGCGCTCATCGACGGCTACGGCTCCGAGAACCTGCCCGACCATGTCTGGGCGGTCGCGGGCGGCTGGGCCCTGCTGTTCGTGGTCGGCGGCTTCGTGTACTTCTGGAAGGCGGAGGAGAGGTACGGCCGTGGCTGACACCCTGGTTCCCACCGTCATCGCCGACGAGCTGCACATCGTCTACCGCGTCAACGGCGCCAAGGCGGGCAAGGGCAGCGCCACCGCCGCGCTCAGCCGCATACTCAAGCGAGGCGAGGAGCGGGGCGTGCGCAAGGTGCACGCCGTCAAGGGCGTCTCCTTCACCGCCTACCGCGGCGAGGCCATCGGCCTGATCGGCTCCAACGGCTCCGGCAAGTCCACCCTGCTGCGGGCCATCGCGGGGCTGCTCCCCGCGGAGAGCGGCAGGGTCTACACCGACGGCCAGCCCTCGCTGCTCGGCGTCAACGCGGCCCTGATGAACGACCTGACCGGCGAGCGGAACGTCATACTGGGCGGGCTCGCCATGGGCATGTCCCGGGAGCAGATCAAGGAGCGGTACCAGGACATCGTCGACTTCTCCGGCATCAACGAGAAGGGCGACTTCATCACCCTGCCGATGCGCACGTACTCCTCCGGCATGGCGGCCAGGCTGCGGTTCTCCATCGCCGCCGCCAAGGACCACGACGTGCTGATGATCGACGAGGCCCTGGCCACCGGCGACCGCAAGTTCCAGAAGCGCTCGGAGCAGCGCATCCGGGAGCTGCGCAAGGAGGCCGGCACGGTGTTCCTGGTCAGCCACAACAACAAGTCGATCCGTGACACCTGCAACCGGGTGCTGTGGCTGGAGCGCGGCGAGCTGCGCATGGACGGCCCCACCGACGAGGTCCTCAAGGAGTACGAGAAGTTCACGGGCAAGTAGTCCACCCCGGACCGGCTCACCCGGCCCGCCCCGCTTCCCACGGCCCCGTCGGAACCCTTCCGGCGGGGCTCCGCGTCTGCAAAGGAAACGTCAACTTCGGCTGGTCTTAGGAATCTTGGGACCAATCGGTGTGTTCTTGTGATGCGCAGGACACCCCGGCGAACCACCGTGCGTTGTACAACGTAAGCTGTACCGGTCCCCAATCGCGGCAAGTGGGGCGATAATGCCCCACACCCTCTGCCGGGCAGCCGTGCGGACGGCCGGGCGGCGTGTCCGAAATAGTGTGTATTGGGTCGGCGGTGTAGAACGGGAGATGTGACGGCAATGGCTACGGAAACTCCCCTGCTCAACGCAGCATGTGCCGTCCCCGCCCCGGGAAGTCCGCGGTGACGGGAACCGGCACGCCGCACGCCGGAGACGCGGAGCGCGGCACGCTCGACAAGGCCGCGCACGAGAACTTCCCCGTGGCCCCCTTCTTCCTGCCCCGGGCCTGGCGCGCCGACCTCATGGCGGTCTACGGCTTCGCCCGCCTCGTCGACGACATCGGTGACGGCGATCTCGCCCCCGGTGGCGCCGACGCCCGGTTCCTCGGCGTGTCGGCCAAGGACGCCGACGACCGCCTGCTGATGCTGGACGCCTTCGAGGCCGACTTGCGACGCGTGTTCGACTCCACCCCGCGTCACCCCCTGCTGCGCCGTCTCCAGCCCACGGTCCGCCGCCGCTCGCTCACCCCCGAGCCCTTCCTCGGCCTGATCCAGGCCAACCGCCAGGACCAGCTCGTCAGCCGCTACGAGACCTACGACGACCTGCTCGCCTACTGCGAGCTGTCCGCCAACCCCGTCGGACACCTCGTCCTCGCCGTGACCGGGACCGCCACCCCCGAGCGGATCCGCCGCTCCGACGCGATCTGCACCGCCCTCCAGATCGTCGAGCACCTCCAGGACGTCGCCGAGGACCTCGGCCGCGACCGCATCTATCTGCCCGCCGTGGACATGAAACGCTTTCACGTCCAGGAGGCGGATCTCGCCACGCACACCGCGGGCGCATCAGTGCGCGCACTGGTCGCATACGAAGCACAACGCGCCCGCGAACTCCTGAATGAAGGCGCCCCTCTGGTGGGTAGCGTCCACGGCAGGCTGAGACTGCTGCTCGCAGGGTTCGTGGCGGGGGGAAGGGCGGCGATCCGAGCGATCGCCGCCGCCGAATACGACGTACTTCCCGGCCCGCCCAAGCCCGGCAAGGTTCAGCTGCTGCGCGAGGTGGGCGTGACTCTGCGAGGAGAGGGGTGATCCGGACCGTGGAGTTCGCACCACACGCGTCCGCACCGGTACTCGCCGCCTACAGCTACTGCGAGGCCGTCACCGGACAGCAGGCCCGTAATTTCGCGTACGGCATCCGGCTGCTGCCCACGCCGAAGCGCCGAGCGATGTCGGCGCTGTACGCGTTCTCGCGCCGTGTCGACGACATCGGCGACGGGGCGCTGGCCGACGACGTCAAGATCGCCAGGCTCGAGGAGACCCGGGCCCTGCTGACCCGGGTCCGCGGCGGCTCGGTCGACGAGGACGACACCGACCCGGTCGCGGTCGCCCTCGCGCATGCCGCCGAGGTCTTCCCGATCCCGCTCGAGGGCCTGGACGAGCTGATCGACGGCGTGCTGATGGACGTGCGCGGCGAGCACTACGAGACCTGGGACGACCTGAAGGTGTACTGCCGCTGTGTGGCGGGCGCCATCGGACGGCTCTCGCTCGGCGTGTTCGGCACCGAACCGGGGGCGCGCGGCGCCGAGCGCGCGCCGGAGTATGCCGACACGCTCGGGCTCGCACTCCAACTCACCAACATCCTCAGGGATGTGCGCGAGGACGCCGAGGGGGGCCGCACCTACCTGCCCGCCGACGATCTCGCCAAGTTCGGCTGCTCGGCCGGGTTCGCCGGGCCGACCGTGCCGGAGGGCGCCGACTTCGCCGGCCTCGTGCACTTCGAAGTGCGCCGGGCCCGCGCCCTGTTCGCCGAGGGCTACCGGCTGCTGCCGATGCTCGACCGGCGCAGCGGCGCCTGTGTCGCCGCCATGGCCGGCATCTACCGCCGTCTCCTGGACCGCATCGAGCGGGAACCGGAGGCGGTGCTGCGCGGGCGGGTCTCGCTGCCCGGCCGCGAGAAGGCGTATGTCGCCGTACGCGGTCTGTCCGGTCTGGACGCACGCCATGTGACCCGGCGGACCGTCAGGAGGCGGGCCTGATGGACAGTCCGGTCCAAGGTGATGCCACCGGTGAAAAGTGGCAGGCAACCCTCCGCGGCACGACGGCGTCCCTGACTGAGACGGCCGACCGTGCAGGGTTCAAGCATCGCGGTGACCGTTCGGGGGAGGGCACACGATGACCGACGGCATCACACCCGGCGGCGACGCCGTCGTGGTCGGCGGCGGCCTGGCCGGCATCACCGCGGCGCTGGCGCTGGCCGACGCCGGAGTGCGCGTGACGCTGCTGGAGGGCAGGCCGCGCCTGGGCGGGCTCGCCTTCTCCTTCCAGCGCGGCGACCTCACCGTCGACAACGGCCAGCACGTCTACCTGCGCTGCTGCACGGCCTATCGCTGGTTCCTCGATCGCGTCGAGGGGACCGCGCTGGCGCCGCTGCAGGATCGTCTCGACGTGCCCGTACTCGATCTGGCCCGGCCCGAGGGGCGGCGCCTGGGCAGGATCCAGCGCGATCCGCTGCCCGTGCCGCTGCATCTGGGGCGCAGCCTCGCCACCTACCCGCACCTCTCGCTCACCGAGCGCGCCGCCGTCGGGCGTGCCGCCCTCGCGCTGAGAGGGCTCGACCTCGCCGATCCGGCCCTGGACGACCAGAACTTCGGCACCTGGCTGGCCGCGCGCGGCCAGTCCGAGCGCGCCGTCAAGGCCCTGTGGAACCTGGTCGGGATCGCCACCCTCAACGCGGTCGCCGAGGACGCCTCCCTGGGGCTCGCGGCGATGGTGTTCAAGACCGGTCTGCTGTCCGACCCGGGCGCCGCCGACATCGGCTGGGCCCATGTCCCACTGGGTGAACTGCACGACCGGCTGGCCCGCAAGGCGCTCGACTCCGCGGGCGTGCGTACCGAGGTTCGTACACGCGTCACCTCCATCTCCACTGACGACAACGGCCGTTGGAGCGTGGAGGTTCCCGGCGAGACGCTCCGGGCGGACGCGGTCGTGCTCGCCGTGGCGCAGAGCGAGGCCCACGACCTGCTGCCCGAGGGCGCCCTGGACGACCCCGGGGCGCTGCTCAGGATCGGCACCGCCCCGATCCTCAACGTCCACGTCGTGTACGACCGCCCGGTGCTCAGCACACCCTTCTTCGCCGCCCTCGGGACGCCGGTGCAGTGGGTGTTCGACCGGACCCATTCCTCCGGGCTGCGCGAGGGGCAGTACCTCGCGCTGTCCCAGTCGGCCGCGCACGGCGAGATCGACGCGCCGGTGGCCGAACTGCGCGAGCGCTATCTGCCGGAGCTGGCCCGGCTGCTGCCGCTCGCCCGCAGGGCCGAGGTGAAGGACTTCTTCGTGACCCGGGAGCGCACGGCGACGTTCGCCCCCACCCCCGGGGTCGGGCGGCTGCGGCCCGGCACCCGGACCAAGGCACCCGGCCTCTACCTGGCCGGAGCGTGGACCGCCACCGGGTGGCCCGCGACCATGGAGAGTGCGGTCCGCAGCGGTGTGAGCGCGGCCGACGCCGCGCTGAGCGCGCTGGGCAGGCCCCGCCCCCGTCACCTCTTCGAGTTCGAGGAGGCGGCATGAGGCTCGACGAACCCGAGCGCGCGGCAGGCCCCCGCACCCCCGGTACCGCAACAAGAGGAGAGACTGTGCCCACTGTGCCCCCGGCCTCGAAGGCCGCTGCAGAGACCGCGGTGGACGTGACCGCGCTCCTGGAGCGCGGTCGGACCCTGGCCACGCCGGTACTGCGGGCGGCGATCGACCGCCTGGCGCCTCCCATGGACACCGTCTCCGCCTACCACTTCGGCTGGCTCGACGCCCAGGGCAGGCCCACGGCCGGCGACGGCGGCAAGGCCGTGCGCCCCGCCCTCGCCGTGCTCTCCGCCGAGGTCGTCGGCGCCGCTCCCGAGGTCGGCATCCCCGGCGCGGTCGCCGTCGAGCTGGTGCACAACTTCTCCCTGCTGCACGACGACCTGATGGACGGCGACGAGCAGCGCCGCCACCGCGACACGGTGTGGAAGGTGCACGGCCCCGCCCAGGCCATCCTGGTCGGCGACGCCCTGTTCGCCCTCGCCAACGAACTCCTGCTGGAGCTCGGCACCGTCGAGGCCGGCCGCGCCACCCGCCGGCTGACCACCGCCACCCGGGCCCTCATCGACGGCCAGGCCCAGGACATCTCCTACGAGCACCGCGACCGCGTGAGCGTCGAGGAGTGCCTGGAGATGGAGGGCAACAAGACCGGCGCCCTGCTGGCCTGCGCCAGCTCCATCGGCGCCGTGCTCGGCGGGGCGGGCGACCGCGTCGCCGACACGCTGGAGAAGTACGGCTACCACCTCGGCCTCGCCTTCCAGGCCGTCGACGACCTCCTCGGCATCTGGGGCGACCCGGAGTCCACCGGCAAGCAGACCTGGAGCGATCTGCGCCAGCGCAAGAAGTCGCTGCCGGTCGTCGCGGCGCTCGCGGCGGGCGGCAGCGCCTCCGAGCGGCTCGGCGAGATCCTCGCCGCCGACGCCAAGAGCAGTGACTTCGAGAACTTCTCCGAGGAGGAGTTCGCCGCCCGTGCCGCCCTCATCGAGGAGGCCGGCGGACGCGAGTGGACCGCCGAAGAGGCCCGCCGTCAGCACACCGTCGCCATCGAAGCGCTGGACGCCATCGACATGCCCGACCGGGTCCGGGCACAGTTCACGGCGCTCGCCGACTTCGTCGTCGTACGAAAGAGATGATCACTATCGGTCGAATAGCCCTCGCGTAGTCGCCGGCCGGTGTCGCGGGAAGAGCAGCACCGGCCGACGGCGGACCCACAGCAGAGCACCACTTGCACACTGCACGAAGGGGAAGCCATGACAGCGACGACCGACGGAAGCACCGGGGCCCTGCCGCCCCGCGCTGCCGCGGCCAGCGAAAGCGACAGCACCACCCCCCTGGCGGCGGGGGTTCACGAAGCCGCCGAACGCGCCGTCCGGCGCGCCACCGACTTCCTGCTGTCCCGGCAGAACGTCGAGGGCTGGTGGAAGGGCGACCTCGAGACGAACGTCACCATGGACGCCGAGGACCTGCTGCTCCGTCAGTTCCTGGGCATCCGGGACGACTCCACCACCAGCGCCGCCGCCCTGTTCATCCGCGGCGAGCAGCGCGCGGACGGCACCTGGGCGAGCTTCTTCGGCGGGCCCGGCGAACTCTCCACCACCATCGAGGCCTACGTCGCCCTGCGGCTGGCCGGTGACACCCCGGACGCCCCGCACATGGCGAGGGCGGCGGAATGGATCAGGGCCCAGGGAGGCATCGCCGCCGCCCGGGTCTTCACCCGGATCTGGCTGGCCCTGTTCGGCTGGTGGAAGTGGGAGGACCTGCCCGAACTCCCGCCCGAACTGATCTACTTCCCGACCTGGGTGCCGCTCAACATCTACGACTTCGGCTGCTGGGCCCGGCAGACCATCGTCCCGCTGACGATCGTCTCCGCCAAGCGCCCGGTGCGGCCCGCCCCCTTCGCGCTGGACGAGCTGCACACCGACCCGGACAACCCCAACCCGCCCAAGCCCCTGGCTCCCGTGGTGAGTTGGGACGGCGCCTTCCAGCGCCTCGACAAGGCGCTGCACCAGCTGCGCAAGATCGCCCCGCGCGGGCTGCGCCGGGCCGCGATGCGCTCGGCCGCGCGTTGGATCATCGAGCGGCAGGAGAACGACGGCTGCTGGGGCGGTATCCAGCCGCCCGCGGTGTACTCGATCATCGCCCTGCATCTGCTCGGCTACGACCTCCAGCACCCCGTGATGCGTGAGGGCCTGGCCTCGCTGGACCGTTTCGCCATCTGGCGCGAGGACGGGTCCCGGATGATCGAGGCCTGCCAGTCCCCGGTCTGGGACACCTGCCTGGCCACCATCGCGCTGGCCGACGCCGGAGTCCCCGCCGACCACCCGCAGCTGGTCAAGGCCGCCGACTGGATGCTCGGCGAGGAGATCGTCCGGCCCGGCGACTGGGCGGTCAAGCGTCCCGGACTGCAGCCCGGGGGCTGGGCGTTCGAGTTCCACAACGACAACTACCCCGACATCGACGACACGGCCGAGGTCGTGCTCGCGCTGCGCCGGGTCAGGCACCACGACCCGGAGCGCGTGGAGAAGGCGATCGGGCGCGGGGTGCGCTGGAACCTCGGCATGCAGTCGCGGAACGGGGCGTGGGGCGCCTTCGACGTCGACAACACCAGCCCCTTCCCCAACCGGCTGCCCTTCTGCGACTTCGGCGAGGTCATCGACCCGCCGTCGGCCGACGTCACCGCGCACGTCGTCGAGATGCTCGCGGTCGAGGGCCTCGCCCACGACCCGCGCACCCGGCGCGGCATCCAGTGGCTGCTGGCCGAACAGGAGCCGGACGGCTCGTGGTTCGGGCGCTGGGGCGTCAACTACGTCTACGGCACCGGCTCGGTGGTACCCGCCCTCGTCGCGGCCGGCTTCCCGGGCTCGCACCCGGCGATCCGCCGGGCCGTGGCCTGGCTGGAGTCCGTGCAGAACGACGACGGCGGCTGGGGCGAGGACCTGCGCTCCTACCAGGACGTCAAGGGCTGGAGCGGCCGGGGTGCCTCCACCGCCTCGCAGACGGCGTGGGCCCTGATGGCGCTGCTGGCCGCGGGGGAGAAGGGCTCCAAGGCCGTGGAACGCGGCGTCGCCTGGCTCGCTGCCACCCAGCTCGCGGACGGCTCCTGGGACGAGCCGTACTTCACCGGCACCGGGTTTCCCTGGGACTTCTCCATCAACTACCACCTGTACCGGCAGGTCTTCCCACTCACCGCGCTGGGCCGGTACGTGCACGGCGACCCCTTCGCCGCGGCCGAGGGGGGCTGATGAGCACCCAGCCCGCTCCGGCTCCGCTGCTGATCGCCTGCGCGCTCGGCATCGAGCACCTCGCGCTGCGCACGAGCGACCGCGGCGGCGCCGACGGTCCGGTCACCGTGGTGCGGACCGGCATGGGCCCGAAGGCGGCCGAGCGGTCCGTCACCCGGGTCCTGGCCGACCCGGCGCTCGCCGGGGCCGCGGTCCTGGCCACCGGCTTCTGCGCGGGGCTCGCCCCCGGGATGCACCCCGGCGACCTGGTCGTCGCCGAGGAGACCCGGGATCCGCGCGGGACCACCGCGTGCGTCGGGACCGAGCTGCTCGTCAAGGAACTGGCCCGCGCCGTACCGGGGCGGACCGTGCACACCGGACCGCTCACCGGCTCCGACCACGTGGTCCGTGGTCAGGAACGGTCCGATCTGCGCGCGACCGGCGCGATCGCGGTCGACATGGAGTCGGCGGCGACGCTCCTGAGCGCCGTGCGCGCGGGTGAGCGCCCCGTTGCGGCCGTACGGGTGGTCGTGGACGCTCCAGAACATGAACTGGTCCGGATCGGCACGGTGCGCGGGGGAATATCAGCGTTCCGTGTCCTCAGGTCGGTCCTTCCCGCTTTTTTCGAATGGCACCGTTCTTTGCTGCTCCCCAGGAGGTGAGCCAGATGGCCATGCCGCTGCGCCAGTCCATCAAGGTCGCTACTTACTTGGCAGAACAAAAGCTCCGCAAGCGAGACAAGTTCCCGCTGATCGTCGAGCTGGAACCGCTGTTCGCGTGCAACCTCAAGTGCGAGGGCTGCGGGAAGATCCAGCATCCGGCCGGAGTGCTCAAGCAGCGCATGCCGGTCGCGCAGGCCGTGGGAGCGGTGCTCGAATCCGGCGCGCCGATGGTGTCGATCGCCGGGGGCGAGCCCCTGATGCACCCTCAGATCGACGAGATCGTGCGGCAGTTGGTCGCCAAACGGAAGTACGTCTTCCTGTGCACCAACGCCATGCTGCTGCGCAAGAAGATGGACAAGTTCAAGCCCTCGCCCTACTTCGCCTTCGCCGTGCACATCGACGGTCTGCGCGAGCGCCACGACGAGTCGGTGGCGAAGGAGGGCGTGTTCGACGAGGCGGTGGAGGCGATCAAGGAGGCCAAGCGGCGCGGCTTCCGGGTCACCACCAACTCCACCTTCTTCAACACCGACACCCCGCAGACCATCATCGAGGTGCTCAACTTCCTCAACGACGACCTCAAGGTAGACGAGATGATGATCTCGCCCGCCTACGCCTACGAGAAGGCGCCCGACCAGGAGCACTTCCTGGGCGTGGAGCAGACCCGCGAGCTGTTCAAGAAGGCCTTCGCGGGCGGCAACCGACGCCGCTGGCGGCTCAACCACTCCCCGCTCTTCCTGGACTTCCTGGAGGGCAAGGTCGACTTCCCGTGCACCGCGTGGGCGATCCCCAACTACTCCCTCTTCGGCTGGCAGCGCCCCTGCTACCTGATGAGCGACGGCTACGTGCCGACGTACCGGGAGCTGATCGAGGAGACCGACTGGGACAAGTACGGCCGCGGCAAGGACCCGCGCTGCGCCAACTGCATGGCGCACTGCGGCTACGAGCCCACCGCCGTCCTCGCCACCATGGGCTCCCTGAAGGAGTCGCTGCGCGCCATGCGCGAGACGGTCAACGGGAACCGGGAGTGACGTCATGACCGCCATCCCCTTGGGTCTCCCCGAGGTACCCCTCCGGCCGATCGCCGAGCGGCGCGTGTCCCGACGGATCCAGGTCGGACCGGTGGCGGTCGGGGACGGGGCCCCGGTCTCGGTGCAGTCGATGACCACGACCCGTACGTCGGACATCGGCGCGACCCTCCAGCAGATCGCCGAGCTGACGGCGTCCGGCTGCCAGATCGTCCGGGTCGC